>NZ_LJWX01000002.1:0-320755 GCF_001431705.1 Ferrovum sp. JA12 | reverse complement strand
TTAACTCCGGTGGAAAACCTGCCCGTTCCGTGAAGAAAGCCACTGCCACCCCCACTAAATAACCACCTAATAAATTAGCAGCTAAGGTTCCTAGAGGAAGAGTAGGCAACACAGGATTTAAGAGTATACTCAACCACCAACGCAGCAATGCTCCCAATGCGGCTCCCACCCCCACTGATACCACAGCCCATACACCCATATACTCTCCATTTGAAATAATTGATGATTAACGCTAAGAAGAAATGAAAGGGAACGAACACCCACATTTCTTCCTCACGGAAAAATTGTAGGCATTATCAGCCTTGACTTTAAGCAGGCGGTTGAGTAGGAAAATGCCATTTCCTGTGACTCAAATATAACTATTTTTACTTCTTTATACAACCTCTTTTAAACTGTATAAATATACAGTATTATAGTTTCCATGACACAACATCTCGCTTTTTTTCCTGCTCAAGAGGAGCAACATGCGCTGAATCTTTTACACTACCTCATGCCCCACCCTGAGAGTACGTTTTTCTTTCGCGCCCAAAGTAATGCCCTACAAGCCTCAGGTATTTTTAAAAATGATTTGCTGATTGTTGACCGTAGTCTAACTCCCCACTCAGGGCAAGTGGTCATTGCTTATTTACGTGATGAGTTTGTGGTACGTCGTTTAATGATTCAGCATCATGAAGGATATCTTGAAGCAGATGATCCCCTTTATCGCAAAATTAAACTCAGTGAAGCGGAAGACTCTCTTATTTGGGGAGTGGTGCGCTGGGTATTACACCGTCCATGAAATCCCTCATTGCACTCATCGATGGTAATAATTTCTATGTTTCCTGTGAACGGGTTTTCAATCCCTCATTAAGGGGTAAGGCGGTGGTGGTATTGTCCAATAACGATGGCTGTGTTGTCTCGCGAAGTAATGAGGCTAAAGCCTTAGGTATTGGAATGGGTATCCCCTTTTTTAAAGTCGCCCATTTGGTAAAAAGTCATGGATTAGTGGCCTTAAGTTCTAATTTCTCTCTGTACGCCGACATGAGTGAGCGCATGATGCGCTTACTCAAGCGCTTTGCCCCGAGACAGGAAGTTTACTCCATTGATGAGTGTTTTCTTGATCTCAGTGAACTCCCCGATAACCCTCAAGAATTAGGTCATACATTACGTCAAAACCTACTAAAACAGTTAGGACTACCCGTGGGAGTGGGCATCGCTCCCACTAAAACCTTAGCTAAATTAGCTAACCATTTGGCTAAAAAAACGCCGTCACTCCAAGGAGTCTGCCTGTGGTCAGCTTTTAGCCAAAAAGAGCAACAGACTCTCCTCATGGACCTCCCTAGCTCAACACTGTGGGGGATTGGCGAGCGTTTAGAAAAAGCACTGGCGGCGATGGATATTCATACGCTATGGGATTTTCACCAAACCCCCCTGCCTTTTATTCGCTCTCATTGTAATGTACTCTTAGCCAGAACCTTAACGGAACTACGCGGCGAAGTGGCCCTTGACTGGGATGAGCACCCCGTGGCAAGACAACAAATTATATGTAGCCGCAGTTTTGGTAACGCCACCTTGTCCTATTCGGCCATAGAGGAAGCGGTAGTGTTTCATATGCATCGAGCAGCACTGCAATTGCGTGAAGAAGGATCCCTATGCCATAGTGTTGGAGTGTTTATTCGCACCAATCCCTTTCGTCAAAGAACGTTATATTACAGTAATCATGCTATAGAAAGCTTGGTGGTGGGTAGCGATGACACGCGCACCTTAAATGCGGCAGCTATCCAAGGATTACGGCGCATCTTTAAACCTGGGCTACTTTATCATAAGGCCGGTGTAGTACTGTTACACCTGACAGACAAAAGCAAGCAACAACAGTCTTTGTTTGATACGCCAGCCTCACCACACAGTGATAAATTGATGGGTACCATCGATCAACTCAACCAGCGCTTTGGTGGTACCACTATCACCTTTGGCAGTGGCGCTTTAAAACACACGAATCCTATTTGGGCAGTACGCATTGAAAAACGCTCGCCGCGTTACACCACAAAGTGGGATGAATTGGCCAATGCCAATTAACGTACCTCCGCCACCCATTGCTGCACCCACTCATTGACTGGGTGAGACAATATCTCCTCTTTGAGTCCTGCTTGAATCACTTGTCCTTCATCCATTAAGACCAAATAATCTGCCATAAAAAAAGCCTCATGGATATCATGGGTCACAAATATCATAGGTAAATGACATTGGCGTTGTACAGCTATTAACTGCTGACGAATATGGCGTCGTGTCATAAAATCCAAAGCAGACAGTGGCTCATCCAGAAGAAGCAAATGTGGTTCACTCATTAACGTGCGCGCTAGCGCCACCCGTTGGCGCTGACCACCGGATAGTTGACTGGGAGACAAGGGCAAGATCTCTTGCAGTTGGTAACGCTGAGCTACAGTCATGGCTTGTTCATAAGCCTTCCTTGAGCGCGGCTCACCATGCCCATAGAGTATATTCTCCAAGGCGCTCATATGCGGAAAAAGAGCATGGTGTTGAAACACAAAGCCCACTCGTCGTTTCTGGATCGGCACATGAATACCTTGCGCCTCATCAAACCAGCACGTTCCATTAAAATAAATCTGACCCGTATCAGGTTTTAGCCAACCAGCAAGACTCTGCAATAACAGAGACTTACCCGCTCCCGATGGCCCCAGTATCACCGTTAACTGATTAGGTAATGAGAGCTTTAACGCCAGAGTAAAACCAGGTAATTGTTTATGACACTCAATATCAAGAGTCATCACCATCGACTCCGTGTTAATAGATGAGTGGCGACCATAGCAAACACTGCGATAGTTGTTAACAGCAAGGCCATGATCCAGGCGCTAGGCATATCCCCTGATTCAAAGGCTGTATAGATAGATAAAGAGAGTGTGGCGGTTTTACCAGGAATATTTCCGGCCACCATCAACGTGGCACCAAACTCACCCAAGGCGCGGGTAAAGGATAACAGTGCCCCAGCCACAATACTGTTACGTGCTAAGGGCATAATGATGCGCCGAAAACTGATCCAACTGGATTTACCTAAACTCTGGCTAGCTAGAATGAGTTCACGATCCACCGCCAAAAAACCCGATCGCGTCACACGAATCATTAAGGGCAAGGAGACCACTAAGGCAGCGATCACGGCAGCTTGCCAAGTAAACAGTAAGGTGATGCCAAAAAAGTGCTCTAACAGTACCCCCAAGGGTCCCCTTTTACCTAACAGATAAATCAATAAAAAACCCACCACTGTAGGCGGTAACACTAGAGGAATAGCCACTAAGGTATCAAGCCATAACCACTTACGGGAATCACTAAAGACAAACAGATAGGATAAGGCAATTCCTATTATCACAACCAACACCGTAGAACACGCCGCGATCCATAAGGATAACAGCAATATCTGACCAATCTCTGTCATGGCAGTTGAAAACCATAACGCGTAAAGATGGTTTTAGCCTGCACTGAACCACAGAAAGTTAAAAACTGCTCTGCCAGGGCGGTATGTTGGCTTCCTTTAATGATTGCGGCAGGATACACAATAGGGCTATGGGAATCCTCAGGGGCTACCGCCACCACACTCACGTTCTGCGCCATTTCCATGGCATCGGTTTTATAGACCACCCCAGCCTCCACCTCCTGTTGCGCCACATAGGTGAGTACTTGTCTGACATTGGCAGCGAAAATCAGACGTGATTTAACTCTCTGCTGCAAATCATAAAAAGCCAACACTTCCGTGGCATATTGGCCAGCGGGAACAAAACGAGGGTCGCCAATACTTATTTTTGTGAGACGAGCCAAATCAGTAAAATCATGGATGGGTTGAGAACTGCCGCGTGGAACAATTAATACCAATTGATTATGGACCAGCACTGCGCGCGAGGCGGGATCAATCAAGGACTCAGTTTGTAGCTTATCCATCACTTTATCAGAAGCGCTCACCAATACATCAACAGGGGCCCCAGCTCTAATCTGCTGCGAGAGGGCTCCTGATCCACCCCAATTAAATTCAATATGAGTCGCAGGATGCTCCCGCATAAAGGCTTGCCCCACCTCTTGCAAGGCGTTGGTTAAACTTGAGGCGGCAGAGATGACTAAGGACTCAGCTTGCGCTCTACTCACACCCAACGTAAGTAAAAGAATCAAAAACAAAGACCGCATAGTACTCACTCCCAATATATTGATTTAACAGGTTTGCCAATCATTAAGCAGCGTCTCAGCACGTTGTAAAATAGCCTGCTGCTGTCTCTCATCAAAACGTTGCCATTGTCGATAGACCATAGATAAACGATGGTTTTTCATTAACTGATCACGGTGAATATAATGAAAATGCCAGTATAACGCATTTAAAGGACAGGCATTTTCCTCCTCACGCAACTTAAATTGATAGCTGCATCCTTTACAGTAATTGCTCATTCTGTTGACATAGGCGGCGCTCGCCACATAGGGTTTAGTGGCGAGTAGCCCGCCGTCAGCAAATTGACTCATACCCAAGGTATTGGGCTGCTCTACCCACTCAAAGGCATCGATATACACCCCTAAATACCACTGACTTACTGCCTGGGGAGACAAACCAAAAAGTAAGGCTGCATTACCAATAATCATTAAACGATGGATGTGATGGGCGTAGGCGTGATCTAAGGATTGACCAATGGCTTGAGCCAAACAACGCATCTTGGTTTTTCCTGTCCAAAACCACTCTGGCAACTGGCGTTGATGATTAAAATAATTTACCGCTTGATACTCAAGGCCATGCGCCCAATAAAAGCATCTCACATACTCGCGCCAGCCCAATATTTGACGCACAAATCCCTCCACGGCATTAAGGGGGGCAGTACCTTGACGGTAAGCCTCTACAGCTCCCATGATCACTTCGCGAGGGCTAATCATTTTAGTATTTAATGCAAAGGAGAGTAAGGAGTGAAATAGGAAAGGTTGATCGAGCACCATGGCATCTTGAAAACGACCAAAATGTAACAAACGCTGTTCAATAAAATGATCTAAATAGGTTAAGGCCTCTTCACGATTCAATGGCCAAATAAAATGTTTAGCATCCACTTGTCCCATACTCTTGATGTTGGCTGTCGAGATAATCTGCCAGAGCGCCTCATGATTGTGCTCAATCAATAGGGGGGGTACCAAAGCCACTTCACCGCGCCAAGGCTCACGATTTTGTTCATCAAAATTCCACTGGCCACCACAGGGCTCGCCATTGTCCTCCATCAAAATGCCATGCTCTTGACGCATGCGCCGGTAAAAGCGTTCCATCAACCATTGTTTTTGTCCAAAAAACTCTGATCCTGTCTGTCGTTCAGTAAAAAAATGTTCACTAGAAACACCCATGACTGCTCCAGCAAAACGCTTCTTTAAATTGGACAACAACAGATCCACACGCCACTCATCGGGTTCTTGATATTCAATCCGCTGACACTGATACTGCTCAGCGAGTTGCAATACATTGTCCTCTAAATGATTCAGATTCATGGGATCATCAATACTAAGATAATGGACACGGTGACCCGCTGCGTTGAGACGCTGAGCAAAATCCCTCATGGCCGCAAAAATCCCTAAGATTTTTTGTCCATGATGGAGCACATAATCCGTTTCTGCCCGGCACTCCATCAACGTGTAAACCACTTGATTATCGATGGCAGTAAACCAAGAGTGGCAAGGATTGAGTTGATCCCCTAAAATAAGACGTAAAGTCGTCATTGAACCACCTCTGATGAAATATTCTCTTAGAGAATACTGTGAATAAACCGTTCCTTAACCAACATGAGATCATCCCATGCAAGACAATAACATAGCCACTCCCAAAGCCGTTTTACTATTAGGGTATGGTGGATTAATTCCCTTTATTGCTTTTACCTTAGCGATGCTTTTTGATCCATTGCGATCAGGCATATGGCGCGATACGGTACTCACCTATGCTTCGGTGATCTTAAGTTTTGTGGGTGCCCTACATTGGGCCTTTGCCATGCTCGCCAAAGACCTGAGTAGCAACCTGTCTCAATCTCAACGCTATGCTTGGAGTGTGGTGCCAGCGCTAGTGGGTTGGTTTGCTCTCTTGATCCCCCCATTGGTGGCGGGAATAGTGTTAGCTGTTTTTTTTATTATTCACTTGGATCAAGATCGGCGCTTAATAAAGCAAATTGAATTACCGACCTGGTACTTGCCCTTGAGAATCCAGCTCACTCTCGTAGCCACCTTAGCGGTGGTGATAGCTGGCCTCACTGCGCCTTAAATCACTCTGCCTCGCCAAAACTGAAAGGCTAACATGAGCCAGCCCGCCATCATAAATAAGCCACCAATAGGGGTAATGGCTCCCAACCAATGTACATTAGTGAGTGCTAAGGCGTAGAGAGAACCTGAGAAAATTACTATTCCAATAATGAGGGCAGTGGTCGCTCGCTCTATGCCGCTGATGCGTGAGGCGCCCAAGGCCAATAACGCTAAAGCATGCACCATTTGATAATGCACCGCCGTTTGCCACCACCCTTGCGCTTCAACAGACAAGCGATGCTGGAGAGCATGGGCACCGAAGGCACCCATCAAGACACCCAAAAACATAAACAATGAAGCAACTGCTAACACATAACGAGATTGGTTCATGATGCCCTCAATGTTGACTTGTTATCACAGACGGTACTGACGATAAAAATACTATAGCCCTAAATACGCTTCACGAATATGAGGATCATTCCTAAGCTCCTCAGCAGTGCCAGATTGGGTAATGGACCCTGTTACCATCACATAACCCCGGTCAGCAATCTCGAGGGCGGCATAAATATCTTGCTCCACCAAGAGTACCGTGATGCCTTGATCACGAATAGTACTAAGTATGTCTAATAGTTGGTCCACAATCACCGGCGCGAGCCCCAAACTCATTTCGTCAACCAACAACAATTTAGGGCTGGCCATTAAAGCGCGACCCATGGCACACATCTGCTGCTCACCTCCTGACATACTGCCTGAACGTTGCTGGCGTCTTTCATACATTTTGGGGAAAAGACCATACACGTATTCTAAGGAGTCCTTAATTGCGTTATTATCCTGGCGACGATAGGCCCCCATGAGTAAGTTTTCTTGAACACTCATTTGGTCAAACAGCATTCTGCCTTCAGGCACTTGGACAAGACCGCTTTCAAACACTTTTTCTGGTGTATCGTCATAGAGGGAGCGACCGGCAAAGGTAATCTCTCCGCGTCCTTTTAGGGTGCGCGATAGAGACCGTAATAAAGTCGTTTTACCGGCACCGTTACTGCCCACCAACGCCACAATTTCGCCTTGCTTGACGCTCATATCAATGCCGTTTAGCACATCCACGCCAGCATAGCCTGCATACCAATGTTTTAATTGAAGTAATACGTTACTCATACACGTCGTTTTCCTAAATAAGCGTCAATGACCCGTGGGTCATTTAATACTTCCTGGGGCGTACCGGCCATAATCTGCTGCCCATGATGCAATACCAATAACCGATCGGATAATGACTGGATCACCTTCATCATGTGTTCAATGACCAAAATAGAGATGCCTGTCTCGCGGACCACTTTAATGGCATCAATCACCTCATCAATTTCCACCAGATTCAACCCGGCCATGACTTCATCTAATAATAATAATTTAGGTTTCATGGCCATGGCCTTAGCAAGCTCTAAGCGTTTTCGATCAGGCCCCCCTAGCTCATCAGCCCGTTGCATTGCCTTACCCTGTAAGTCCATGCGCTCAAGCCATCCCATGGCCTCATCTCGTGCCACTGACAGCGCTTTATTAGTCGTGGTGGTGCCATAGAGAGCACCGACTGCCACATTATCTAACACCGTTAATCCAGGAAAAGGTTTCATGATTTGAAAGGTACGCCCAATACCTAATCGCGCCCGTTGAAAGGCCGGTAAAGCGGTAATTGTTTTCCCTTCGAACAAAACATCACCGGTGGTGGGAATTAGGCTGCCACTAATCAAACTCACTAGCGTAGTTTTACCCGCCCCGTTAGGGCCGATTAAGCCAACGGTTTCCCCGGGCATGATGTCAACGTGAACACCATTCACCGCCAAGAGTCCACCAAAGCGTTTAGATATGTTTTTTAAAGATAGGATAGGTGTTGTCATAGACGATACTGACGAATATTATTAATAAAGTAACGCCAGCGGGTTACAGGAAATTTCAACCAACAATCAGTTAACCCTTTGGGCATCAGAATCACCGCCAGCACAATCACTACGCCAAAGAATAAACTGGCCACACTAGAGAGGGTAGAAGATAAAAGTTCCGAGATGGCTGACAAAATAGCTGCACCGATCACCGGCCCCAACACAGATCCTGGGCCACCGAACACAGCCATAATGATCATCTTCACATTTAAACTCAAATCAAAGGCGCTGTTAGGATCAATGAAAGTGATCCAGTAAGCGTGAATACCTCCAGCTAGGGAGCAGAATAGGCCTGCTAAAGTAAAAGCCAAGACTTTATAGCGAGTGGTGTTAATTCCCATAGACTGGGCAGCATCTTCATTTTCACGAATAGCGATCAAACCAAACCCAAAGCGACTGCGGGAGAGATAAAAAACAGTCAAAGTGGCCAAGACCAATAGCCCTAGGGACAGCTCATAAAACAAAGTATCACTGCGCAATAGGGGCAGAACTAAACCGATATTGCGTCCTGCCACCTCTAAATTAGAGAAAATAGCGCTCATCACCTGTGACAGTGCTAAGGTGGCAATAGCAAAGTAATGGCCACGCAAACGCAGCACTGGCCCCCCCATGGCTAGAGCAAATATAATAGAAAAAATAACCCCCACCACTAAGCCCACGCCAAAGGGAAGATTCCACTGCACCATGGCGATCGCCACCCCATAGCTACCGAGGCCAAAGAAAATGGAATTACCAAAGGAGGCATAACCGGCGAAGCCACCAATAATATTCCAGCCTTGTGCGAGAGTAGCTAGCATTAGGGCGTTAATGGCGAATTGAACCAAGGTGGGGCCTGCGAACCATGGCAAAGCCGTTAAAAGAGCCACCACCGCAATCAGTAATAAAGGAGAGTAACGCTTCATTTTGCAGTTTTTCCAAGTAACCCCTGCGGGCGAATAATTAAGACCAACACCAATACTCCAAAGCTGGCTACATCAATAAAAGTGGGTCCCACGTAAAGGGCTGTTAAGGATTCAATAAGGGCCAGTAACACCCCACCGACAATAACTCCTAAGGGATTTTCAAGACCCCCAATAATCGCAATAGCAAAGCATTTTGCAGTAAGGGTGGCACCGATATAAGGAGTGATTTGTGATACCACACCATAGAGGTCTCCCGCCGCCCCCGCCAAAGCAGCACCAATACCAAAAGTCAGGGCATAAATCTTTTTAGGATTAACCCCATAGAGTCTTGCAGCTGAAAGGTTTTGTGCCGTGGCACGAATAGCACGACCAATACGGGTATGCAGTAGTAAGAGCCATAACCCCACCGTCAGCAACAGGGCCACCGCAAAGGAATACAACTGAACTTGGGGAAAGGTTAAGCCAAACCAAGTAACGTGGGCGCCTGCGTAAGAGGGATTGATAGTTCTAAAATCTGCGCTAAAGAACAGTTGGGCTAGCACCATAAAAATAACATCTAGCCCAAAAGTGATCAGTAAGGTGTTGAACATGGGTGAGCGCGCGATTAAGGTTAAGACATAGCGCTGCAGTGCATAGCCTAAAATAAAAAGTAACAGCATAACAAGAGGCAAGGCTAAAAATGGATCGATCCCCATCAGTGTAAACAAATAATATCCTGCATAGCCGCCCAACATAATTAAAGCACCGTGTGCGAGGTTAACAATATTTAGTACCCCCCACACCAACGCCAACCCCAATGCCATTAAAGCATAGAGTCCACCGAGGAGTAATCCATTGATAATAACTTGAAGTAATAAATCCATATTCTGTTCTTTAGTAATTTAAAGAGAGTGCAAAAAGGTCAGCACTCCCCCCGTCATCTTACCTAGATAAACTTAACGTTTATCCCAACTTGGCATAGGGTAGATCGGTTTATTGATGGTTTTTTGTCCATAAATGTCAACCACTGCATTGTGCTGCACTTGAATCACTGTTTGCGGTAGGCTAATCTGACCGGTAGCATTGAAAGCGATAGGACCGTAGAGTGACTGAAAGTTCAGTTGAGTAATTGCATCACGTACTTTCTTGGGGTCAGTGCTTTGCGCTTTCTCAATGGCTTTTGCAAAAGCTTCCACATCAGCCACAGCGGAGGCGGCGTGATAATCCGGATCATAACCAAATTTGGCTTTATAGGCCTCAGCAAAAGCTTTAGCGTCAGCAAAGTAATCATCTTTATTGTTAGGTGAGGCAATCCATGAAGTCATGCCGAAGGCGTAATTTGCATCCTTCCCCAGAGCATGACGAAAATCCTCGGTTGGAACACCAACTGTGAAAGAATAGAGTTTTGGGCTAAAGTTAAGGCTTTTGGCTTGGCGAATAAAATTCAACACTTCGGTTTCATGCCCTGCCACGAGCACTGCATCAGGGTGAACAGATCGCAATTTAGAAATTAATGTTGAAAAATCACTGGCATTCGTGCTGTAACGCTCATTAGCGACCAACTTCATCCCAGCCTCCGCCACCCATTTCTCAGTGCCTTTTGCCACCGACACATCAAAGGCATCATCAGCAAATAACACTGCCACCGTTTGTGGTTTTGGTGTTAAGGTTTTCATCATGGAGAGGGTACTTTCAAAGTAGCGACTCGCTACCGGCAAGGTCCCAAAAATATATTGATAGCCACGGTTAAAAATTTGATCGGAAGCTCCTCCACCTTGAATCATAGGCACTTGAAATTTTTCGGCCACCGAAGAGTCTGCCAGAGCAAAATTACTGGCAAAAGGGCCTAATAAAAAACTCACTTTATCTTGGTTGAGTAACTGTACATATTGACGAACACTTAAATTACTGTCAGATTGGTTATCCAATATTTTGACGGCCAACTGGTAACTGTTACCCGCCACCTTAAGACCACCTTTTGCATTAATTTTATCCACAGCAAAGTTATAACCATCACGATAATATCGGCCTGTATTAGCTAAAGCACCAGTTTCCTGAACTGAGGCACCCAAAGTGATAACATTCTGCGCAAGAGCCTGCCCAACGATGAGTAAACCGGCTAAGGCAACGATAGAGCGTTTCATAATACTCCTCCATGACGATATTGTTATTCAAAGAACGCTATTTTAACAGATCATGAGGAAATCTTCTGAGTTTAGGAAATGTATGTAGCCCAGTGATTTACCTTAAAGTGAGTGATCTGGACTCACTTTCAACACGGCTCCCGTACTGTCTATCACAGTCAAAACTAAGGGAATACCTTGCGCAACACTTTTACCCACCGTACAAAAGTCCTCAAATTGATTAACGATTCTATCCACATGATTTATTTCTGCTGCGGCTTTAGCAAGAGTTAACTCAATGTTGATTGCCAATACGCGCAGTCGGCCTTCACCGTTTCGACCAATCTCCCCTGTTGCATGAGCTCTGATGGGTGAAGCCTGTTGATTGAATTTACTCAATGCAAAAAAAAGTGAATCCGCCATACAATTGGCCACGGCAGCCAGCAAGAGTTGTCCGGGAGTGGGGCCAACGCCCTCCCCTAAAGGGGCTTCTTCATCGCCCACTACTGAGGGTTTGTTTTCACCAAAATCAATAGTAAACTGAAAACGATTTTGCTGTACCAATGAAACAGCTAGTTTTTCACTCATGGCTCCACTCCTTAATAGTAACCATCAACCCGCTTCGCGACGTTGGTGTTGTTTAATTAAATAAGCAAATAAAGCACCAAGCACAGGCAATGCGATGGCCACTAACAAAAATAACCCTTGTTCATGCCATTGTGACAACCATTGCGCAGACAACACCACCCCCAAGGACTGCCCCAAGAAAAACAGCGAAGCAAATAAAGAGACTGCTGTTCCCCTGACTTGCGGGGTCATTTGCGTAGCATTGGTTTGCATGGTGTTATGAATCATATAATAGCCCATACCAAGCAGATAACTGGCCGGAATAACCACTAACCAACCGTCCATGGCGGCGATTAACAGCCAACCTAATCCCAGTAACCCTCCGCCCATCACAGACAACCCCACTTCGCCCAATAACGCCACAAAAAATCGTGCGAAGAAAGTATAGGAAAACCCACCCACACCAAAACTCATCATGACCAACCCTCCCTGTGTCAGAGAGAGTCCTGCCGTATGATGTAAATAAGAAGGAATAAAGGCTAGGGGACCGAACACCAACACCCCTTCCATAAAAACGATGAATAGCACTACACGAGCCCAAGGAGTACTCAATACCATCAAACTTTGCTTCACAATTCCCCCATGGATAGCGTTTTGATGACGCAAATGATAGGTGGTTGTATTTCTAGTTGATTCCCAATATACCCCGAGGCCTATTAACAAGTAACATAAGGCCATAAAGTAAAAGGCATATTGATAACCTAATTTATCCGTGAATAATCCACCAATAAACTGACCCCCAATGACCCCTAACACCTGCCCTGCCAGAAAGCGAGCAAGGGTTGCCTGCCGATCTTCATAAGCAATGGTGTCGCCAATCCAGGCCATGGACAAGGGGATAATGCCAGCGGTCGTAGCTCCGGCTAACAAACGAAATAAGTACAGTCCATCCATACTACCCGTCATGGCTGCCCCAAGACTTCCCAAGGTGCTAAGTAGCGTCATGATGCCAATTAAACGGTACTTCCCTACTCGATCACCTAAAGGACCATAGATAATCTGACAAAAACCATAGGCCACGGAAAACAACGACACCACTAGGGAGGCTTCTTTTGCACTCACCTGAAAATGCTGCACTAGGCTCGGCAACATGGGATCACAAATTCGGTTGGCTGCGGCACTAGAGAAAGCAGCCACGGAAAGCCACAGGACTGCCCTTGAATGGAGTTGAGTTGTATTCATAGATGGTTAAAAGAATTTAGTAAGGTTCCAAATAAAATAAGGACTATACACTTTTTTCAGTTACATTTGACTGATTTTTTGCCAGCGTGTAATCAGCTTGGTGAAATTGAGTCCCGTCTCATGGTGAAAGTGAATGGCTCTATTTTTTATCTCCTGCCAATTGATGTCTGACAAGGCCATGCCCTCTCCCGCAAAGGCAATGGTATTACCTTGATCACCTGAAGGAAGATAACAAAATTGGTGATTAAAAACGTGAGTTAAATAACTTAAGCTACGCTGAAAACGCAGGCGATAATTAAACAAATTGACACTCATTAAGCCATGGGGATGTAAGTGTTGCTGACACAACAGATAAAATGCTTTACTGTCCAAGCGACCCGCTTGAGCATTGGCGTCAAAGCCATCTACTAGAATTAAATCAAATTGCTCATGTTGGTGCATCAGCCAATCAAAGGCGTCAGCACAATCCACTTGGAAACGATCGTCATTCTCTGGGCATTTAAAAAACTGACGGGCACAATGAATGACTCTCTCGTCAATTTCTACCACTTGTATACAACTCGTCTTAGCATGGCGGTATAGGAATTTCGCTATAGAAGCACTTCCAAGACCCACCAGTAGAATACGTTGTGGATTAAGATTGTCAGAGAGAATCAGCGATAACATCATTTCTTTGGTGTACTCCAAGACCAACTGATAGGGTCTTGCAACTCTCATGGCTCCTTGAATCCAATCAGAACCAAAATGCAGTGTTCTAATACCCATACTCTCTCTAATATCCACACTATTAACCATAAAAATCTTTCGCAGAACAATCATTAAAACCGTTATTATACAGCCTGTTATCTAAGCCCCCTATTTTTAAAGGATGATTCAGTGTTGCGCAATATATCGATCGCTGTGATTGTTCTGCCGCTTCTAGTCTCCCCCCCTGTCGTGGCGGAACTCACTAACAACCCCCTACTTGGCGCAGGCGTTGAGATTCAACCCGCCTACGATGGCTCACGCAATGACATTGCCTACCCTGTTCCATTAATTCGTTACCTTGGCCAACGCTGGTTCATCCGTGACACACAAGACATCTTGGAGGGAGGATTTCGCTATGCTCTCCTGCCGGGGCTTTATCTAGGGGGACAGTTAGCCTATGAACCGGGACGCCTCACCTATCAATCCAATCTCTTACAACGCTATCAAATACCAGGCATTGCTCCTAGCCTGTCTTGGGGTGCTCACTTGGAATGGGATACCCATTTGGGCCCTGCACCCATTAATATATTGCTGCGTGATCGGCAACGAACTGACCGGATTAATGGTAATTTATTTGACGCTAGAATTAGCGTTGGCATTTTAGACTACCATCATCTGGGGCTCGCACTTTTTACGCAAAACACCTGGGCAAATCAGACCTATAACCGAGGCTTCTATGGAGTCAGTTCACTGAGCGCTAATCAAACAGGATTAACCCCCTATCAACCAGGCTCTGGCTTGGTGTTTAATACCCTTGGTATAATGGGTGGTTATAGTTTTAACAGCCATTGGGGCGTGTTTGGCTCACTTGAACATCGACGATTCAGTGCACTCGTCAAAGACAGCCCCATTGTGGATGCCGGCAGTGCTCGCTACATTAACCTTAGTCTCATCTACCAATTCCCGTGACAAAGTGTGGAACGAAGGATGAAAATGGCTGTCTCTCCACAAAAGATCCAGTTACGAGTACACTATTATTTTTTTTATAATTAATTTTCAAAGGACTTCTCATGAGTCAAATTATTCCTGACGTAGCGCTCATAGATAACAGTGAAGAAAGAGCTCCCCTGGTGTTGGTGCTAGACTGCTCGGGCAGTATGAACGACGATAACAAAATTGGTCTGTTAAATGATGGACTTAAGGTTTTGTCACAGGAATTAAAAGATGATCCAATTACGGCGCGTTGTGGCCGTATTTTAGTGATTGCCTTTGGTGGAGACAATAATGTTGAAATTATGGGTGAATGGACAGATGCCATGGATTTTAACCCGCCCAATCTCTACGCTGGCGGTCTCACTCCCATCGGTGCTGCCATGCGTCTTGCCTTAGATGAAATTGAAAATCAAAAAACCGAGATGCGTAACGCAGGGGTTCCTTACAAACGTCCGATTTTAATGTTGCTCTCTGATGGAGAGCCCACCGATGATTGGCAATCCATCGCTATCTCTTGTAAAAATGCAGAGAACGCACACAAGGTCAATATTATGTCAATTGGTATAGGTGCGAGTGCTAACAAGGATGTATTGGGCCAATTTAGTAATAAAGGCGCCTTGAGCCTAGATGGCCTGAAATTTAAAGAACTATTTGTTTGGTTAAGCCGCAGCATTCAAGCGGTATCGCGTGCACAAACTGGGGCTACAGTGCAATTAAATCCTGTGGACAGTTGGGCACAAATCTCTACTTAATTGATATTAAAGATCCTTACCCTATGAATTGGAGAGTTTTTCAAGGTTCAGCAAGAGGCAGTCATCATATTGATCACGCCATTCCCTGCCAAGATTTCGCTTATCAAGAACAGCGTGGTGATGTCCTTTGCGCCATTGTCTGTGATGGAGCAGGTTCCGCCGATTACAGTGATCAAGGCGCTATTTTTTTTGCGCACGGAATAGTGAAGCGTTTACTGAGCCTCTCTCTTTCAGGGCCCTTTGAGATTGATTTACTGAAGCCTTTACTGGAAAACTCCATCGAAGAAACCCGTTGCGAACTCTCCGCCACCTTGCCAGAGAACCATCAACTGAGGGATTACGCTGCCACGGTGGTGGGTTGCTTAATCGGCCCCCAGGGAGGATGCTTTTTTCATATTGGCGATGGTTTTGCTGTATTTCAAGAGGCCAATCGACCCGCCGTTCTCTCCCTACCTGAAAATGGTGAGTATGCTTCCGAAACTTACTTTGTAACAGGCAATGATTGGCGTGAACATTTACGCCTTACGCTACTGCCTGCCCCAAGCTCAACCAGTTACTGGGGGCTGATGAGTGATGGAGCGGCCACTTTTGCCATTGATAAACAACGTAGCGGTTTTTTTCCAGCCTTCATCAATCCAGTTTTGGATTACCTTAAAAATGTAGACATAGAAACCGGCAATGCGGCCCTACAAAATCTCCTTGAAAGCCCTAAAACTGTCGCCATTACAAGTGATGATAAAACTTTACTGCTCGCCTCACTGAAATAACTTCAAAGGGTGTGATGAGTCAATGTTTTCTCCTACATTTAAATTAGTTTGGCCTGATGGCAGAACTGAAAAAACAAAACTGATTTCCACGGGGAAATCAGGTGGTGCTGGAGAAATTTTTGAAATAGATCACTATCCTCATTTGGTGGCTAAAATCTACCATGAGGAAACCAAGGCTGAGCAGCTAAAGCACTATGCTCAGAAAATTCATTGGATGGTACGTAACCGTCCACAACTCCCCCCTCTTCCTGAAGCAGTTGATCATATTGTGCAACTTGCCTGGCCGATCGCAGAGGTTTACAAAGGGTCTGGTTTTGTGGGGTTTGCCATGGAAAAAATTGACTTTGAACGCACCATTGAACTGGATTATCTCTTAACTAGGCGTCAAGCTCAGCAAGCGGGATTGAATGTGGATTTTGGTAAGTTAATGGCAGTGGCTTATAACCTCTCGTCCATTATTAATACACTGCATAACAAAAAAATTGCGGTGGTTGATTTGAAACCTATGAATATCAAGGTGTACAAGAATGAATTACTGATTTCCATTCTTGATTGTGATGGTTTTTGTATTTATGCTGAGGATTTTCAGTCTGATGCACCGCAGGTGACCCCTGAATATTTAGCCCCTGAGTTTCATGAAAAGGTAGTGACTCATCCCCATAACCAGGATGCTTTTGCTCTGGCCACGATCATCTTCAGATTATTAAATTATGGCATTCATCCCTTTGTCGGGATTTCTGACGTAAAGCTGAAATATCCCACAGAACTTGCAGCCCGTATTCAACATAGGCTCTATGCCTATGGAACTCAGCCCCATGCTGGCGTACATCCTGTCCCAGCTAGCGTACATGATGCTTTTCCAGATAGTCTGCGAACGTTATTTGACCGTGCCTTTGGTTGGTTACCAGGTGGCAGACCTGGGGCTTATGAGTGGGCCATGATCACGGCACAATATGCTAATAAAAGTTCAGGTGGCATGGATATGTGTGTTAACGGTCACATTAAGTTTGCTGAAAAACAGTGCCCTACCTGTATGCGCGAAAACATTCTGGGCCACCATCATCGTAATAAATCACGGATCAGAGCTAAATTAAAAGCCGTTCCACAACGCACCATTCGTCATGTACATAAAACCATAAACCGAACCCACGCCAACCCTTTTCAGGCGGCTTTAGCTCAGTATCAAGGCCCTACTATTCATTACAGCGGGAACATCAACCTCAACCGTCCCAATGTCTCTCTGGCCACAGCCACCGCCAATGCTCTGGCCACTGAAATTCTGTGGGTTATAGGGATGTTAATTACCTATTGGTGGCTGAAATGATAAGTGGAGTTCAATACTAATGAGTGTCTATGCCTTGGTAACTATCTTACTTCTCTTAGGATTAACCTTTTACTGGCGACCTCGCCATCGTATTGACCAATCTGCCTGGGGATTATTAACCACTTTTATTGCATTAGGTTTAATTACTCTTTTTTTCGTTTTCAAGGATAGCTCTAGTGAGCAATGGCTAACCTTTAACCATTACAAACCCAGCTTATTTTATTGGCTCCTGGCACTATTACTGTTTATTTTTCCAAGACTGGGATGGGGATACCCTGCCAAATGGATTATTGGACCCTATTTTCCCATGGCCAATAGTGAGTGGTTTTATCTCAACCAAGTATTGATATTACTTTATGTGTTTTTGGGTATTTTGAACGCCTATATGTTTTTAAAATTTAATGATTCTGTTTGGTTGGATTTCAAACAAAGCTGTTACATGAATTTATTGGTACTACTTTTGGTTCGAATTAATTTTATTTGGCTTCATATTTTCAAAAATATTTTTGACCTAATCAAACAATTATTTCAAAAGAACACCCCTTAACTTTATGAATGTGATTCATTTAAAAAATATATTTTTTGGTTGGTTAAAAATCCAAACGATTAGTATGGTATCTTACTATTACTTATTTTTATTACTCACAAGGAGTCTTTCAACATGTCAGTGAAATCGTTTGGTTATGCTGTTCATTCCTCCACCGATGCCCTAGCTCCCCATCATTTTGAACGACGTGATCCTCGGGACAATGATGTCATTATCGACGTAGAATTCTGTGGTGTTTGTCATTCAGATCTTCATCAAGCCCGCAATGACTGGCAAAACAGTCGTTATCCCATGGTGCCTGGCCATGAAATCATTGGTCGTATCAGCTATGTGGGCAGCCAAGTGAAAGGCTTTAAGATCGGCGATCAAGTGGGAGTGGGCTGTATGGTAGATTCGTGCCAGCACTGTCACCCCTGTGAAGAAGGTCATGAGCAATACTGTGATGAATTCCCAACTCTCACTTACAATGATGTGGACCGACATGATCAACAACCCACTTTCGGGGGGTATTCCAATCAGATCGTGGTCTCCCACAAATTTGTGGTGAAAGTACCTGACAACTTAGATTTAGCCGGTGCGGCGCCACTGCTGTGCGCCGGCATTACTACCTGGTCACCACTACGTCATTGGCAGGTGGGCCCTGGCAGCAAAGTGGCCGTAGTGGGTTTAGGGGGATTGGGACATATGGCGATTAAACTGGCCAAAGCCCTTGGCGCTGAAGTGAGTTTATTCACTCGCTCCGCAAACAAAGAAGAGGATGCGAAGCGATTAGGAGTTGACCATATCATTTACTCCATCAACGAAGAAGCCATGAATCAGGCTAAAAATCAATTTGATGTGATTATTGACACAGTCCCTTACGCCCATGACTTAAACCCCTACGTCCCTACCCTCACTATTAATGGTACTTTGGTTTTAGTGGGTTACTTAGGAGAGCTGGAACCCATGGTGAATTCTGTCCCGTTGATCATGGGGCGCAAATCGATCGCCGGCTCATTAATTGGTGGTATTAAAGAAACTCAGGAGTTATTAGACTTTTGTGGACAACACAATATCACCTCCGATGTAGAAGTGATTACCATACAAGAGATTAATGAGGCTTACGAGAGAATGCTTAAAAGCGATGTGAAATATCGCTTTGTTATTGATTTGAAGTCATTAATAAAAGACCAGTAAACTGTTCAATTCCATGAGGATGACCTTACCGTAACAAAGTAAGGTTTTTTTTTACTTGCATTTTGTACGTGTACGTACTATATTAATGACTGTTCAGACTTAACACCCAACAGGAGTTATTAGCATGTCAAAAGTTGTAGTGGTTTATCACAGTGGCTATGGCCACACTAAAAAACAAGCGGAAGCACTTGCCCAAGGTGCTCAAGCCACCTTAATTGCTATTGATGCAGAGGGCAATATTAGTGAACAAGAATGGCAGCTATTAGATGAAGCAAAAGCCATTGTATTTGGCTCACCCACTTATATGGGTAATGTCAGTTGGCAATTCAAAAAATTTGCAGATGCCACCTCCAAGATTTGGTTTACCCAAAAATGGAAAAATAAATTCTTCGGTGGTTTTACCAATTCAGCCACCATGAATGGTGACAAGCATTCCACTCTTCACTACTTCATAACCCTCGCAATGCAACATTCTGGTATTTGGGTTGGGACGGGACTGATGGCCTCTAACGCAAAATCAGCTCATCGTGATGATGTGAATTTTGTGGGTTCCTTTGCCGGCGCTATGATGCAAACCCCTTCTGACGCGTCCAGTTATGAGGTCAATCAAGGAGATCTTAAAACAGCGGAACTCTATGGCCAACGTATTTTAGAATGTGTGAAGGGGTAAATTAACTTTTTTTAAGTGGTGGCATGGCGCCACCACTGACATCAACCATCAATAAGCGTTGGACTCGATTTCAATTTGATCATTCACCGCCTTCACCCCTTGAACTGAGCGAGCATCGCGCAGGGCAACATCTCTGTCTACCGGCTCAAACACTAACCCACCTAAAATAACAGTGCTTTTATAAACCGTAATATCTACATGACCTAAGAAGGTGTACTGTTCATGTTTAAATTTTTCAAGTACTTGATCTTTTATTTTTTGATCATTTGATTCTTCGGCAGCCGTGTAGGGAGCGGGAGTGGCGCAAGCACTTAATAATAGTAGGGTCATAAGACCCAGAGACAGTGTAATGTTAGTGGTTTTTTTCATGTTGACTCCCAAATATCTTAATTGTTTGTTTTATTATGACAGCAAAGTGAGCTTCTTGCAAAATAGCTGAACGCAATGGTTTCAGCGGGGAAAGTCTCACCTTTGGGTGAGTTTTTTCACTTTTCAAGCGATGTTTTTCGCTTTACCCGTCCGAAATCATCGATTCTGCTCCGTTATGCCCATAGGCTACCGCGCCGACTTTCGCCAACGCCCCTTTTACTGTCTTTTACCTGTTAGTCTTGATGCGGCTACGTCAGTAATCGCATCAACTGCTCTGCCGTCAACGCCAGCATCCCCGAACATCAGGTGCGACATGACCTTCGCATTCCCTCTGACCCGAACATACCGGCCGCCGTAATCATCCTTCAACCTGGCATTTATCCGCTCAGCCTGACTGCGTTCCTTGTATCGCTGCGCCTCGCTGGGCGTAAACTCGATCTTCTCGCCCTTGCGCGGATTGTGATCAATCAGCGGCACATGTCCCAGACTGCGACTGTGGTCCCGCAATACGCTGCTGCAATAGGCCGCATCCATCAAGTCATAACAATTCGTCACGCGCTCCGCTGTCATCAAAGACAGCGGCATCGCCGCCAGGCTGTCGTGCATCGAGGCGCTCGATAACAGCGCGCTCACCGGAATACCGCAGTCCGTTGTATCAATATGCAGCTTGTAGCCGTTCCAGCTATTCTTGTAACCCTGCGCGTTGCACTTGCTGCCCCGATCACACTCACGCGGCAATTCCTCAAGCAGTTCAGCCAGCGGTTTGCCGCGTTGCTGTTCAAGCTTTCCCAGCTTTGCTTCACGAATTTCGCCCTTGCATGGACGCCCGCGTTTCTTTGTCACTGCAGGTTCCGATACCTTGGCCCTTTTGGCCGGTTTCTCGCGGGACTCAATCGCCGTGCCATCACGGCTGATATGTCCGATCAACTGTTCGCCCAAGGTTTCTTTCACCAGAGCAGCATGCGTGCGCTCCGCTAGCCCCGCTTCGGCAAATTCTGCAAAGGCACGCGAGAAAGTCGCTTCGCTCGGCAATTTACGCCACATCGAGAAACCACAGATGCGCTTTAACGCGCGATCCATTGCCAAACGTTCAATCAGCCCGGCAGTTGTTGATATGCCCAATATCGCCTTGGCAACAAAGGCGTTCGCCAACATGCCCCGATCATGCTCAGGACGACCGTAGCCGCCCCAGCTCGAACTCACAAATTCCTCGATGCGCACCCATTCCAGAGTATGAACCACCTGCGCCAGTTTCGCTGTCAGCGCGCCTACCTCGTCCCGCAATTCCGGCATCAATTCGTGTTGAATGACATTCCATCGTTGCATAATTCCATTGCGTTGCGTAGTATTCATATCGGGCGTTGATCAAGTCTTCAGAACCTTAATCTTGCCAGCAATGGCCGCCCACTTCTACCTGTTTTTGCCATTTATCCGGCAATTAATTCCGCTCAGATAGGGTGTTTTGCAAGAGCCTCAAGTATATAAAAATATCCACTTGTTGTACCAAAAAAAGATTTAAGTAAGGGAATGATTCCAAGTACAACTAAAAAGAAAAAATAGAGTCACAATACTATTCGCTATATCAACAATTGTTAAGGAATCATCAATGACTCAACGACATTTAATCTATTTTGCTGACCCCATGTGTTCCTGGTGCTGGGGGTTTTCTCCGGTGATTGATGCCATTCAATCCCAGTTTGGTGCAACCCTACCCATTAAATTGATTTTAGGAGGATTAAGACCCGGCACTGACAAAGCTATGGATTCAGCTGATAAAAATGATATCCGTAGCCACTGGGAACATGTTCATGAGGCATCACAGCAACCCTTTGATTTTAGTTTTTTTTCAAGGGAAGGATTTATTTATAATACCGAACCTGCAGCAAGGTCGGTGGTGACTCTTCGTCGCTATCGCGCTGATTTAGCTTTAGAGGCACTCAAGTCTATCCACAGAGCTTTTTATGCTCACAATCAAGATGTTACTGATTTACAAGTCTTAACGCATATTGCCAGCTCACTCGGCATGGATAAAGAGAGTTTTCAGGAATCATTTCTCTCAGAGAGTATCAAAGAAGAAACTTGGTCTGATTTTTCCCTATCCCAGTATTCTGGGATCACTGGTTTTCCTACCTTAGCTGCTGGCTTCCACCAGGACCAACCTTATACTCTCATCACCCATGGTTTTCAACCAGCTTCGAGCGTTTTAGCAATGATCACTACATGGATGAATGCTCTAGAGGAACAACACTGATGCCTTCGACAGAACTCAGACGACTCACTTTATTCTACGATGGGGCTTGTGCTTTATGTCAAGCAGAAATCCTTTTCTTATCAAGTCGTAATCAGGAAGGATTATTAGATTTTGTTGATGTACAGTCCACTCATTATGACCCGATTCAAACTGGCGTCTCTTGCGCAGCCGCTCTCTCCGCCATGTACGCCCAATATGATGACGGCGAAATGATCCATGGAGTAAGGGTGTTTCCAGAGGCCTATAGGCGTGCACAGTTACCTCTTCTGGCTTGGCTTTTCTCAAGACAACTCTTGCAACCCCTATTTAAAGTCGGCTATTATTTTTTTGCCAAGAACCGACATGGCATTTCAAAAATATTGGGACCCACAACGCTGTGGTTGGTTAGAAAAAAAACAGCTAAACATAATTTGTCATAATTTTTTTAAGACAAATATAGGAGCCTACTGTAGTCTTAGCTACTTATTCAATCACTCAGATTACTTAATATGAATGTTTGGTTGCGTTACGTACCGTGGCTGTTAACTGGGATCCTGTTTGTTTATACCGAACTAGACCATCCCGAGGATATTGGCTACTTTACTCTTTTCTATTCAAAGCTCTTTTTTATTCTCTTTTGTATTGGCTGGTATGATCTCTTGCAGCAACAGCATGCCATCAATCGTAACTATCCACTAATCGGCCATTTACGTTATCTTCTAGAGGCCATTCGCCCTGAAATCAGACAATATTTTGTGGAAAGCGACGAGGATGAAGTACCCTTTTCAAGGGCACAACGCTCTCTTGTTTATCAACGGGCAAAAGGTGAATCCTCTAATCGTCCTTTTGGTACACTCTCTCAAATTGAAAAAAAGGGCTACCAAACCCTTCTCTATAGTCTGCGCCCTGCGCCCATATTAACTCCTCAACAGTTAAGAGTTTCTGTAGGCAATCATCAATGTCGCCTTCCCTACTCCATCTCTTTATTTAATATTTCCGCCATGAGTTTTGGTGCCCTATCAGCTAACGCTATCATGGCCCTTAACCGGGGAGCGCAATTAGGTCAATTTATTCAAGACACAGGAGAGGGGTCTGTGTCTCAATATCATCTGAAACATCAGGGTGATTTAATTTGGCAAATCGCCTCCGGCTACTTTGGCTGTCGCGATCACAACGGTCATTTTAGTTTAGAAAAATTTAAAGAAGTAAGCCAATTACCCTCAATTAAAATGATAGAAGTAAAACTTTCACAAGGAGCGAAACCTGGTCATGGTGGTGTGCTACCTGGCGCAAAGGTCACTCGAGAAATCGCCCAGACACGCTCAATTCCTGAGGGAGAAACCTGTGTTTCTCCGGCCACCCATAGCGCCTTTAGTACCCCTATAGAGCTTCTTCATTTTATCAATGTGTTACGTGAGCATTCAGGAGGTAAACCCCTTGGTATTAAACTGTGTATCGGCCAACCCAAAGAATGGTTTGCTTTAGTTAAAGCCATGCTCGCCACCGGTTTTCATCCAGATTTCATTGTCGTGGATGGCGCTGAAGGAGGAACAGGATCCGCTCCTATAGAGTTTGTAGATCATGTAGGATTACCCCTTAAAGAAGGGCTGCACCTCGTTCATCAGAGCCTGATTGCCAGCGGTTTACGTGAAAAAATCAACATCGGCGCCTCTGGTAAAATCATCTCAGGTTTTGATTTGCTAAAAGTGATTGCATTAGGAGCTGATTGGGGAAACTCCGCGCGCGGCTTCATGTTTGCTCTAGGATGCATTCAATCGCTAGCCTGCCATCTGGATACCTGCCCCACAGGCATTGCAACACAAAACAAGCAACGTCAAAAGGCTTTAAATCCTGAGGATAAGGCAGTAAGAGTCGCTCACTTTCATCACGCTACTCTCATTGCCTTCGCAGAGTTGACAGCTAGCATTGGCGTACAAGAGCCTAGCCTAATCAACCCTAAATTCATCATGGAACGGCAAAGTGACGGCCAATTAGCCCCCATGTCAAAGCGACTTTACACGCTACCACAGGGATCCTTCACTAATCTGAGTCAACCGCTTGATTACATAAGTGACGTACCCAAGGAAATCATTGACGCTTGGAATGAATCCAAGATGACTCAATTCTGATTATTAATCGTTATTTATGTCGTTGTTTTAATAATAGTTGCCAAATGCTCCCCTGAGACAGGTTGCATATTATGAAAGAAGTTACTCATCAATTGATCATATTTCTTCCAAGTAGCGATATTTAACGCCATCATATGCGCTTGAACTTGAATAGTCTGTTCAAATAACTCCTGCGGCTGCGGCAATTGATGAGTTTCAATGGCTTTCACTATTTGTATAGTGAATTGATCAGATTGTTTTTTAATACTCTCCAAGTGTTGAGTTGTATGTTCTTTTTGAATATTAAATAAATGGTTACTCAAGGTCCAAAGAGGCAACCAAGTGGCATTCATTTTTTGCAAAACCACTGAACTGGGGTTTTGTAAGGGGGGGTCGATTGTCATAATATGTTCTCCCTTAACTATTTTCTATTTCATTGATAAATCGGGTAATCTTAGGTGCAATTTCTTCTCGAAATACGCGTCCATTAAACGTTCCATAATGGCCAACCTCAGGAACCAAAACGTACTCTTTATGGGAGTCCGGCAGATTATTGGTAATGTGTAAAGCCGCCTGGGTTTGCCCAATTCCACAAATATCATCCTTTTCACCCTCAATGACTAATAGGTGCGTATGTCTGATATGGGCAGTATCCACAAGATGCCAGCGACTCATCATCTCGCCCTTAGCTAAACTAAATTTTAAAAACACTTGATCAATAGTTTGTAAATAGAACTCTGCCGTTAAATCCATGACAGACAAATACTCATCATAGAATTGTTTTTTTCTCTCAGCATCCTCGCCATTACCTTCCACCAGAGATTCAAACATGGACTCAATAGATTGCATATGGCGCTGGGGGTTCATGGCCATAAAACTATTTAACTGTATAAAACCTGGATAGACTTTTCGGCCAGCACCTAAATTAGGCGGCGGGACAATTTGAATTAAATTTTCCTCAAACCAGTTCAAATCATGTTCAAGGGCGAATTGATTCACTACAGTGGGATTTTCTCTCGCATCAATGGGCCCTGCAATCAGAGTCAGTGATCGGGGTTGGCAACGATCCCCCCAGTCGGCCATGATTGCTGTGGCAGCTAAAGCTGGGACTGTAGGTTGACACACTGCCAGCACATGAGTGCCTGAGCCAAGAAAGTGCATAAAATCCACTAAATAATCAATGAAATCATTAAGATTAAACAAGTCGGAGGCGATAGAGATGTTTTTACAATTTAACCAATCCGTAATGTAAACATCGTGATCTGGTAAGAAGGTTTCGACCGTTTGTCTCAGCAATGTGGAGTAATGACCCGAATAGGGAGCAATGATAAATAATCGTGGTTGTTTGCGATGATAATTGACTTTTTTAAAATGGACCAACTGACAGTACGCTCTTTTAAGAACCACTTCATCTTCTACCCGGTAAGCAACACCATCAACCATGATCTCGTGTAATTGCCATTTGGGTTTTTCATGAATCCCAGAAAACTCCTCGAAGACTGTCATCCAGGCATTCACCGTATTAAGCCATGGCGCTGCAACTCCAGAATGAGGCATCTCTTTAATCAAACTTTTAATAATGCGACTTGATTGCCTGGCGGGACTTAGCATCAAATTGAACGACTCTTCAATAAAATAAAGCATTTTTACCTCAATAATAAGGTTACTAATATTTAGTTTTAACCCATTTAAAAATAACAAACTGTTATTTTTTATGTTTACATATTACTAGACATGAAATTTATGACATCTTGATGTCTAAAGTAGGGTTGATGAAAATAATAAAAAGTTATTCTCATCACGAAGCCAAATACCTTAGATGAGTTTCACAGATGGGGGCAACCACTCTCAAAAATCCTGTATATTAAAATGGATAATTTTTTACATAAATGGACTATTTGCATGAAAAAAGCATTCCGCCTCTTATTAATGCCCCTCCTCTTCATCCTGATGCATGGATCCTATGGAGCCTCGTTTCCCGATTGGCATCATATGGATCAGGATACTTTAAACCGCTCATACAATAACTCCCTAGCGGTTCCTGAAAGTAAAGAAATGTTCAATCATTGGGTGATCGAGGCCAAAGAGTTTCGTGCAAGCCATGCTCAGTATTTAGATATTCCTTACGGCCCTTCAAAACGAGAAAAACTAGATATATTTGTAGCCGCTCCAAATGCCCCGACTTTAGTCTTTATTCATGGTGGGTTTTGGCAAATGCGATCAAAGGATGATTTTGCTTTTATTGCTAAACCCTATGTAAAGGCAGGCATTAATGTGGTTATGGTGGGCTATCCCCTAGCACCGGAGGCTAGCATGTCAGAAATTGTTGCGGCTTCTCAAAGAGCTATCACTTACGTGCAACATCACATACAAGACTGGCAAGGTGATCCCCATCGAGTGGTAGTCAGTGGTTGGTCATCGGGCGGTCATCTCACCGCGGAAGTAATGAACAACTCCATCGTTTCTGCAGCCGTCCCACTGAGTGGCATCTACGATTTAGAGCCTTTGGTGGGGAGTTATATTGATAAAAAACTTCATCTCTCTCAACAGGAGGTAAAACAATTTTCCCCTATGAACGACATCCCGCCAAAGGCTCTACCTATTTATATTTTTGTCGGTGGTGCCGAATTATCAGAGATGAGAAGACAATCCTACGACTATGCCGCAAAATTAGCCGCCCTTCATCAGCCAGGTGGATTTAAAGAATTACCTCAAAAAAACCATTACACCATCTTGGCTGACATGATCAATCCTGAAGGAGAAATTTATCGTACGTTAATCCAAGTGCTCCAGGGCAAGTCTTTAACTCTTAATCAATAAATTTTTCATTGGATTTTTTGTTGACATCCTCCTTCCTAAATAAGGGGGGTTCATACAGAGCTCTGCGGGGTCAATTCGACGATGGCTTCTATGAGCTCTTGCTGTGTTGAGCGACATTATCATTGCCGGCGATCCAAGGTAACACCTCACCACTTGAGGTAGAACTAAGTACAGAGAAATTCCATGAGCAGCTCATTAGTGAACTAGCTAACAAGTCATTGGGCTAACTTGGAGCCAAATGTAGTCTTGTTGAGTACACACTCATCCGGCAACAGAACAGATGATAGATCACCCATCATTGACTATTAGCGTCCATGAAGAAAAAAACATAAATTCAATTGACTGATTGGATAACTTTGTATGTTTATGATACGACAACGACCTTTTAATAATGAGTAGAGAGGAAAATTATCCCAAGTACGATAAGACAAGATAGTCTTCCTCTGCAAACTGAAAGGAGGCTACTGGCTTCATACCCATTTTTTCGTGGGCACGAATCGAAGCAACATTACTTTTTCTAATAAAGAGCACTGCCTCTCGCCCCTCTTCCATAGAACGCAGTAAATTAAACATCGCCTGAGCTAGTCCCTGACCACGCATATCTTCCCTGACGCACACTGGACCATATATGTAACTATTTGAGCTGGCTTGGTAGGCATCAAACATGGCAGCAATAATCGGTATGTCTTGATTCATCTCTGGCTTACTATTCATTAAAAAAGCAACCACTTGATGATCACGGCGCGCCACCACAACGGGTCGATGGACTATCATATAAGTAATCTGTGACAAGTTGAAGCTTGCCGCTAGATTGCCGCCACGCTCGGGCTGATTATCAGCTTGCAGCGTCATAATGCCATCTAAGTCTGCCAAAGTTGCCCGATCAATTATTAACTCGCTAGACATCATGATGTTAATATAAAGATGGAGAAGCCACTAATAAAAAGCTCCCCTTAACAGTTGAATCATTCGTATAACCAGCTTTTTCATTGTCACGATCATATAACCAAACTTTCCAATGTGCTGGGACAGGCATAGTTATTTCAGATGTACTCCACCCATCAATCATAAGTAGTTCTTGTGGAATGCCCATGGGGCTCGTTAAGCCCCATGCCGTACCTACCAAGATACGGCATCGACTATGAGCCGTTTTATAGATAGGGACATCCTTTGCCTCAAGATGAAATGTCTGCGCTGGAGAATGGCGTAAATCTTGAGGCAGGTCAATAAACATTTGTGCTCCATGAATTCTGGAGCCTGCTCTTGGTATTTGGGTGTGCTCAACGCCACGGCCTGCCAGCGTCCAATGAACGTCCCCAGCACCAAATTGGTGATTGGTTCCAACGCTGTCGGAGGAGTCCATGTGCCCTATTGTATCTTCAAAAAGAATAGCCACAGCACTAATATGCCGATGGGGATGCAATGGAAAAGTGGGCGCAGTCATCACATAGCTATCACAGAGGAGTACTGCCCCAAGACCTGATTTCTCGCGCCATTGATATCCCCAAAAGCCTGATCCTTCACTGCCACCAATCACCGCATCAGGTCTACGAAATTGGCTATTATTTTGTGTAGTATTACTCATCCACACATCCCGAATTTATTTAACATATTCTATTTTAAAATAGTAAAACACTTGTTGTACTATTTAAATAAGCGCTTAAAGAATAGTCCTTAAAATTGAAGAATAATTTGTTGATATTGAATCTTCATTTCTCTAGGTTAAGGGTTAATTGCAGAACAAATTGAACTTGTCCAAAGTTATGCTCCCATAGTCAATATGAGCAGATATATAACAATCGGAAAGGCGGCAGAAGTGTTAGGGATTTCCACCTCGACATTGCGCCGATGGGAATCTAGCGGAAAGCTTGTACCGGAAAGAACGTCCGGTAACCAGCGCCGATATGATTTGTCCAAAATCAGGCCGTAAAGGTTTAGAACCGATAGCAAGGCGCTCAGAAAGACGATTGCCTATGCGCGTGTTTCGTCTCATGACCAGAAGGCGGATTTGGAGCGTCAGAAACAAGTATTAGAAATGTATTGTGCTTTGCAAGGCTGGACGTTTGAAGTGGTTGCGGACTTGGGTTCTGGCATGAATTACCACAAAAAAGGCTTAAAGCACTTGCTTGAGGATATTCTGGAAGGCTGGGTTGGAAGGCTGGTTATTAAGCATAAAGACCGGTTGTTGGGGTTTGGCGCGGAACTTGTTTTTGCTATCTGCGAAGCCAAAGAAGTTGAAGTGGTCATTCTCAATAAAGGCCAAAACTCAAGTTTTGAGGAAGATTTGGCAAAAGATGTATTGGAAATAATCATCGTGTTTAGCGCGAGATTGTATGGAAATCGCTCACGCAAAAACAAGAAATTACTGGAAGGTATTGGGGCAGCCGTTAAGGACTCATCGAAATGATGCAAGCACACAAAATCAGGCTTGACCCAAACTATGTGCAGGCAACGTATTTTGCTCGAGCGTCGGGTATCGCGGCTTTTCCTATAACTGGGCGCTGGCGGAGTGGTCTAAACAATACGAAGCTTGCAAGCTGGATGCCTCACTTCCCAAACCGTCTGAAGCTGCATTGCGTCGGCAATTGAATGGGGTGAAACGCGAGCAACTCCCTTGGATGCTGGAAGTAACCAAGAACGCGCCTCAGATGGCGATTATGCAGCTGGGTGTCGCGTTCAAAAACTTCTTTGCCAAACGTGTCAAATACCCCACGTTCCGGCGTAAAGGGGTGCATGATCGGTTCACGATCACCAACGACCAATTTAGCGTTGATGATTCCCGCAAATGTATTCCCGGCTTAGATTGGGTGCGTATCAGGAGCCATTGCGCTTCAAAGGCAAGATCATGTCGGCGACTGTTTCTCGGGTCGCAAAACATTGGTATGCCAGTATCAACGTAGAAACACTTGATGAGACGAAATCTAAAACCGAAAGCCAAGGTGCGATAGGTGTAGATTTGGATGTTTCTGCATTAGCAACGTTCTCGACGGGAGAAAAAGTATCCGGGCCGAAGGCGCATAAGGCATTAACACCTCGGTTAATTCGTTTGTCGAGAAGTTTGAGTCGGAAGAAAAAAGGTTCGGAAAATCGCAAAAAGGCAAAAGCGAAACTGGCAACGTTACATGCCAATATTACCAATATCCGAAGGGATTCTTTGCATAAGCTCACGACAAAAATATCGTCGCAATTTGACACAATCGGGATTGAGGATTTGAACGTCAATGGGATGACAAAAAACCGACATTTAGCCCGTGTTGTGAGTGATATGGGCTTTTTTGAGTTTCGGCGGCAGTTGACGTATAAAACCGGAATCAATGGCGGTTATTTGTTTGTGGCGGATCGATGGTATCCGTCCAGCAAGACCTGTTCTTGCTGCGGACACAAAGTTGAGAAATTGCCGCTTTCGGTACGTTCGTGGACGTGCCTTACTTGCGGCGTAGAGCATGATCGTGATGTGAACGCAGCGATTAACTTGAAAAGTATGGCCGTGAGTTCGGCTGGCGGTTGCCAGCCCTATCAACATACAGTTGATTGCACGGTGTCAGTCTGTGGAGAGAAAGGCGCTGGTTTGATTCTTGCGAATCAAACGAAACCGGCCTCTGTGAAGCAGAAACTCAGCCGTGAGGTTTGCTCAGTAATGAGCGGCTTTGCGCAAGTCTGAGAGAACGGTTTAAGCAGTTATTTATCCCGCGGAGTACAGAAATGGTGGTAGTTTTTTTTAGTTATAACTTATAATGTTTTTCATCATACCCCCATTCAAATACTTTTTTTTCTTGTCTACCCTGTGTGCGTCAGACCAAGAGTTTTCTCCTGCCAGTTGGATAAACCTTATTCTTTGAGTACCGGAATGGTTCCAAATACTATTAAAAAGACGAATGGAAAATAAAACGCAGTTATTACTTTATGGAAAACAATATTTTGTTAAAATAAAATAAAGGAGAAGTGGCAGAGCGGTTGAATGCACAGCACTCGAAATGCTGCATACTGAAAGGTATCGAGGGTTCGAATCCCCCCTTCTCCGCCAGTACAAAGACCTCAAACCTGCTCAGCAGGCCTTGAGGCAGCCTCAGGCCCCGCACCACGCGGGGCTTTTTGCTTTAGGCTCCTGACTGCGACCTCTGGCAGCAGCCCGTGAAAGGCGTCTCAAACCCCGTTTGTCTCAAAACCTCATGACTTTTTCGGATTTGGTTCCGAGCCGTGAATTTGCGGATTGAGGCAAATCAGGCTTTGAACCAAGCCGAACGAAATTTCGTTGTTCAGCTGTTTTTGATTGTCCGTAGCCTACAGTTGTTTGAACACTCGCTCACGATGCCAGGACAGGTAGGGTTCATGCTGTGGTTGAAGCCGGATGCAAAAATCCTCAGTCAGCCTCAGAACCTCAATAGTCGAATCCGAAAGTGCAGCACTCGGGACAACATGCCCGCTGCCTGATATCGTGATGAGGCCGGAGTCAAAGGCGGCGTCCCAATGGGCAGCTAACAGTAATCCGTTGAAAACATCCAACCGTTCAGTGTCGGAACTATCGGCCCACGGCTTTGCATGGCTGGCACGCAATAGCTCAGGAGCATCAAGCCCTGTGATGGCACAGCGACCGCCCCACAGAGCCAGCAAACCTTCTCGGAACAGGTTTTGGCCGACTCTTTGCCTAACAGTCGCCTCACGCTCCGTGGTGCTGATCTCAGACAACGCCTTTTCAAAGCGGCCAATCAGTGCGTTGGGCAGACTGCGAGAGAGTAGCCAGGCCCTTTTGAGCAGGACTTCGAGTTCGAAAATATCAGAGGCTTCGAAGGTACCGGCTATGTCGAATGACGTGCTGGGTAGCCTTGCTGAATTGATGGCTTGACCAATATCAGCCTCAAGCGCATGAACTACATTGGCCATTGACAAGGCGACAATGAAGCCGTTGCTTGTCGAAGTCCAAATGGCGCACTTGAGTGGTGCGTGACTGCTTTCACCGACTACTGAGCCCTGAAGATCCAACAAAATATCAAAACCTGCATCGCGAGCGGCTTTACGAACCGCATGGCTCTCAAGCACAGTCAATGCAGATCCAATAACGCCAGTGGTGGCATTCATAGCTCGCCTTGCTCCAATTTATCCCATGCTTCTAGTACAAGGCGACGCGTACGGTATTCGCCAAGGTGCCGTATTTCTTTGGCTTTAAGCCCTCGGAATGTTTCGCTTGGATAGTCATCTCCCATGATGTCTGACGGATCCAAGATGTAACGCAAATCATCTCTTGTCAGTCCATAAAGTCGTGCATAAATGGCATCCAATTCAGAACGCAAAATCGCGCGATGATCCGGGTTCCAAATCCAAGGCTTACCTCGCTCCGTAGCTGAGCGCGGATCGTAGAGCGGGTTTTCGTTCACAACTTCAAGATAGTACCCAAGCATATCTTTCGAAGTTACCAAAAGCTCAAGAACTCTAGGAACAATTAGTTCGACATAAGCTGTCGTAAACATTTTTGGTGCTAATAAGGGTAACTGTTTTGGTATAAAAAAATTGAAATTAGTTCCGCCAATTTTTGTTCTAGCACAATAGTCAAATACCAGAGATGAAATACACGCAGAAAAACAAGACCACAAAGAAGCATGCTTTATCTCATGCGAAAGAAGCAAATGAAGAGAATTTCCAGCGCCATATCTTGGAACGATACTCCCGATAACAGATCGTTCATTTGTCGCGTTGGTAATGCCTCGCCATCCGTATATCCATGGATGATCCCAATTTTTTTCCTTTAACTTGTCATCAACAACTGAATTTTCGATCCAATACCTAGGCTGTACTGCACGATTAACATCAGCTTTCTCCTCGTCTGTCATATCCCGAGAATCGTCTGTATCTCCAACATAGGTTGCCCATCTGTGGTCAAACTGGTGCACCATCTTTGCTTCATACAAAGGTACTGGGGCAGTCAATTCACTTTTCCGACGTGCGTCATGAAATAGCCCGCTATCTCCCGACATGTGGAACATGGTCATGAATTTAATACCCCACGGATTTCCGTCAGGCTTGCTCTCATCCCAAAGAACTGGTACACGCTTGTAAATGCCACTCGTTATTTCCGCGTCTTTTTGACTTCTAAATACTGGACAAGTTCTAGTGTTGGGATTTAGGCGTGCAATGTCATCTGCTGTCAATGTAAAGCTGCGACGCGGGTCTTTAAGTTGCTCCGTATTGCCCAAAAAGAACGCAAACCTAGCTGCCTCAGCAGAACCTATAGTCAAAAGACAAAACTTGAAACTGCGATGTACTCCAGCAAAGAGGCCTTCCCTATTTTCGAAATCTACCAACTGCACGATACGACCTTTGCTGATCTCACCAAAGAATGCACTGGTCGAGTCGTCAGTCGCAATCCCACTTGGCAACACTAGACCAGCGCGCCCTTGTGGGTGCAATATCTGCAAGGCTGTTTCCGCAAAGAGCGCATAGGTGTTGACGTCGCCTGTACCCGTTAAGGGATACCTGGGGCCATGACAGAACACACTGCCCGCTTCAGCTATTTGCTTTGCAGCATTAAAGTCGTCGTAGATGCGGCGCTCGGGGCTACCCGGGGCTGAAAGTCCCAAAGCACGAATGGCACGCTCGCGCTCGGCTTTGTTCCTTGCTTCCGCAACTGCGGGTGCACGCTCTGCAAAATACTCCTCCTCTTGGAGTTTCATGCGTTCCCAAGGTGGGTTAGCCAAGATGACTGAGAAACCACCTCTCGCAAAGACTTGTGCGAACCCAAGCCTCCAATGCAAAAGTGGGACTCGCTTGGCAAGGTTAAAAGCCGCTTGCTTCTTCCTCTCTGAAACTGTTTGTCCCAACAATGCGTTCATTACATCTTGTGTCGTCGGTACGTCGGTATCTGTCTCTGTGCCATGTTTCGGCAACAAATAGGAAGCGCAGTACAAATTCAGTGCAAGGCTAAGACCATCTGTGCCTGCGTCAAGCTGCAATCGTTCATAAGCTTGTCGCTTGGCAGCAATCTCTGCCAAGGTTTCGTCCGGCAAGACATCCAACTGTTGTAATGGAAGGGCTGTCGCAGACAAGTCCATAGATTGCAGGCTTTGACTGAAACTTGCAGCTTCTCGCATGCGCAGCAATCCAGTCCGTTCAGTTCTATTGCGTCGTTTCAAGTCGCGACAAAGAGCAGCGTCATCACCTGTCAAGGCCGTGAAGGCCGTGTCGGGAACACCATCTAAGATCATTTTGGGATCCATCACGCCCAAGAGCCCGTTACCAAGCAGAAAGTGATGATCAATGAATCCAAGCGGAGCATCAGGCGTGTAGCCCTCTAGCCACAATGCCATCCGAGCTAGCTCCAATGCCATTGGGTTCATGTCAACGCCGTAGACGCAGTGGGTCACAACATCCCTAAGTGCATGCCGATAATCTTCTGGTGTTGGCTGGCCGCTATTGCCTAAATGCGCGTCTCGCATTTGTGCACGCACTCTAGCCAAATGACCTGCGATGCGGCGCGCAGCAGCAAGTAAGAAATGGCCACTTCCGCATGCGGGGTCAATAACGCTAAGCGCCAAAAGCGCATCTACAGCGTCTTGTCCCACTGGGTGCGATTCAAGCGTGCTGGCAATGACTGGTTCAAGAGCAGACTCAAGTTGGACCTGCACCAAGGAGTCGTGTGTGTAGTAACTACCTGAAGTTTTGCGTGCATTTCCCCTTGTAGCCGCTCCCGTGTGAAAACTAAACTGCCTATGGTCATTACTAAGCATGGGCACCAGCTCAAGCAGACTTTCGTATATGCTGCCTAACTCCTCGGGCCCCATGTCCCGCCAGTTAACCCGAGTCAATGGCGCATTGGCCTCAGGGCGCAACCAGGCTAAGTGAAACAAAGCAGAAAGCAAGAAGCGATTTTCGAGCTTGCATGCATCGAGCGATGGGCACTGATTTGAATCAAATAAGCCGCCTAGAGGTGGCAGTGCCAGAAGGGGTTCGCCTACTCCTAAACCAATCCAGACCTGCCTTAAAGCTTGCCACAGGTCACCATGGCGGTCATGTGCACTGCGACGGATAGCTCGCTCACGCAGTCGCTGTAAGCTGTATCCGTCTGCATACAGCGCAACGGCACTTGGGTCGGCATCACTTCGGTGAAGAATTTCACGTTCTTCCACCGTGAGCAGAAAAATCTGCCGATAGACCAAGCGCAGTAGTTCGCGCAAATATTCATGCGAGCTCAAAGTTCCAGTGGCCAAGGCATCTCTAAGTGCCGTATTGGCCGGATGGCTAACAAAGCCTTGCCCAAGTTCGAGTAAGGCTTCTTCCACTCCGCCGCGCAAGGTTTCACGTGCGCGCGTGCCTTGCTCACGACACGCGTTACGCCATTGCTCCAAGGCACAATCAGTGGAATTACTTCCTGATGAACCAAAACGTGAAGAGTGCAAGAGGAGCCACATGACTGAGAAATCAGCATATCGCTCTTCAGCAAATAAACGTTCCAGGTCGACTTCGACCCATGCTGGTCGCGTTAGGCTGGCGTTGTCTCGTGCAATTCGCAGTTGTAAGCCATTGGTCGCGATACCCCAAAGGGCGTCGGGCATGGCATTCAGACTTTCTTGCAGTAAGCCAAATGCGCTGCGCTTCCTGATCCGCTCACCTGAGTTGTCGCCCAAGCGGTCGTGGGCTACATCTAACGCTTTTACTTCATCGTGTGGGGATATGACAATTGGGACATGACCGTTGAGTGCGCTGAATTGCACAGGATAGTTGCGTTCGGCAATGACGATTGGTTTAGTCTGCTTGGCTAAACTGAATGCAAAGCATTGCCGTAAAAGTTCGGCCGCAAAGTGTTGGCTGATGCCCCAAGCATCCGAATTGTGTTGCTGGCGTGCTTGGTCAAATTGTCGCCATAGCGTTTGGGCAGATCGCCAGGCGAAGCCGATCTCTTCGCGCAAGTTGAAACCTGCGCGAACACCATAGTCTGCATCTGCTTGCATGGCCGCTTGCTGAGCGGATACTTTTGCAAGCCATTCAGAAGTGAATAATCCACCCTCAATGCTGAGGGTATCGACGTGTAATACGGTAGAAGTTCTAGACATGGCGATTCAAAGCCCCAAAGCCGGAAGCAAGACAAACACGCCAATTACATCTACTGGCAACAAAGGCGTCACTTCGTAGCGACCTTTTGATCTGGACGCTTCTCGTACCCTTCGATGGTCTGCAAGCAACAATTCAGAGCGCTCGCGGGCAAAATTTTCAACAACTGGCATCCATTGGTCTTGCTGAGCCAAAGCGCCAGATACGCGTGCCTCTCTTGTACGGTCATCTATGGTCTCAGTTGGTGGCGCGGTGAGCCATTGAAGCGGCTCATCTCCAGACAGTATTTCAAAGCGCTTGCCGCCATCGACCGATCGCAATGCAACAGCAATGGCTTCTTCGACTAAAAGTGTGTCGCCGCCACGGGCATCTGCGCTGCTCAACTGATGGCGAAGTCGAAGCATCAGGACAGTGGTTAGGGATTGCACAGTGGTGCTTACCCAGCAACCAGTTCGCCCGAGCATGGCAGGGTCGGTCATATTGCGTTCTTGCTCGAGACCAGCATCTGCCAGAGTGCGTTCAAGTAAGCCTTCGGCTAGCGTGCTTACCAACGGGTGGCTGCGATGGACGAATCTCGTGCCCACTGGGGCCGGTACAGTGAAGCTCAACCCGACAGTGCCGCTGATCCCGTCAGCTAACATTCGCTCGCGTAAGTCTTCAGGTAAATTTGCGAGCGGTGCCCGGTATCCTTTGTTTCCAGTTGGACTTCTGGCCTCCAAAGCGCCGCCCAGACGGCGCAGCGCTCGCTGTGTAAATCGCTGCACATCGTCGGAGTTGCCCAAAGCTGCTTGCATTTTTTTCCATTCAGGCAGAACGTCTTCGGGCTTGATTCGATTTTGAGCAAAGACGGTGCGATTTTTCTTCGCGCGCTCAGCCATATCCGTCCAAGCGACATCAAGCTGCTGAAAAGCCGGGAGATCATCAAAGTCAAACGTTTCCTGCTTTTGACGACCGCGCTGGCCACTGAGTACTGCTTGCATGAGCGCTTGGGTTAGTGAGTGATCGTTGTCTGGCAATGGGACGGGGACCCCTAGGTCTTCGCGAATCTTTTTGGCCTTGCGCAATATGACCTTCAAAACAACTGCATCAACAGGATTGTTCTGTCCGTACATCAGCGTGGCACGCACGACGCGACTTTCTTGACCAAAACGATCGACGCGTCCTTCACGCTGCTCGTGACGGGTAGGATTCCAGCTCAAGTCGTAATGAACGACGGCATTGAAATGCTCTTGCAGATTGATACCTTCTGACATGCAATCTGTCGCAATCAGCATGGGGCGATCGGCCTCGCCAAGTTCGGCGACTACGGCTTTTCGCTCCTCAGGAGCTAATTCGCCGGTCACCACTCCTACTGTTACACCTGGAAATCTACTTTTCAGGTGTTGATGGAGGTAGTGCGCTGTTGCGATGTAGCGGCAAAAAACAACAGGGGCAAAGCCCTTGTTAAGGAGTTCTTTTTCTAAATGGTTGCGCAAAGCGGCAAGTTTTGGGTCACCACCTTCACCCGCAAGTGTTTGCGCTTGGGTTATCAGATCCTTCAGTCCTGGATCTGCACTGTCAGCTGGTAGCTCAGCGTCATCGTCCACCATTGCGTCCTCTGCACCATCAAATACCCGCTCTCGCAATACGTCCTCATCGGCATCAGTTACCTGCGTGGCCATTCGCGTTCGAAGAGATTGCAATGCGGCAGCCGGACTACTTGCCGCGCTACGCATCAAGGCTAAAGTGCCCCAGAAATTCAATCTTTGGCGGCGTTGGTCTGTGCCTGCACGCTCGACAACTTCTGAACAATAGTCCAAGACAGCATCAAAGAAGACGCCCCATCCACCGCTCAATTTGTATGGGAGGTCGGTTGTTTCTCGACGGGGAAAAACACCCTCATCGTTCCATTCGTTGATATCTTGGCGACGGCGCTGCACAAAGTGAACCGATAAGCGTCTGCGCAACTCATCGCGGGCGGTGCCTGTCACGCTACCCAGTTGTTGGAAATCGGTGTGCAGTAGTCCAAGCAGACTGTGAAAACTGTCTTCGTCCCCGGAGTGAGGGGTCGCTGTTAGAAAAAGCATGTGTCGCTGCTCGTCTGTTGCAAGCAGTCGTAATAGATCATGACGTTGATGACGGCCTCCACCGCTACCTGCGCAGGTATGAGCCTCATCCACAATTACCAACTCAGGGCAACGACTGGCAAAGTCACCTCGCCGACGGTCACTCTTGATGTAGTCCAAGCTCACAACGGTGTGTGGGTGAACTGTAAAAATGTTGTCGGTAACTGGCAGACCTCGCTCAAGCCGAGCTGCACTTGCCGCAGTGACAGCAACGGCTTTAATATGAAATCGGTCGTCGAGCTCCTGAATCCATTGTTCGACCAGGTGTGGTGGGCAAAGAACAGCAAATCGTCGAATTTCGCCTCTATCAAGAAGCTCGCGCGCGATCATCCCAGCCTCAATGGTTTTTCCGATACCAACGTCATCTGCAATTAAGAGTCGTATCACATCCTGTTTGAGTGCCATCAGGAGCGGAACTAATTGGTAAGCGCGGGGTTGAAAAGCCAAGTTCCCAAAACTTCGAAATGGACCAGCACCCCTTCGCAGTGACATCAGCAGGGCATCACGTAAGAGAAGCGATTCTTCGTGATTTGCGGCCTGCTTGACTGTTGGAGATGGAAAGGTCGCAGGCACTACCGGGTCAAATGTGGCTTCTAACGCAGGAGACACTACGGCGACGTCCGCCTCGCTTCCGGACAATGGGCGAAGGCGTAGACGCTCAGGACTGCTGCCAGGCATGACGATCCACTCCCGACCGCGTGCGCGTACCAACGCGCCAGGCGGGAAGATGGCGTTTCCAATATCAGATAAAACTGCACTCATGAATTATTTTCTCAATTAAGTAGACTGGTGAGCTTTTTTACAGCTTCCTCTTGGCCCGAAGGCGATAGCGGCCATAGAACGACCTCCAGGCCACGATCGATCAATGGGTTGGGCGATGTGCCCTCCAAGACCAATGCAATTCGTTTGCTTCGCCAAAGCGCAATAGTGGCTACCTCCGCCAAAGTCGCGCCAGTTTCACTGGGCTCGGGAAGTCCTAACTTCGCCGCATTGAATCCCATTAAAGATTCCGCAGAAGCTGCCGTTGGTGATTCTGACGAATCACTGGATGCTCCTTGTGCACTGGGTGGCGGCCCGATATCAGTTGCAGCAAGCAGTTGCGTTTTGACACCTGCCAGACGCAGTAGCAAAGCACGTGCTGCCTTGTCGCGCCTATCTATAACCAAGTGATCGGGTTGGTTGTAATAAGACAAAACACAGCGATAGCAGCCAGCTACACATTTTGTTCCGTTCACGTCATGCAAATGATCTGCGGCAGGAAGAGGCTCGCCGTATGCTGGAAGATCAAAGTGCAGTACTTTAAGAGCTGCATATGCAACCCTTGCCACAGCCTCTTCGTCATGCACTAGTCGAGTTAATACGCCAGCACCGCCTTCAGTGGCTTCGTAAAAAAGCACACCACTTCGATTCTTCCTGTCTGGCAATGGCTCGGCCAGTAGCTCGGATTCTTCCAGTTGATAGACAGACTCAATGCCGCGCTTCAATGCGTATTGAACTGTTGCAACGGTTATTTCAGGTGCGCCTTCTTCTGAAAGCTGAAGCAGCAACGCGTTCTTTCGGTCCATAACCCAAGGAACAATCAACTGGTTGGAAGTTCGCGTTGGATCCGGTTCCGCGCCATCATCCTCATCCATCTTGGCCCAATTGCCATTCAAGGGGTTCACAGCAAAGCCGTGTTGAGTCTGGTTAGCACGGCGACGCAATCCTTTGTTCAGTCTGCTTATCTCAGCACCTGGTCCATAACGAAGCGTGGCGATTGCGCCCTCAGCATCTTCTGCCCTGACTGTCCGTACGTCTGGATGGCCACTTTCGCGTCGAGCCCACCTGAAAATCGTTTGTAGATCAAATCCTTGGTGCTGACGTTCTTCATCATTTACCGTAATACGCTCTGCCGGTGAAGTGCGAACGTTTTCAATGCGGTACAGATTCAAAACGATATCGGCGTTGTCTGTTAGTGGAGCCTCGCACGCCCAGCAATGGCTGCGCCCACGGTCAGCAGGATCGGAATGGAAATGTGCACCACCGCAACTGCGGCAGATAGTTGCTGTATCCGTATTGAGCATGCTGCCAGCTGCCGATTCACCACGTGTCGATAGCTGAGCGGCAGTAACCCTGTATGCCCTACCTTCGTGATACACGAGACTTCTTGGTCCGAATTCGGAGAGGGCCAAAAATCGAGGACGCTGAAGATATGCGCCTTTGGTGTTGCGGTCGCCGCTACCAGGAATAAAGGCAGTTAATGGCAAGCGAGGGAAGTTATAGCCAGGTAGGAATGCCTCTGTTGCAAGGTACCGATAAGTATAAAAATCGCTTGCTGAGCTGTCTGAGCCCCGTTGTAACAGGTTGAGTTGATCAATGGCTTGCGCGTGTAAGGAACGAGCCGCATCCCGCTCACGCTGTGGCAAGTTGTGTGTATCCATTGTTCGGCGTGACTGGTCGCGTTGTCTAGCGGCACTTCGGAAAAGTTCACGCCAACGGTCGAAGGCATCGTTGAAGCGTTTAAGCGCCAAATCAGTAATGTCTTTTGTTAAAACATCTGTACCACGGAACCATGGAGCATCTTCGGGGTTGAGTTCAACTTGTAAAAGGGCCAGAACCTTCTTGATGCGCTCAGCAGCAAGTGGAGCGATTTCTGGCTTGGCGAGTGACTCACTTACCGTTGAATAAAGGGGTAAGTCTTTTTCTTCATTAGGTTCAACGACCTCCGAGATTGCTGCGCTGATTGGCGTGTTGGTACATGCCAGCCAAACAGCCTGCAAATGACTTCGCACTAACTCTTCATTGCCCAGGTCTAGGGTGGGGGCTCGAACCTCACCGTGAACCATGCCAGGAGGATCGGCAAAAAAGTATTGATCATGTGGACTGCGCGCTGCGCAGTAGGTCAGCACCAAAGCAGGCATACCACTTCGCCCTGCGCGACCACTGCGCTGCGCATAGTTGGCTGGCGTTGGCGGCATGTTTCGCAAGTACACCGTGTTCAATGCTGAAATATCGACGCCAAGCTCCATAGTGGGAGAGCAAAAGAGAACCGGTAAGAACCGTTGATGCTCTCCTAGCTCGTTCAATTTTTTGGCGTTTTCAGCAAGTCTCTTTTTGTCTTCTGAGCCATAACGAAAGCGCATTTCGCGGGCCTCGCGCCGGTTTTTATCGACCTGCGCAGTGTGCTCTCTCGCTTCAAAACCAAAATAGTGAAAGTCGGATGAAATCGCCTGAGACAAGTTGAGGTACAACGACCTGAAAAAGGCGTTGTCCATACCGCCTCGCTCAGACCTGCCTTCGCCAAGGTGAAATTCAATACAGGCATTCTTAAGTTGCCAACCTGGTGTCGTACCGAACGGAGTTGAAACCTGTGCAACCAGGCCAGCTTTGCCTGCAACTTGCAACATGCAACTCAATAGCTTTTGATAGTCGGGACGCTTAAGTGTTCGTGCGTCTGACCTCTCCCACAAATCGGGCTTACGCAAATCACGCCCAAGGCCTGAGAGGAAGCCAGCCCTTAATAATTTATCTTCATCCGCTAGCGAATTTTCACGACGTGCGGGAGGGAACTCCAGCAGGTAACGTGCAGTACGCATTTGTTCTTCTCTACCGAGCCCCCAGGGTGATCTAAGCGTATTGAGAGATCGACTGCGCAAGGTTTCCTGCTCAGCAGGCTCTAAAACTTCTGGGTCAAGCGCTAAACCTTGACGCATGACATCCAACAACACTCGGTAGGCACGCTTTCGAACTTCTGGACTGGACCCGGCCAATAAAGGAGGGGCATCTGCGAAATTGAGGTCATTACTGCAAAGGTCGTCGAGTCCAATATATTCAACGCGAACAAGACCTAGTTGTTCAAGGTTGGGATTGGTAAACCGCCACCCACGACGCTGATCAAACCATGCGCGGTAGGCAAGCACTTGACGCATTGCTTTCTGTGCATTCACAAAATTTGCGCCTTGCAGTTCTGCGTCCAGCAGCCACTCTGAGCGAAGACCCGCTTCTCCTAAGCGCTCAAAACCTAATGACTTGAATACCGCAAGGCCCAGTCGATCTGCAGAGAGTCCCTCAGCGCCAGCAGCTTTCACAGCCCCCAAAAATGCTGCCCTGAAAAGACTGACAAATAAGAAGTCGTTAAAGTGTCCTGCCTGAAGAGCCGCGTCTTGTCTGTTGTCGGTAAACCCCAGCATCTTGCGGCGATCGACCGGTATTGATTCTTGAGAATGCATCCAACGTAGTACTGAGTGCGTAAGGAGAGTGGTCGCTGACGATCTCCCCTCGGCAGACAGTGCTGCAAGTCGGTTTTTGTCCTTACCTTGTGCCGAATGGACTACCTTGCAGTTCAAGCAAAAACGGAATTTCCCCGGAATAAACCAGGCGTAAGTTCCAGAACCAATCTGGCCTGTGGGCTCCACAGCGATTCGTTCAGCTTTGTTTTTTCGAGCATCTTTTTTAAGTCGGATATCGCCGTGGCGATCTTCTTCAAGCCAAGCGTCTGGGTAGTCTTCATCTTTTCCTGAAAACTCGAACTGGCTGTCCTGAGGTTCAGGCATCAAAAAGCCATATTGGGGACGATCTAATCCCTCCGATTCTTCGCTGCGCTTGATCGTTGGCGGCACATCATCAATTTCACGCGGAAGAACCTGTGCTTGCGCACCCAGTTCAAGAAAAATGGGGTGGTATTCCTGACCACAATCCCTGCAAAAGTGAACGGGATAGAGTCGCTTTTCAGGTTGATCCGGCAGGAACTGTTGAGCATTAACTGTGAGCGTACGCTTTCCAGGTGCCTCAACCGTTGCGTAGGCTGTACCTGCACCCGAGATAAATTGATGTAACTTGAATGCAAAAAAACCGCGCTTACCGGTGTTATGTCCACCTGAGCGATCCGCCTCGGCCAGAGAAGTCACTAGTAAAAATTGGCGGAGGAAATGAGAACACTTTTCATGCGCTAGTCCTGAATCTTCAGACAACCACTGCGCGGCATTTTGTAGCGTTTGGGGTCTTGCCCGAACCCATTTGGCATCCTCCCAAGTGAGTCCAAGGCGAGTTTCAATCCAGATTGAAAGCGGGTGCAAAACAAGTTCGGCATCAGTAATTGAGGGTGACAAGCCCGCCTCAATTGCCGGTGCAAGTTGGTTTTTTACGGAATCGTTATGCAGACTGGGATTTGTTGCGCGAACAAGGGTCTCGCCGATGATGTCTGATGGTAGAACGGGTACGCCAAATAGTTTTGATGCGACAGCAGCTACAGCGGTACTGCGGTCTTCTGCTGAACCACTAGCCATCGTTGCAGATGTACCGATGCACTGCAATCCTTCGGGAGCGAGTAGCGCTCGAATGCGGCGAACAAGCAATGCAACATCTGCACCTTGACGTCCGCGATATGTATGTAGTTCATCAAGAACAAGATAGCGCAGGTTCTGACAATGCCCGATAACTTGTTGGTCTGTTGCATCTTGGCGAGTCATCAGATATTCCAACATCATGAAGTTGGTCAATAAGATATCTGGCGGATTAGCTGCGACGCTTTTGCGCTCCTCATCGCCTTCCTGGCCTGTGTATCTAGCGAACGTGATTGGCTGCGCTGGCTGGACATGCTTGAGAAATTTCTCAAGTTCTTCCATTTGGCTGTTTGCCAAAGCGTTCATTGGATAAACGATGATCGCTCTTGTCTTCTTTGTTTTATCAGTCGCTTTGGCCCGCAAGATTGCGTCGATGATGGGCACAAAAAAACAAAGCGATTTACCCGAACCCGTGCCAGTGGTGACTACATAACTTCGACCCTGCTTTGCCGCTGCTAGGGCTTGCACCTGGTGAGTGTGCAATTGCAGTGGTAATTCTGGTTCATCGGGTACTCTAAAAATAGAGGCTGTAGTTGAGGTTACTTCGCCTGATGCAGCAAGTTCATCTAAGGATGCACCTCGCTCGTAGTAGGGGGTGATCTGCAGTAAGGGCTCAGGCCAAAATTGATCTTTCGCGTAGATCTCGTCAATCTGACGCTTCAAATCATCGGCTCGAACTCTCGTAAAAGATCGTGCGAAATTGGCATAGTCTTGAACGATCTGTTGTCGAAGGTCAAAAACGTCCATGACGTGGCCCCTTTTGATTGAATTTTGTTTTATGTTTTTTGCAGCAGTTCATGGCATTCATCACTTTGAATCAACCGTGTTGTTGTATCCGGGAGCCAAAGCAGCGCTTTCAACGCCGTAAAGTGTTTGTGAATTCTTCAGCCAAAGATGGTGCTCTTTGGGGTCAAGGCTGTGCTTGGCCGAGCAATCTACCGACCAGCGTCTTAAGGCATAACCGACGAGTGGAGCTCGCATGTCAAGCGCCAGCATGCCGTTGTGCATCATGAAGTCGGCCTCGATCGCCTTGGGGTGGGCAATGCCTGGGTGGGGCACCAGCTCGATATGGACCAGCCGTGCCCACTGCACATCTGATTCAATTTGTTCTTCGACCGGGATGGGCTGATCAATGGCCTTGGCCTTGACGATCCGAGTCAATGCAAAGTCGGCAAAGCGGCCTCGCTCACGGTCATATGCGCGCAAATGCCAACGCAGGCCTGTGTCGGCCAAGGCTAGAGGGCACAGCGTCTTTGTTGAGGCTCCAGAGGTCAAAGACAGGTAGTTGACCTTGACCTGGCGTCTTCCCGCAATGGCACGTGTGAGCGTCGCCAGTGTTTCGATTTCGGGTTTGACCAGGTCGCTGGCGCTTTCACAGGGGACAGAGCGCTTGAGCTTCTGGTCCATGTTGTCGCCAAAGCCTGCTCGGAACCAGGTGAGAACGCGCTCTGCTGAGTGTTCAAACAAGGGTGTGAAGCGGTCGGTCGTCGCGTACTTGCGGTGACCTGCGTCGTAGAAGAGGTTGAGTGGTGCCAGGCGACGGTATGTGCTTAGGTCGCGTGCTGAAGCTGCAGGTTTGACCCCAAAGCGTCTCTCAATATCCGCGCGGGTCAGATCGCCACAGAAGAAAGCTTTGACTTCAATGTAGAAAAGTCGCTCTCTTTGCGTCTGCGTCAGGTCGTCAAGTGCAGCAGCGACACGTTTGTTGACCACGGATTTGTCTCCACCTTATTTGCGAATGTTCCACTCTAGCATATTCAATGACTGCACTTAATCATTTTGATGCAGATATGCGTCATTGGTGCTAGAATTTTTTGAACGAGAAGGTCGTACCCGGTCGCTTGGACCGAAATCATCACTTTTAGGAGATGAACATGTCTTTTTGGCAAATCTTGGGGCGATTCGCTGTCTCCGATTCAGGGGAGACTTTGCAAAAAGTCTCGGATACCACCAGCGTATCGTCCGACGGCACTACCTACACAAAGATGGGCTCAACCACCTTTGGGTCAGATGGGTCTGTTTTCACTCAGATGGGAAGCTTCAGCACTGACGGCAGCACTCGCATGGGTAGCACGGCCACCGGAATTGGCGCTGTTTTTAACAATCCAAGCGACGACTTTGGGGTCGGCTCCAGAAAATCCAGAAATGACTTCGACGATTTTTAAGATATTTGAACTTCATGCAGATTGAAATCGTCATAGGCAACATCGTCCATCAACCCGACGTGGATGCCTTGGTTAACTCAGCCAATGCCAACCTTCGTTTTGGATCGGGCGTTGCCGGTGCAATTCATACTGCAGCCGGGCCAGAGCTAGAGCAATACTGCCGTCGCCATTCGCCTATTGCGCTGGGTGAAGCGATTGTGACCCCCGGCTTTGAACTGCCAAACCCATTTGTGATTCACACGAGGGCAGCTAGCTTCATCAATGACGATCACCCAGAGAAATACCTCGACCTTGCCGTTGCGCAGACTCTTCGTGTGGCCAAAGAAGCAGGAATCAAATCAATGACCATGCCCGCGGTCGGAACTGACGTTTTCAAGTTCCCACCAGAGTGGTCTGCTGAAATCATCATTAACGTCCTTGTACTAATCGCGATTTAATCTGACAGTTACCCGATTTATGTAGTAACTGTCAGGAACACATTTTTCCTTAATGTATTCTATTGTTATTGTAATAATCCAGCCAATTATCTAAATCAGATGGAAGCTCTTCAATACCTCTGTAAATCTTACCTCTGAAGGTGACTTGATAAAACTCTTATAAGATGGCTTTATGAAACCGCCTACAAATGTCATTCGTTTGTGGATGATACACTTTGGTTTTTGTATGCTCGATGTCGTTTAAGGCTAGACACAACTCATAATCTTGGGTTTCAGCTTTACTGCAATACTCTGTACTTCGATCTGTTAACAAACGAATAATTCCCATACCCTGTTCAGCAAAGAAGGACAATACTCTGTCATTGAGTAGATCTGCTGCCGTGATGGGAGTTTTTGTTGTGTAAAGTTTAGTGCTGTCCCATTTGGAGTAAGTGTCAACAAAGGTCTGTTGGTATATCCTTCCCGCTCCTGTGATATTACCTACGTAAAACGTATCTTGGCTACCGAGATAACTAGGGTGGGCAGTCTCAATCTCACCGATAGTTATATCATCATCTTACTTTCTTTTCAGGACTTGAACTTGGGCTTCTGTTAATACCTCTCCAGTTTGCGCTACATGTTTTTCTAATGCGCCAAGCCGTTTTTTGAACGAAGCCAAATTATGCCGTAGCCACACTGATCTAACTCCTGATGGAGAGATAAATATTCCTCGTTGACGCAGTTCATTGGAGGCGCGTAATTGGCCAAAGCTGGAAATTCTATAGCAAACGCCGATACAGCACGCTCGGTTTTTTCTTCAACATGTTTTTTTAAATCAAGCTTTTTATGCTTAGCATCGATCAAGACCTCAATACCACCATCATCTCTAGCTGCCTAATAGTGATAAAAGGTATCTCTTGAAAAGCCTATTACTTGACAAGCACGAGACACATTACCCACTTCAGCAGCTGAATTCAGCAAACCAAGATTGTGTTTTATAAGGTTTTGTTGAACACTATTCATGGGATTACTCCTTTGCGCTTATGCGCGTTGTTTGATAAAGATTCGAACCTCTATCAAACCGGGTAACCCCACCATTTGTAAGTAGTTATGTCAGATCAAGTCTGAACTAGAGCACTTAACTCTTTAGACGAAGCAGTTTTTGTTCTAAAAACTCCCAACGTTTTAGTAGGTTTTCCATCTCCCCTTCCAACTGCGCTAACCGACTTTGGAGTTTTATTACTTTTTCCGCTTGGGTGGTATAAAGAGAGGGATCGGAAAGCTCCTCATTGATGGCCAGTAGCTCTTGTTCAAGCAGATCTATTTTTGCAGGTAATGATTCTAACTCTTGTTGTTCTCGATGGGTCATTTTTTCAGGGCGGGTTTTAGCTCTCTCCTTACCCTCTGTCACCAACTCTTTTTTGTCCTCATTACGAGATGAGGGAATCGTGTCACCTTTTGTACTCCACTGGTGTTTTACATAATCCGCCCAATCAGAATAGCCGCCAGCGTTTTCAGTGACTTGACCAAAACCGTCTAAGACCATCACTTGCGTCACCACATTATCTAAAAAGGCGCGATCGTGAGACACTAAGAACAAGGTCCCGGTATAGTCACTTAATAATTCCTCGAGCACCTCGAGAGTATCCATATCAAGGTCATTAGTAGGCTCATCTAAAACCAATACATTAGCAGGTTTCGCAAATAATCTTGCTAATAACAAGCGATTGCGTTCCCCTCCAGAGAGAGATTTCACCTTAGCTCGCGTGCGTTCCGGTGGAAATAAAAAATCCTCCAAATAACTGATCCGATGTTTACGCTGACCGTTCATTTCAATAAAGTCAGAACCAGGGCTAATGGTATCAATTAAAGTGGCCTCAGGATCTAGCTGCTCACGTAATTGATCAAAATAGGCCACTTGAATTTTTGTGCCCAACTTAACCTGCCCTTGATCAGGTTTTAATTCTCCTAACAATGTTTTAAGAAGAGTTGTTTTGCCTGAACCATTGGGCCCGATAATGCCAATCTTATCGCCACGTTGAATGCGTGTAGAAAAGTCACGCACCAAGACTCGATCTTGATAGGCGATGGACACCTGATCAAGCTCAACCACTAACTCTCCTGAGCGATCACCTGTCTGCAGGTTTAATCTCACAGAACCTAATTTGTCACGTCGCCTGGAGCGCTCAATTCTTAGCGCTTCAAGACGCCTCACTCGCCCCTCATTTCTTGTACGCCTTGCTTCCACTCCCTTACGAATCCACACTTCTTCTTGAGCCAAAATCTTATCAAATTTAGCTTGATGGGTTTGTTCCACCGCCAACATTTCCTGTTTTCTGAGTTGATAGGTGGTAAAAGAGTGACCGTAATGAGAGAGCACTCCTCGATCAAGCTCGATGATATCGGTGGCCACATTATCTAAAAAGGCGCGATCATGGGTGACAAAAAGAACGCTGCCTTTAAATGTTTTCAGTAAGTTTTCAAGCCAAGCAATAGCATCAATATCTAAATGATTAGTGGGCTCATCCAAGATAAGTAGTTGTGGCTCGTTAATTAGGGCGCAGGCAAGTCCTAGTTTTTTACGCCAACCCCCTGACAGTGAACTGATGAGTTCTGGACCCTTAAAACCAATGGTTGACATCATGCTCGCTATGAGATGGCTTGGCGTCCATTCATGCTGCAGTAGACTAACTTCTACTAATTTTTCTTCAACAGTTTGTGTCTCATCAAAATGCTCTTCCTGGGCCACATAACCCATTTTAAGACCAGGCTGTATCCAGCGCTCCCCACTATCTGCGTTAACTTGGCCCAAAATGACTTTTAATAGCGAGCTTTTCCCTCCTCCATTGCGGCCAATCAGGCCCACACGTTGTCTTTCTTCTATAACGAGGTTGGCTCCATCTAAAAGGGCATGGTGACCATAAGCGAGACTAAGATGACGCAAAGTAACAAAGGGCATGACAGATCAACTAAAAAAATTCGTATGACATTCTAGCAATAATTACATTCTGTGGGGCACCATTATTTAATCCTCGCAACACCCCAAAAGCGTATTCAATCTCTTTGCCGTGGGGTAAGAACAACTCCCCTTGCAGCATAGGACCTATTTGGTGGGCATGATCAATGGGCCTATAGTAGGCTTCAAAACCTGGTTGAAATTGATTGGTGACTCTATAAGAAAGAGCATAACCAGCACGCGGGGCATAGCGCAAAGTGGCGTTTGCAAACACATCCTTCTCCACCAGGAGATTCAAACGCTGCTGTAAACGACCCAGGTCTTTTTCTATAAGAGGACCGAGTTCTAAGCTATCCGCTACTCCTGGCAGGATATGTTGTGAGTAGGCCGCTAAAAAACCCCAGTCCACCGCGTATTCCCCGCGCTCGGACAACTGGAAGGTATTCTCCCATTCATGACCATAGAGAGCGTTTCCTGATCCTGGTAAATGTTGGTATTCGGCAAAATAGACTTCACTTTTCCAATAATCTGTAAAAGTGTGGCCAAGAGACACTAGATAACCATTACTGGGAGCAAAACCTGGTCGGGAATCACTCACAGCATAAGCACGACTTTCTAGTTCTGTCTGTCCCTTGACCACATGGGGAGAGTAAACCACATAATCATCATCAGCTAATAACACTGAAGAAAACACAACAAGCTGAACGATTAAGAAGCATTTGAGCCAGCGATATGGACTATTCATCATTTAATGTCTGGACAAGTATTAGTGACTATGTATCGTCCCCATCATTTGTCGGTTGTAATCATTATAAAAACCATAATCCCCTGCCACATAGGGGCCGATGAACTCTTTCGCATGGCCATTGGGTGGCGCGACAATTTCAGAGGCAAAAGCTTTACCCTCCAACTCTACGGGTTGATCGGTCTGATTAATGACTTCTAAAGCGACTTTCTTCCCCACCGGAACCGTGAGAGTTTGGGGCTCAATACCCTTATCAGTAATGGTTATTTTGTAAGTATCCTGGGCGTGCGCAAGACTTATTTGTAAACCTAAAAGAAGTGCTAAGAACAGAGTATTTTTTTTCATGATAGAGATTCCTTAACAAGATAAGTTAAATATAAATGAGAATCATTATCATTGTCAAGTAAATAAGAATCATTTTCATTTACAAATAAAGATTCTGTTAGAATAGAAAAAGTTCAAGGCCCCGGTAGCTCAGTGGATAGAGCGACCCCCTCCTAAGTGGATAAGGGGCATACAGAAATATACGTTTTTCAATAAAAATCAATCAGTTAAGTCCACTCACATCCCTTCAAATCCACCCTAATCTAGTACAGGATTGTCCCAAATTTGTCCCATTTTTTTAAAAACTTATATAGCAAGATATTAGTGGGTGATTGTATGGTATTTTTGAAAAGAAGAATGAGGTGCGGTTTGGTGCCGCCACCAGGAGTCGAACCTGGAGCTAAGGTTTAGGAAACCCTTGTTTTATCCATTAAACTATGGCGGCACAGCCTTCTATACTACCATTTTTTAAAATTAGAGCCAATCTAGATAGTCAAAACGTTAAATTGCATTCCGAATTGAGCCACTTTGTCTGAACATTTTCATCAAATATTGACCCGCCTCAAAAAATTCAACCCGTCGTGCCACATGAGCAGCTATCAAATTTGGTGGGTCAAGCTATAGTACAAAAGATGGGTCAATCTGTGGTGCAAGTTAACATCATCGTATATTTTCTCGGAAACATTCCACTATTGAGATTGCAAATATACGTCTGAATAAAATTCAACAAACGCAGGTGGTAAATTTTTGGTACGTATCAACACATTCAAGTTCATGAAGAGGATATTTGAACCATAGACTGCGTGTGCTTACACCTGACTTCATCAACCAGTGCTATCAGAACGTTATAAGGATTTTTACGTAATCCGCATTCCCATACGACTATAACCCGCCACCCTGACTTTATAAGCGTTTCAATATTACGTTGATCACGTAAAACATTCCGATCAAATTTTTTCTGCCATATTTCAAAATTATTCTTTGGTGAATAGGCAAGTTTACAACCCGGATGTCGGTGCCAGAAACAGCCATTAACGAATATCACTGTGCGATAGCGCGGTAAAACAAGATCAGGACACCCAGGCAGGGTATAATCATGCAGCCGATAACGTAAACCTGCCCTATGAAGGAATCGTCGCACTACCATTTCCGGCGCGGTATCTTTACTTTTAATTCCAGACATCATGCGAGATCGTGTTTTACTATCGACTATATCGGTCATTCCTGGTATCCTGGCCACACTCTAATTAAAGTTAATATAGCAGCATATGCCCCAAGACGAACCTATCCCCATAGTTGATCTTTTCGCTGGCCCCGGCGGTCTGGGAGAGGGCTTTTCAGCACTTGATAATGGCAACGCATTCAAAATATTAGTTTCAGCGGAAATGGAGACGTCAGCGCATCAAACTCTGAAACTGCGATCTTTCTTCCGAATTTTGAAAACGCAAGACAGTTCGTCACTGGAAAGTTACTACCGGTTCTGTAATGGTGAATCGGATACGCCATATGATGACAAATCCTTGCCTGCATGGGAAGAAGCAAATAAAGAGGCACGTCGTATCACTTTGGGGACAACCACAGGTAATCTTGAACTCGACACGATACTAGATAAGGAAAAAATTAACACTTCAAAGCCATGGATATTGATTGGCGGACCACCCTGTCAGGCTTATTCACTGGTAGGACGTTCAAGGAACAGAGGAAAGACCGATTATTGTCCAGAACAGGATCATCGACATTATCTTTACCGCGAGTATCTTCGAATTATTCAGGAATATCAGCCTGCCGTTTTTGTGATGGAGAATGTCAAAGGTATTCTGTCATCTACAATTGATGGCCAGAAAATCTTTAATACCATATTGCGAGACCTTTCTGACCCTAACTTAGCGCTCGGAAAGTCACCAGGCCGAAGCTACAAAATTCACTCTCTGGCTGTTCCTACTTACTTTGAAAAAGGTATGGATCCACAAGATATCAACGCACATGATTTCATCATTCGCACTGAAGAATTTGGCATTCCGCAGGCCCGACATAGAGTCATCCTTATTGGCATCCGGGAAGATATAAATGTCAATCCCAAGCTTTTAGATAAAGTTTCAGAATTTACTGTTCAGGATGTGATAGGAACACTCCCCCGCTTACGCAGCCGTTTGAGCAAAGGGGGTGACAATGCCGAAAAATGGACGTCAACAGTTAAACAGCATTTGCAAGAACTTCATGCAGAAGCCTCAAAGAGAAGCGAATTGCATGAATTAACAGCAGTTCTGGATAGACTGAAACATTCAATAGACTCTGATCTTGATTTTGGAGCATTAAGGTTGAATAGTGAAAATATACCGGCAATACTCAACTCAAAACTAGATGAGTGGTACCGTGATAACAATCTGAAAGTTTTACTGAATCATGAGTCCAGAGGACATATGTCGAGTGACTTAAGACGTTATATTTATGCAGCTGCATATGCCGAAGCCTATGGACTTTCCCCGAAGGGGCATCAACAATTTGATCTGGAAGGACTACGACCAAACCATAACAACTGGGAAAGCGGGAAATTTTCTGACCGTTTCAGGGTGCAACTCAAAGGACGACCATCCACAACCGTAACCAGTCACATTTCGAAAGATGGGCATTACTTTATCCATCCAGACCCTGCACAGTGTCGTAGCCTGACAGTGCGTGAAGCTGCACGTCTACAGACCTTCCCGGACAACTATTTTTTCCAGGGAAACCGAACACAACAATTTCACCAAGTTGGCAATGCCGTACCACCTTTGCTTGCAAATAAAATTGCAAAAATAGTCTTCCAGTTACTCGGAAATTGAAATGATTCCGGGGCAAGTAGAGTGCGTAACAAGAACTAGCCATTTCTCCTCTAGGTCTGCAATTGACATGCCACACCCGTTGTCGCTAACAATAATCTTGGATTTTGAACCACTCTCGAGATCCAGAATGACTTTGTGTTAAATTGCATTCTGGATTGAGCCACTTTGTCTGAATGTTTGCATTAAATATTGACCCTCCTCAAGAAATGCAACCCGTCGTACCACATGACCAATTATCAAATTTGGTGGGTCAGACTAAAGTGCAAAAAATGGGGCAATTCAGAATGCAATTTAACAACCTGATTTCATTTACTCATCCCCCAAAAAGAACCCACTGGATGGACTTTCGATGGTGCCAATTACCACTCCACGATCGAGTAATCGATTATGCTCTTCGCATGAAGTTTCCGGCAGCAGAGCACAGGAATGACATGCTGCCAGATTACAGTTATCTGGGCCTTGCCCTTTGCTTTCAATACAGACCGGATCGCTGGAACACCAACGCGCTTTCTCAAGTGCCCTAGCTACAACAGCTTCAAGATAGCCTGGTTGCCCCATTTGAACAAGGCCACCCATTGAACCCTCCGAGTCCCCCGCAGCCGTATAGATCAATACACCAGACATGGGATACTCTCCATCCACAGAATATATCCGCTCTCTAAGAGAAGCTGAGCCATAGCCACATTCATATACTAATTCGTTAATCAGCAGGTGCGCGAATGTGTGGATCAGAACATGTTTCGGCGAAATCAGTTTTGGCTGCTGATGTCTTCGCTCCCGTAACTCACCCATCTGGTGGTTAATCAATGCAAATCTACCTTCATGAAGAGCCCCGAATTTTTCAATCCAAGCGCCAAGTCGATCTTCCCTGAACTTCAGGAAGATGCCCTCTCCTCTTACAACAACAGCTGGGAGCCATTTCTTCTTTTCAAGCGCTATCAGATGCCATCGCTCTTCCTGCGTGAGGTCGTCACCAGGATAAATTCTAGAAAACCCCACAAATGCCCGCGTCTCTCTTAACTTGTGCAACAAAGATATGCGCTCAAACGAGGATCGGACTAGATCACCATAACTAGCTATCTCGGAGCTTCGTATCAACAGATTGGCCTTTGGGTAGCCCTCCTGAATATCTCGACAAAAGACTCGGTATTCTTCCATTCTATAGTTAGACTCAACTAAAATATCCTGTTGAAGCCCCGCCGTTCCTTGATCAGCATCCACACCCTGCCCTTCAAACCAATCAGACAACGGACCCAACAACACCAATGGGTCAATTCCCCAATCCCCATAATGGTTTTTAATTGCCGAGCTCACCATATCAAGCGTGAGCTGCTTGTCAGTCGACACCTTTATTTTTTGTGATAAGTATTGTTGCACCGTCCTGTTTTCCAGCAGAATATCTTTCAAGATGTGTCTGTTAGCAGCCTCTGCCAAAACTTCCGCATCCACGCTTGACTCTGGGTAATATTTCTTCAGAGCGTTCCGAGCCGCCTTCGCTGAAATCATGCCATTGTCCGCATCTTGTGCGCTGAGTAACAGAATAGACTTCAGCAAATGGTCATCAAGGATATCCAAAATTTCCTGATCAAGATTTTTGTCATCAATGTTTGGGATATAAATCGAGCTGACAACCTGAGGGAAGTAAAGATTTGAGGCACCACGAAGCAGAGGGTATATTTCTTGGCCACAACCTAGTAACGGATTCGGGCCGTTCTTGCCAATTCCCAATGCAGGATTGTGTCCCCCACACAGCACGCCAATTTTTGTAAATGCTCGCTGTGATTCACCTGATTCATCCCCCTGAAATGCACCAGCAAGTGTACGTTTCTCAATAACCTTTATTCCTCCATTCGGCAACCTTTCCTCTGCTGCCACTTCCACCCCAGTAAGCGAAGCACTGCCGGTACTTCTCATACGGAGCCAGCGCAGATTACCCTCCGGTTCCCACAGTGGATCTGGTTGCTTGAACAACCATTCCAACCATGGAAAATCCTGCAGATGCCCCTTTTTGCATGCGCCTACAAAGCGAACTTGAACAGTTTTTCTTGGTGAATGTTCAGACCCAATTCCACCTCCAGAGCCGATTGGCCCTCTACAGATCGGAGGTGTGCTGTCTTGATATCGTGCGAGATGCATTCGCCCACATCGAGGACAAACATGCCAAAGAGGAAATCTGAGAAATGGCAACTTTAAATTAAGGTTGGACTGTGTTGCATCCTGCCCTCGTGTGGGCTGCCGAAAGTCTGCTGGCTGTACAAAGTAGTCTACGTCCAACCTACTGGAAAGGCGTTTCTCATCATCGATGATAAACTCCCGGTGATCCGGCTCACCCTCCTTGAATGGCCAAGCATCTAAGCCAGCGTGAATGAGCGACACAGGACCTGGAAAGTCCACCAATGCCCCAATACCAAAAGGCGAAATTGCTTGCGACCTTCTTACTGGGCGGCTCATATTTGATCATCCTGAAGTTGATTGAAAAATCGGGTTATCTCTGCTTCACAGGAAGCATCAACATTTCGCAGCGACGACATGGTCGGCCAGCTATGACCATCCCAGCTTGGCGGCACGGCACTACCTGCAGGGTGCAGCAAAGGAGGATCTTCAGGTGCGGCTCCAAAACCACCATACTCGCTCGGTTGCCATTTTTGCCACTGGTCAAGGCGGAGTTGCAGTTGTTCCATTACTGAATCATATTCTTCCGGAGCTACGACTCCAACGCGCTGCGCTATCATCTCGTCAACCAAATTTCGCAACACGGAACTTTCGCCTAGCGGGAAGGGATCCGGACTGCTTGACTCAGCATTCAATATTCCAAACTGTCGCACAGCTGAGACAATAATGCCATGAAGGGAGCGTTCTACCGCCGGCGCACTGAATGGAGTGACACTGGTTGGCTCAACCTGTGCGTATAATTGCTGGTGGTAGGGTCTGAATCGTTCAAAATGACTACGATCTCTGGGTTTGCTCTGTCCATAGAGGAGGGTGTAAGAAATTTTGTGTAAACGGTCATTTGGCAGGAAAATCTGCCTAACTTTGAAAAGGAAGTGAACATGACCGTAACAAAGAAATCCCCCTCGCCTGATTTGATTGACCAACTGCTGGCCGGCTACCAGAAACCCGAAGATATACTGGGCGAGCATGGCTTGCTTAAACAGCTCACCAAGGCTGTCGTGGAACGTGCGCTGCAAGCCGAGATGGCAGCCCACCTTGGGCATGACAAGCATGAGCCCATCGCCAATACCGCTGGCAACGCCCGTAATGGCACCAGCCGCAAGACGCTCAAAGGTGAGTTTGGCGAATTGCCTATCGAAATTCCGCGCGACCGGCAAAGCAGCTTTGAGCCGCAACTGATCCCCAAACATCAAACCCGCTGGACAGACTTTGACGACAAGATTTTGTCCTTGTACGGTCGTGGCATGACGGTGCGTGAGATTCAGGGTCATCTGGAAGAAATGTATGGCACAGAGGTGTCGCCCAGTCTGATTTCAGCGGTGACCGATGCCGTCATCGAAGAAGTCAAAGCGTGGCAATCCCGGCCGCTGGATGCGCTGTATCCAATTGTTTATATGGATTGTATTCATGTAAAAGTGCGGGATAACGGCGCAGTGCGCGTTAAAGCAGTCTATCTGGCGCTGGGCATCAAGCTCGATGGAGAGAAGGAATTACTGGGTATCTGGATCGCCCAAACGGAAGGCGCCAAGTTCTGGCTACAGGTGGTCACGGAATTGAAGAATCGTGGTGTGCAAGACATCTTCATCGCCTGCGTGGATGGGCTGAAGGGCTTCCCGGAAGCCATTGAAACCGTGTTTCCCAAGACCGCCGTTCAGCTTTGTATCGTACATATGGTGCGCTACAGCCTGAATTACGTCGGTTGGAAACTGCGCAAAGAGGTGGCCGCTGATCTGCGCGCCATTTACACCGCGGCCACGGCGGATGAGGCGGAGCGGCAGTTGACGGCGTTTGAGGAAAAGTGGGACAAAGACTATCCGGCGATTGGCCAAAGCTGGCGGCGCAACTGGATACGCATCACGCCGTTCTTTGACTATCCGCCGGAGATTCGCCGGGTGATTTACACCACTAATGCGATTGAATCGCTGAACATGAGCCTGAGGAAAATCACCAAGAATCGTGGCTCGTTTCCGACTGATGAGGCGCTGCTGAAACTGTTCTACCTGGCGATCCAAAACATCAGCAAAAAATGGACGATGCCCATTCGGGATTGGAAGGCGGCGCTAAACCGGTTTACTATCCAGTTTGACGACCGGATGCCGCAACATTAATGAATTCCGTTTACACAAAATCCAGGACACCCTCATGCTGTCAATAAATGCGAACTGTACTCGAAGACTCTGGCAAAGTGCCTTTCCTTCATGGGATGGATTTTGTTGTTCAGCGCAAGCACATCATCATTTGCTGCAGACTACACATAAGCCTGGCCTACAGGCTTTTTATCCTAGAGAACAAAACCATTGGCCACCATAAGGACACCTACCCCACGCTCTATGACTTGTTTACTATCTTCCGCTTTAAATTCATCTGTGTATCTTGTACTACTCATGGGTTTCTCTCATCTCAATTTTACTTATGACTTTCTATCTACTAAAGCGAGTCAAGTCCATACTTTATTTACGAGTCCGTTGCCCTGTTGTTTAGCTACACCAAAATCAATCAAAGCACAACAATGATGCGCTCAGTCAGTGCATGTTCCTCAACCATCCGTAAGAATATTGTTATTGACGACCTAAAAAAAGCTCAGATCGCCTTAAGAATCCCATAAAACCTAGGTTAATGATGTAATTAAAGATTTGGCCCGACTCTTGCTTATATTAAAACGTCAATAACTCATTTGGGAGTGAAAAATGGCCAATGCTAACACCAACCTATCTTCTTATTATGCTCCTTTACCCTCACAGACCCGAGGGAAGATCCCGTTATCGCTATCGCCAACTGCGGGGTGTAAGCAAAAAAACAGTCACTACCTCCTCCAATTACTGTTAGGGGTTTTTTTTCTGACTCCCGAATTGAGTCAGGCGCAACTCCCTCAGGCTCTGAAGGAAAAACATCCTGAATTAGAGAGATCCGTGGATAAATTAATAAAAAATAGTGCGCTTAAAACAGTCATTCAACCCGCTAAAAGTGGTTATCAAAAAATGATCCCTACTAAAGCGAGTCATCCCTCTAATGCATAATCCTTAATACTGGAGATCCGTTCACATTCATTAATGGAAAATACACCCGACCGGTCTGTGGATCTGTAACCACCACATGGGCATTGTTACCGATCAAACCTTGCCATATTTTATTGACCCCATGACCCACCCTGAATAGGGACACACTGCCCTGCTCTCCGGCGATATAAAGTAGTCGTTGCCCTTCATCAAAGGCCAACACATCTGGTTGATTCACAATGATGTAGCTCTGCATCACACTCCTTGATAACAGATTAAACTCCACTAAAATATGAGTCCCTTCACAGGCAATAAAGGCCAAGCGATCTGTAGCGTCAATTAATAAACCATGGGCACCTATGCACTCATGGGTTAAGGGATACCTGTTGATCACGCGATCTGGTAAGGGATCAATTTCAAGGAGCTCGTTAGTGGTTTGTGCATTCACAAAAACGTGATGGGAGACAGGATCGTATTGCGAATTTCCCACCTCACTCCCTAAGGGAATGGTAGCGACTCTCTGATTATTCACCGTATTAATAACCGTTTCAGTTTTTCCATGTTCGTCGGAGACATACAATTTATGTTCTCGAGAGGCGTAGGCCATGCCATCTGGATAAATACCCCCAGGAATTCGAGCTATCTCCCGTAAGCTCGTTTCATCAATGACAACCACTTCGTTCGTGGTAGTGGCTGAAGCGTAGACTCGGTTTAACTCAGGGACTACCAACACGCCATGAACATGTTCTATGTGAGGAATAACTTGAATGACCTTATTTTTTTCTGTATCAAACACCATGATGTTACTATCCCCAAGGTGCGCGATAAACAGAAGATGCTTAGCAGGATCTAGACTCGCATAATCCAAACGGGTGGCGTGACCAGCCAGAGGAACATCCATTAATTCATGCAGAGGAATCTCCTCAGCAATCACACACCCTGCACAGCTCAACAGGATCAAAAAAGTCAGAAAACGAGAGAGAAACATAGTGGTGGGCTCAACTAGAGAGTTCATTTGCGTCCCAAAGTAACGCAGAATTGTACTGACAGCAAGAGTTTTATGAAGCGCTCTCTCGCTTTTTACTGAACACACCGGCTTTCACTTCACCAATAATGCCGCCAAAATTAGCAGACTCCACCACGAGAATGAGCATGGGACCCCAATAATACAGGTTAAGCTGATAAAAAAAGTCGCCCACAGGATGGGCCACATAATGCAGATACCAATAACTCAAGGGCCTGAGCAGCAAAGGGGGTAGGCACGCCACATATCGCCCTCCTCTTTTCTTATAGATGAGAGAGGTAACATAACCCACTATAAAAGGCAGTAAAAAAACATCGAGCATCCACAGGACATTAAAAGTAGCAATACCCTTGTACACTTCAACGTTGACGCCTAGCAGTAAATCTCCTAACAGATTAACAATAAAACCAACCGTTACCCCTTGAATTGCTCTGGTTTGAGTAAGAGTCATATCGTCCTTAATATCACTTGTGAGGATCCGTTATTAATTGACTGCGACACTTTTCTAACACCCCCTGTGGGACATCTATTTGTGAACCGGCTAATACCTCGTCACACTTAGCATGAGGAAAACTCATGGAACGATAAACGGTAACGCCAATAAACAAAAACATCCCCAACAGCAGTACCACCATCGCTATCACTGTTTTCACAGACACCTCAGCCATTTTTTAAAAAAGTAACTTACCACATCCTCGCCCTTCGTGCCAAATGGAAATACCTCTTTCTAAACCCCGCATTACAGCCAAGTTCGGCGGTAAAGTCCCTCAGCATCATAGTGAGCGATTTGTTTCTCCACATTAAACTCTCGCCCTCCTCGAGGGTCTGTTCCTTTACCTGCAATATAAAGCCAGTTACCATAATTACTGTACACATCATAGTCAATGAGTTGTGACTCAAACCAAGCTGCTCCCGCCCGCCAATCGCCACCATAGTGGTATATCCAATAACTTGCCACCACCTGACGGAGGCGGTTCGAAAGATAACCTGTGGTATTGAGTTCACGCATCGCCGCGTCGATCAAATCGATGCCCGTGTTGCCCTGTGACCAGGCAGCAAAGTGTTCAGGATTGAATACCGGCGCCAATTCATCCTGAGTAGCCAAACCTTGGTAGCGAAACAAACAGCAGGTTCTTTGATAAAACAAATGACGAAAATAATCGCGCCACAGCAACTCAAACCATAACCAATAGGTACTCTCATTAGCACCCTTAGTTTTTTCGTAATGCTCCACAATACTCATTAATTGTCGTGCCGAGATAATGCCGTGAGCGAGCCAAACGGACCACTTTGATGAATAGTAGGGTCCTTGTAATTGGTTACGGGTAGCTTTGTAGTGGGCTATGTGTTGGTTATTAATATAATCCTGAGTCAGATACTCTTCTATCCCCCGCCTATGGGTGATCCATTGACCATCAATAAGTGGCAGCGAGGTTCTCTTATCTAAGGTGTACTCTAAGTTGTGATACATCTGTCTTGATGCCCACTCGCTCTTGTGCCACGCTAGGGGCACCCTTAAGTCTTTCAGGTTAGCCTCAGACACTTCAGTAAAGCGCAGCCCTAAAGCCTCAATTTTTTGTCTAAAGCGCGTAAAACTCATGGGGAAATAAGTTGACACAGGCTTAATCAACTCCCTATCCAACATGGTTGACTGACAGAGACTATGAACACTGATGCCAGCGCTCTCGAGCAGCTTAATTTCCTGTTCCTCTTCTTCTGCGGCAATACTTTCTGTATAAATATGATAAATGTTGAGGGCTCGACACCAACTGATCAATAGCGTGGTAGGTTCCCCTTCCGCCAACCACAATAGACTTCCCCTACTCTCTAATTGTTGACGGAGCTCCAGTAACAGTTGTCTTTTAAAGGCTTTAGCATGATCACCTTGGCGCACGAATCCCCATTGTGTGCTGTGGTGGTATTGTGTGTTATCGATATAAACTGGCAGGAGTGATTGGCACTCCTCAATGGCTTTAAAGAACAGCAGATTATCCTCTAAGCGACAATCACGGCGAAACCAATAAATCGCTTGCGTCATGAATTGAGCCTCCTATACTTTTATTTTTTACTGCGGCGACAACGCTCAGAGCAGTATTTCACCTCATCCCACACCTTGGCCCATTTTTTTCGCCAAGCAAAAGGTTTCTGGCAAACAATGCATACCTTAACTGGTAAGTGTTCCTTCTTAACGCCCTTCATCAAATTCAAAACCTAATTGAGATGAAGCGTTGGCTTGGGCGGCAGAGGAGCCTCTTTTACGCTGATTGCTTCCTGAGCGAGAGCCATGACGCTCAAGTACTTCCCGTGCTTGTGATACGGCCGTATCAGTATTGCGGCGAGCAAATAACTTGTCTTTAGCGAGACGGACACTGGTTTCATAGTTGACTAAGGGGGTAGGAATATCTCTTCCTACCCATACACCAATTTTGTCTTGCATGGAGCGAGGCATCAGATAAGGCTCAAAGATAAAGCTATCAGGCACTCGTTTTAAATAAGGGCACCAACGACGGACAAACACGCCTTTGGGGTCATGATCTTTAGCTTGTTTGATGGGGTTATAGACACGCGGAATATTAATTCCAGTGGTCCCTGATTGCATTTGCATTTGACTCCAATGGATACCAGGCTCGTAATCTAAAAATTGTCCAGCCAGATACAATCCCGTCTGACGCCAATGTAACCATAGCGGATAGGAGGCTACGGACACCAATAGGGCCCGCATTCTAAAATTTAGCCAACCTTCATGCTTTAACATCGCCATGGAGGCATCCACCAGGGGCCAACCGGTTTGACCACTCTGCCACAACTCAAAGAAATGCTGATTAAACTCATTTTCGCGCAGGCCATCATAACCGCGGTGCATATTACGCCACTCTATTTCAGGCTCACTTTCAAGCTTTTGTATGAAATGACAATGCCAATACAAACGACTTAAAAAAGCCTGTAAACCGAGGCGTTTAGGGTCTCTATTTGTACTCATTAATTGATCCAGTTCACCATGGGTCCACTGCACCAACTCACGCATACTGACACAACCATATGTCAAATACACGGACATCCGTGAACAAGCAGTAGGGGCTGACAGGGGAGAGGAAATACCACCACGATACCGATTCACACCACTATCCATGAAGCGCTGCCAAACCAATAAAGCCGCTTGCCGACCCCCTTGAGGACGCTTGTCCATACTCATAGGCTTTAAGCCCAGCTCATCCATCTCAGGAATAACAAATTTTTGCAAGACTGACTCACTCCACCATAGCCGTTGCCCTATGGCGGGTAGATTGTAAACGGGTTGACTCATGTGTTGTTGCCAGAGTCTCTGCCAGTGATCCCTTGAGTCTAATCGACGTTTGACGCCAAATTGAGGATATTGAAACCACTGAACACCTTGCTCTCGACACCATTTAGCTACTTGCTTATCCCGTTGATAACTCCAGAAGTTACCCGTTTCCTCGTGGGAGTAGAGTTGCGCGAAGGGATGGATACGTTGTATTCGCGCAAGAACCTCCACAGTACTACCCGATAAAATATGTAATAAAGCACCCACCTCTCGCAGTTGTCGATATAAATCCCGTAAACAGGCTAACGTAAAGGCATAGTGTTGGGCTGACTGATCAAACTGCTGCCATTGGTCAGGATCCATAATATAAATACACATGACCCGGGATTGACGGAGCGCTTCCGTTAACGCTTGGTGATCATGAATTCTTAAGTCCTTTTTAAACCACAACACGCTATCCATGGCTTTACCTACAACTCTTTATAACAGCTCGACTTAACTCATAACCCGATAACAGGGCTCCCTCCACACGCCCCCCAAGGTGCCAATCACCCAGAGCTCCTAACTTAAGCTCACTATCCCAGGGAGCGAAATCAAGAGGAGGGTTTAACGCAATGGCCTGTGGCCAAAAAAAAGGGCTGACCGATTCAAGGGTGCCAGGTAAATGCTCTAACTGCCAATTGCGTTGAATGAGCTCTATGGCCTCACTGGTGGAGAGATGAGCGTGCTGAGCGCTCCATTGGTGATCAAGATGAAGAGTCCACCTTAAGCCTTGCCTGCGCCCTGGTTTTGAGCTGTTGTTAGCAAGCCACCTGGCCATTCCATGATTAATAAAAGCTGCATCAAGGTCTGGTTCCCGAGAAAAACTCACCCGTGCACCAAGGGTGGGTAAAAAATTGATCCCTTCAAGTGACTGTTGCCAGTGGGGCTGAACCCCTTGCAAGAGGGAGCCTATCAAAGGCGCAGGCAGCGAAAATAACAGCGCGGAAAAGCCGGTAAGACTTCCATGGTGACGCACCTTAAGCTGCCACTCCCCGCTTTTTGTGAGCGCAATACTCTGAACCTCATGATCACAGCGGATATCCGTTGATGGAGCAAAATAGTTGGCCAAGGCCACCATGGATGGGGTCCCTACCCAACGTTCCACAGAACGATGATCTTTCTCGATAGAATGACTATCATGAATAACGTGTATTCGGGGTGACCAGGCTTTCACTAACCCCATCTCTTGCCATTGAGGCAAAAGATCGAGCATGAGGGGTGAGCGAAGAGTAAAGTATTGGGCCCCTATATCTTCCTCATCATCTACATTAGAAATAGACCCTAACCTGCCGCCGATAAAAGAATTTTTTTCAAAAACAGTTACTAAAACGCCCGCTTTTTGTAAATAATATGCAGCGCAAAGACCCGCTAACCCTGCTCCGATAATGCCAACTTTTTGCTCACTCATGGAGTATTATGATTTTTTTTAAACACAGGTCGACTGAGTATAAAAACAAGCAGCGCCCCAAGAAGGGCCAACCAAGTATGGTTGGCCATAGGCAGTTGCGCCATAATGCCGCGCCAAGCAAAATCAGATAACACCATATCCACACTCACATATCCTAACAATGCCCCAGCTAGGACTATCAGAGATTTAAAGCGTTTCATCAGATGCATTAAAAATGTACTGCCAAGCAAAATAAGAGGAATAGATATCATTAAACCACATAGCAAAAGAAGTGGATTGCCACGGGCAATGGCTGCAACACTGAGCACATTGTCTAAACTCATCACTACATCGGCAATAATAATGGCTCTGATGGCCTGAAACAGTTGATTCGTGGCCGGAATATCCCCATCAGCGTGCTCCTCATGGCGCCCCTTAACAAGACGTAGTGCCACCCAAAAGAGTAAAGCACCCCCGATGCTCATCAAATAAGGAAAAGACAGAAGACCCGAGGCGATAACGGTTAAGAACATTCTAAAAATAATTGCCGTTACTCCGCCAATAAATAGCGCCATTCGTCTGTCACGGCCAGTTAAAGCCCGCGCAGCCAAAGCGATGACCACCGCATTATCACCACTTAGCACCAAATCAATACCGATGATTTGCGGAATACTGAGCCAAAAAGAAATCTGTTGCAATTGTGTCCACATAATATCTACGCCACGGTTAAGACTAGTTTACCCATGTGCCTACCAGATTCCATCACGGCATGGGCTTTAGCTGCATTATCCAAGGTAAACTGTTGATAGATATGAGTATTGATTCTCCCTTGAGACAACAGAGGCCAGGCATGATTAAGTAACTCATCGCGTACTCTTTTCTTGAATTCTAATTCCCTTGCCCTTAAAGTAGAGCCAGTAATCGTCAAACGACGCCTCATTACCTCAGCAAAATCCACCTGAACTTTAGAGCCCCCTAAAAAAGCAATGATCACAAGGCGGCCTCCATCCTTAAGGAGCTTTAATTCTCGCGGTAAATAGTCCCCCACCACCATATCTAAAATCACATCCACGCCCCGTTGATCAGTTAAGGATTTAATCACCGCCACAAAATCCTCTTGCCGATAATTAACTGCCCTCTCTGCCCCTAACGTTTCACAAAAGGCACATTTTTCCGGACTGCCAGCCGTAGCAAAGACTCGGTGCCCAAGAGCACTAACGAGCTGAATAGCCGTGCTCCCTATACCACTACTGCCCCCTTGCACTAAAAAAGTTTCCTGATTGCTCAATTGTCCTCTTTGAAAAACATTACTCCATACAGTAAAAAAGGTCTCCGGTAAGGTTGCCGCCTCAGTAAAGCCCATGCCTTCAGGGATAGGCAATAGGGTCTCCTGGGGAGCCACGCAATACTCAGCATAGCCACCCCCTGTCACGAGCGCACAACAGGAATGCCCCACTTGCCAATCTGTTACCTCCTTCCCCACGGCGGCGATGGTTCCAGCCACCTCCAAGCCAATAATCGGTGAAGCGCCCGGCGGTGGAGGATAAAACCCTGCGCGCTGAAAACAATCAGGACGATTAACCCCCGCCGCCATCACCCGAATTAACACCTCTCCTGGCCCCGCAGAAGGCAGAGCCCCCTCTTCTATTTGAAGAACCTCAGGGCCACCTGTCTCACGTTGACCGACAAAGCGCATGGTTGCAGGAAGAGTTGACATGATTAATCCTTAATAATTTGCCTTAATCTTATAGAGAATAACACTGTCTGTGGGATAATGAGAATATGCACAGACATCTTTTCAATGACCGCCATTGGCAATCCAATCCTCGTGCCATAGCGGCCTCGCCACAGTTAAAACAATGGCTGTTCTATCCAGACTCACTCACTCAACGTCTGCGCTTGAGTTTTGGCCCTATTGTCATTCAGGTGATTCGCGATGAACTCTCAACCCCCTTGGTCGATGAGAAAACATGGCTAACGCATCCAAGGCAGCCCTGTCGAATTCGCGAAGTATTACTCTGCCAGGGACAGAAGCCCTTGGTTTTTGCGCATAGTATGATACCACTCACCAAAGAATTATCACGCTTTAAAAGCTTAGCCAAACTGGGCAATCAACCTTTAGGGCAATGGCTTTTTCAGCAGCAACAGATGAAACGTGGACTCATTGCTGTTAAACACATCCGAGTCAGTCACCCCCTTTATCAACGTATCCCTGGCGCACAACAACCTCAATACTGGGCAAGACGCTCTTGGTTTCAAGTGGGACATGAAGGCTTATTGGTCAGTGAAGTATTCCTTGAAAAAATGCCTCATTTTAATGCTTGAAAGAACTAAAATAGTGTATTCCCCCGTTGCTCCTCACGTAACCATTCTATAAAAAACATTAATTTAATATTGTAAGTATCTGTTTATTATTTAACTTTATTTTTTATTAATACAGATAAACCAATGCATTATTATGGGAATGATATTTTCAAAAGAATAAATGATGGAAACGTTACAAAACAGTGATGAGGCACTATTTATCTTGTTAGGAGCAATGTTAGTTTTCGTCATGCATGCCGGCTTTGCGTTTCTTGAGCTGGGTACCGTCAAACGTAAAAACTAAGATAATGCTTTAGTAAAAATTCTCATGGATTTTTGTATTTCCACCATTGCCTACTTTTTTATCGGCTACAGCTTAGCCTATAGCGTAGATTTTTTCTCCTCAGCCCCAGCACTAAGCGCTAAAAGCGGTTACCAGTTAGAAAAGTTTTTTTCTTGCTCACTTTCGCCGCCGCAGTCCCCGCTATTATCTCGGGGGGTATCGCTGAGTGCGCTAAATTTGGTTCACAGTTAATAGCCACCTTTGTGATAGTGGGGTTTATCTATCCTTTTTTCGAAGGAATTACCTGGAATAATGATTCGGCCTTCAAGATTGGTTAACCCACCCCTTTAGTCAACCGTTTCATGATTTCGCAGGCTCCGTAGTGGTTCATGCCCTAGGGGGCTGGATTGCCCTCCCCGCTGTGTTACTGCTGGGAGCACGACATGGTCGCTATACTAAAGAGGGACTGAAGAGCACTCATCCTCCCTCGAACATTCCCTTTCTTGCTCTAGGGGCTTGGATTTTAGCCATTGGTTGGCTTAAGAAGAGCGTAGGCATTCGACTTGATCCAGAACAAGAATACATGGGTGCAGATCTTGCTATCCATAAAGTTAGTGCTACCCCCGACTAAAGCCCCCACGAGTAAATTGCGTTAAACGCGATCTACTGTTTTAGAGCACTATACTCTGAGTGAACACACTTTTATTCCGGCAACTCTTGATGGGTAGTCTCCGGCAACAACCAAGGTAAAAATAAACCCAGTAGATAAATCGTACTAATCGTTAAGGCTGCTATAGAGAGGCTACCAAAGCTTTGTATGAGACTGCCTGCAATCACCGGGAATACCCAAGCAATAATTCGAGCACCATTAAAAATTACACTGGCAGCGGTGGCCCTAACACTGGTGGCAAACAACTCAGGGGGATAAATGGCCATCCACACATACGCGCACCCTAAAGTGAAAAAGCCATTTATAGGCGTCAGCCAAAGTAAATAGTAGGGGTTACGTACTACCCCATAGCTCACCCAGGTAATCACCAAGCAACCCAGATAAGTACCAAATAAAAAACGGCGGCGACCTATGCCATCGATAACAAAGCCTGCTAAGAGATAGGCTACCACAGCGCCAAGGGTATACAACAAACCCGACAGGGCCCCCCATTGGGCAAGTTGACCCATGCCCGCCGTCTTCGCTAAAAACACGGTATAACGCGGTAATAAACTGGATACGGCCCACCAACCCGTGGTGGTCGCTAAGGACAGCAGAAAAGTAATGATAGTTCTCCGTAAAGCTTCCTTTTCACGAAACAGCTGAAAAAGCGTAAAGGGTCTTTTGTTTTGGCTACTAGCAACGCCTCCGGTGGCCCCCCAACGTTTAGCCAAGATAGCCTCTTTCCATTTTTGCGACTCATCGAGGTTACGTCTTAAATACAGAACAAATACAGCAGGAATAGCCCCCAACACAAACATTAACCGCCAGCTCTCCGCTGCCAAGGGTTGAGTAATGGATAGAACATACCAAACCGCCGCCGCCAAGAGTGTTCCCCAACCAAAACCTGATTGTAAAAATCCCGCACCAATGGGCCTCGCGCGGTTGGGCCAAGTTTCTGCTACCAGTGAAACACCCGTGGCCCATTCACTGCCCATGGCAAGACCCGTTAACAAACGTAGCGCATCCAGTTGATAAAAGTTATGAACAAAAGCAGTCAACCCTGAGAATAAGGCATATAAAAAAACCGACCAGAGCATGACTTGCCGGCGTCCCACGTAATCGGCAAGGATACCCCCCACGAGTCCACCTATCCCCCAACCCAGTAGAGTAATGCCAATCACCGATCCAGCATACAAGGGTCCCGCGGGCAGAAGTGCTGCAGGTAATAATGATTTAAGTAAAAATGGAATGACTACGATTAAAGCGAAGGCTTCGTAACCATCAAATACCCAGCCTAAAAAGCTGCCTAGCAATATTTGCCAATGCTTCCTTGTTAACCCCTCACGCCAATTCCCCTGCCCCATCTACTTATCTCTCCCTTAAACCAATATACTTAATCAATGTATTAAAAGTTTTTCCTAACATCCTTTTTTAGGTTAGCATTATCTCAAATAAATAACCATTCCATCCTTAAGTCATCAGTTATGGTAGAAAATACAGGACCCTTATCAGGGATTCGAGTGGTCGAAATGGGACAACTCATCGCTGGCCCCTTTAGTGCCAAAACCTTAGGCGATCTTGGCGCTGAAGTAATTAAAATCGAACCCCCTCAAGGCGGTGACCCACTTCGTCAGTGGCGAATGCTTCATGAGGGCACCTCTGTATGGTGGGAGGTACAATCGCGCAATAAACAGAGCGTTGCCATTGACTTACGCCAACCGCAGGGGCAAGAGTTAGCCCGTGCCCTAATTAAAGAAGCAGATATCCTCATTGAAAACTTTCGTCCTGGCACCCTTGAGTCCTGGGGCATGGCCTATGACATTCTGGCGGCGAGTAACCCTGGCCTCATCATGCTCCGCATTTCAGGTTATGGACAAACGGGGCCTTATCGTGATTTACCCGGCTTTGGCGCCATTGGAGAGGCGATGGGAGGGCTGCGTCACCTCACAGGGCAGCCTGGAGAAGTACCTGTTCGGGTGGGGCTCAGTATTGGCGACACCTTAGCAGCCCTACATGGCAGCATTGGTGTATTGGCCGCCTTATTAGCCCGTAACAAAAATGGTGGCGTGGGACAGGTCATTGACATGGCCTTATATGAGGCAGTGTTTAATTGTACCGAGAGTTTACTACCTGAATACAGTGCTTTTGGCGCTGTTCGAGGGCCGGCTGGCAGTGCATTGCCTGGTATTACACCCAGTAACGCTTACCCCTGTCAAGATGGTTATGTTTTAATTGCCGGCAATGGTGATAGTATCTATCAGCGTCTCATGGCTGCCATAGGACGAGATGATTTAGCCCAAGATCCGTCTCTCAAAAACAACACTGGACGCAGTCTCCAAGCTGAGCGCATTGACCAAGCCATCTGTGACTGGACAAAAGGGCGCCCCATCGCAACTGTGTTAGCCTTGTTGGCGGAGGCCTCTGTGCCAGCAGGTAAGATTTATACTATTCAGGACATCAGCGAAGACCCACACTATCGGGCAAGAGAAATGATTCAAAGCATCACCACCGCCCAAGGTTTACGGCTCGATATTCCAGGTGTCATCCCTAAACTCTCAAAAACTCCAGGAGTTATTCGCCAGCGCGCTCCAACACTTGGTGAACATACACAAAAGGTACTGGAGGAGATGGGGCTTAGCATTGAAGACATCAATCAATTACGATCCCAGGGTATTATTCAATGAAGGAAACCATTGCTATTAACGAAGTAGTCACCCGCGACGGCTTTCAATCTGAAAAAAGCTTTATTGCCACAGCGGATAAAGTTTCCTTGATTAATGAACTCTCAGAGTGCGGATATCGTGTTATTGAAGTAACCTCCTTCACCAGTCCCAAAGCCATACCTATGTTAAGTGACGCCCAGCAAGTAATGAGCGCAATAACCCGTCACCCAGAGGTGATCTACAGCGCCCTGATCCCCAATCTAAAAGGGGCGCAGCGGGCTTTAGACTGCCAGGTTGATCTGTTCAATCTGGTCATGAGCGTGAGTGAGAGTCATAACCGTGCTAACTTACGCATGAGTTGCACTGAATCCGCTGAGGTATTAAGTGAAGTCATCGAACTGGCTCACCAACAGGGAAAGCGTGTGAATGTCTCTTTATCCACAAGTTTTGGTTGTCCCATGGAAGGGAGCATTGCCGAAGAGCTGGTGGTAAATTGGGTCAAATATTTTACCCAACGCGAGGTGTGGGGGATCAGCCTATGTGATACCACGGGAATGGCCTATCCTAGTTTGGTGAGTTCCCTCAGCCACCGGGTACAGGATATTTTTACCGGTGTGTTAACTCTCCATTTTCATAATACACGAGGCATGGGGCTCGCCAATGTGCTCTCAGGCATTCAAGCAGGAGTTCGCTCCTTTGACGCCTCCCTAGGAGGCCTCGGAGGCTGTCCCTATGCACCAGGGGCTACCGGCAATATCACCACCGAAGAGTTAGTTCATATGTTAGATTTAATGGGCTTTGATACGGGAATGAATTTAAACATGTTACTGAATAGCGCTCAGCATTTGAGTCAATTGATGGGCAGAACGCTGCCCAGTCAATTGCTCAAGGCGGGACCCATTACACGACTACACAAGGCCCCACTTCAAAATCACTGAGGGGTACCGCCCAACTCAATGGCTTTACCCTCTGACAAAGAGGTAATATACACACTGAGTGCACCCAACTCTTTACTGCCGTATTCAGGAGGGGTTCCCTCAATGGCGCCTCCCACACATTTACGAACTTGATCCTCAAGACTGGTGACTTGCCCGTGTCTGACGCGAGGAAACACTGCCGCAGCATTCATCAAGCTTGGCATTGGTTTACCGTTGGGTAAATGCCCTGCGGTTTTTCCTCCAGCTACGTGACAGGTTTCACATACCCGTCCATTGCCATTAAACTTTTCTGTAGTAAATAATCGATGGCCTTCCTTAACCAAGGCTTCCACTTCAGGGGACGAAGCCGCGTAGGATGTAGAAAATGCGCAAAGGGCTAATGCGGCGAACAGTCCCTGACTAAATAATCGTTTCATTATTGTTCTCCTCATGAAATATTCAATATAGGATATAGTGATTTATGAATGTTTGTCAGTAAGTAACTGATTAATTGCATTGATATCCTGCTCGTTTAGAATACCTACCGCAAACTTAAGTTCAACTCGAGAGATTATATGCTGATAACGAGTATCATAATAATGACTCTCAGCTTGAATATAGTCGGTGGCCGTGGTCAGCAAATCAATCATGGAACGTGTTCCTATTCCAAAACCCGCCCGGGTTCCCTCTAAGGAGAGTTTGGCTGAAGTTAAAGTGGCTTTGGCCGCCTCATAACTGGCCACACTATTTTTTAAATCTAGAAACGCCTGACGGGTATTGAATATTACTTGATCTTTCACATCATTCAGTTGATCTTGCTGTACTCGCTCTAAGCTATGGGCCTGTCCCACCTGAGCTGATATTTGTCCGCCATCGATGAGGGGAATCGTCAATGTCAGAATTGCACTGGCTTGGTTGGTGGTTAATTCAGGAAAGGTCTGACCACGTATGTGCGTTCCAATACCATTTAAACTCACTACCGGCCAACGTGCACGGCGGTTAATTTCTACCTGCGCTTGCGCCACCTTGACCTGCTGCTCAGCTTGGTGAATGAGAGGTTGATTGGTTAGGGCTTGGTTTACCCATGCCTGCATATCATCAGGACTAGGATCTAAGGCCGTAAAATGATTTAAATCAGAGACTTCCTGAATGTTATCCTGATGGGTTAATTTTTGTAATTGACTGTACGCAATAGACAACGCATTACGGGCATTAATTTGATCTGATATAGCGCTTTGCCAACGTGCTTTTGCTTCATTGACAGAGATAATATCACCAGTCCCTACGCGTAAATTCTCTTCTGCTTGTTCTTTAATATTACGCAATAACAGCTCACCTTCATTGGCCACTAACACTTGTGACTGGGCTTGCAGGATAGCAAAATAGGCACGGGTAATTTGACGCACCAATACTTGCTGAGCACTTAAATAATTTTGTTCACTGGCCTTAATAATATTATCAGCCTGTTCCATGGCAGCTAGCGCTTGTCCATTAAAAATCGCTTGCGTTAACGTCACACTGTAGGCGTCCGTAGGAAAGACTCCCTGTGTAGGAAGAGATCCTGGAATTAAAGGACTGATATAGGAACGGTTACGTCCTGCGTCGGCTCCTGCATTAACATGAGGAAGATAAGCTGATTGGGTCAAGGGCTTTAATTCTTGATTGGCTTCTAATTGATGTTTAGCTAAAGAGAGCTGAGGATTTGAGTTTACGGCTGCTTGGTAAGCATCAATTAGATTTTCTGCATCAGCGTTAACGGCGCCAAAGGAAAACATAATCAAAAACAACGATAGCGGGTTTTTCATATTGTTGGTTAACAAATTCATGTTACGACTCAACTAAAATAAATAATTAGAAACCTTATTATCTCACAAAACCTGCTATTTTATCTTCGAGTAGAGTTAATGGTTAACCTTAACGAGGTTTAAATTTAAACACCAAAAACCAGCAGGCAGCAGAGAGCCCGCCCACAATCGTTCTTAATACCCATGACTCTGGCGACATGAATATTGCCAACATGGCAAGATTCAAGGCTAAAATAAAAAAACCAATATACATGGCCCACTCTTTCACGTTCCATCTCCTCTCAATTACCGCTTTAACTTTAACCAGCGATCAATCACGCCAAGGGCCACTAATACAAAAAACAACACAAGACCCAATAGAACGCCACCGGCGAAAAATAAAATAGAAGTATCCATCGTCATCATGACACATTTAAAAAAATGATTGATTCGTTAATTTAGCTCAAAATACTATCATTTTTAAAAAAAGCCATGATTTCTTCAATCATTTCAGTGGGTTTCTCCTCAGGGATATAGTGACCGCAATCCAGCGCTCTACCACTCACCTTCGCCTCAGAAAAAGCTTGCCAATCCTCTATAGGATTAAAACAGGTGGCAATAATTCCGCGACTCCCCCATAACACACGCAGGGGTTGAATTGTCTTATTATACCGATCTATATCCGCTTGATCATGCTCAAGATCAATGGTTGCGGCAGCACGATAATCCTCGCACATGGCATGAACTATTGCTGGTTGCTGTATGGCATTGACATACTCTTGCCAACAACGCGGGTCAAATATCTTCATTCCCCCGGCACGATCCATATGCTGATGTAACCAAAACTCAGGGTCCGCTCCAATTAGCCTCTCTGGTACAGGAAAGGGTTGGATTAAAAAAAACCAGTGCCAGTAGCCCGTTGCAAAACGTTGATTGGTCTCTTGGTACATGGTGTAAGTGGGGGAAATATCGAGCACCATAAAACGCTCAACTAATGTTGGGTGATCAAGGGCTAATCGATGGGCTACCCGGCCACCGCGATCATGTCCACATACCGCAAAAGAGGAATACCCCAAGAATTGCATCAGAGCCACTTGGTCTTGCGCCATGGCCCTCTTGGAATAAGCAAAATGAGTGTCATCACTGATCACAGGGGATGAGTCACCGTACCCTCTCAGGTCTGGAATGATAACTTTAAAATGAGCTAATAAGTGGGGGGCAATCTGATGCCAAATCACTCTGCTTTGCGGAAAACCATGCAAAAGAAGCAAAGGAGGTCCTTCTCCACCCATCAAATAAGCAATATTAACTGGACCACTCGTCGAGTCATAGGAAAAAGTATGTTCGGTAAAGCCGGGAAATAATTCCAAGGGGATTGTCATAGAGTTTAATTAATAGTAATCAAATAGGATTGATATTAACTTTAAACACAAAAGTTTGCATTATCTATCCCGCTTTAGACTCAATGTATAAATTGAATTCACCAATACAATCCAGGTGAGATATCTTATTCTTAACATTTCCCCCCGGCCTAAAGACCACAGATGCCTACCACGCTACACAAGGTCAAGCTCCTGTGGAGTCCCCGCCCTAGTAGATTACCGTTTCACGCAACGGCCTCGCTCTACAATATTGTTAGCACCGTCCACATCAGTGTTACCTCCCATAGCCTCAATCTACCCAGCCAAACTTGACTTATTATGTCTGGCGATTATCTGCCGAGACATGGCCGCAAGCTAGATCAGTCAAATAATATTAAGGAATAGTAGTTTTGTCTGCATGTTGAAGAGAGTAGTGAACCACATCTCATGATTACCTCCCTCTATAATTGAAGAAGAGCCAAGAGATCTATGGGCGTCCAGAAAGAGAGGAATTTCATAAATAAACCAGAAAAATACTTGGTCTCAGTAAAGTGAAGTGACATTCCGTCCTAGCAAATGCCATTCTCTTTAAGTGAGGAAATCTTTTTATTACGCAACCAAACGCCACGATTAGCATGGCGTCCCCACGGGGATTCGAACCCCGGTTACCGCCGTGAAAGGGCGATGTCCTAGGCCTCTAGACGATGGGGACAGTGCTTTTGGAACCAGAGGAATTCCAAAACTCATAAGCCTGCTAGTATAACTTAATAAAGGATAAGTTGCCAATACTTATAGGAAATTTTGTTAACACAAAGTAGTCATGTCCGGTTCCTCCCGACGCTGATGATTCAACTCTCTCCTCTTTCAAACAGTCACAAACATATAGAAAATCAATACGTCATTGAGTTAAAAAAGAGTCATGGGCCCAGATGCTCTATCTGTTCACAGTGGGCAAAATCCGTCAACAAGTTGCCGCTAGTCTGCTGGGCGTCACTACCCGCGAGATAAACGAGACAAACGGGTATGTCTATTGAGCGCTGATAATATTTTAGGAAATTTGTATCACACTATGGGCGTTTAGCTTGTCGATACCAACCCATAGTTTGACTAAACCATAATATCCCCGCTCCCACAGCGATGACTTTTTGTAACAACCACAGTTCTTGAAAACCATAGGGTTGCCCAAAAAGATTAACAACAATTAATACTAGAAACATGAATTGAGGAACCCAATAGTAACTATTGTTTTTATTCTTAAGGGAATAATAGGCTAGCCATAAACCAACTAAAGCACTCCCCCACCCTATGAACAAGCCCGCTAATATATCAATAGGCCAATGAACGCCCACAGCAATACGCGAGAGTGCCACTAAAATACCCAGCAGCCAAATTAGTGCACTGATCCTAAAAGAGGTAGGAACACCCAAGGTCAGCAACCCCACCAGAGTAAAAATTGTTGTAGCATGACCCGAAGGAAAGGAGCTATATTTTAAAATAGGCCCCAGCACGTCCAAATGCTCCAATACAGCAGGGGGACGCAACTCGTTAACGGTGGGTTTGAGTCCATGGGAAACAAAATAAGCCATTAGACTAGCCCAACAAGTTGCCCATATCAAATCAGGACGTTTTTTGATAAAAACGATCATGATTAATGGAGTAACGCCAGCATCCCCAATAAAAGTCAAGGTTTCCCAGAGGATATCTGGGCTATGATCTCTTAAGGCATGATGGATAATCAGAAATATCTCCCGATTAAGGCCTGCGGACATAATTAGTCCTAACAGCACAACCGCCACAATAAAGGGTATCCATATCAGAGTGTTATTATTTTTTAAGACATACTGATGCATATTATCGATCGACTCTTAATAAAACTAATCCGCCTTCTTGTTGCAGTATCTGATGGTGCGGATAGTCCATTAACTGATCCACGCGTAAAAATACCAGTTCACCAGGTTTTGCATGACGATTTTGTGTTGGCTGTCCTAATAGCACGGCAAAGCTTGGCATTCGGTTATCTGCCACCACCCCCTCGTTTAACTTCTTAGCGTAACGTGCCAGATCAATAACGGGCTGCTCTTGAAGGTTTGCCACAGCAGGCAGGAGTAAGTATAGCAAAAGTAGGTGACTGCCGAACATCACCGACAAACGGGTTGTCTCTGCCATTGTTACCTTCAGTTGATAACGCAATAAACCAGCCAGCAAAAGAGTAGTGATCACCATCAACAATAAATGAGAGTAATAGCCCTGCGCTATCACTTCTGTGATTCTGGATAACAGGGCACTCACATAAACAGAGTGTCCCTCGCTGTGCATAATGGCTAACCTATTGGGGAGTATGGCCATTACTATCCACTCAATACCTAGTACTATCCACCACCATCGAGCTTTCAAGGAACCATGATAGAGCCCCATGAGCAAGAAAAGAGGCGTTAAACCAATGAGCAAATAATGGGGTAATTTAGTTTGCGCAATACTAAATACCACAAACACTGTCGCAAACCAGATGAGTAAAAAACGCAATACCGGATCTTTCTTTCTGTTGACGAATCCCTGCCAGACACCATGAAATAACAGCGCGGTATGAGGTAGCGCAATAAAGAGTAAGACAGGAAGATAATACCACCAATGTCCCGTATGCCCTTGAAGACCGCCCACCAGTCGCCCTAGATTTTCACGTAACAGAAAATAATCAATAAAGGCTTGTCCCATTAAATGGTACTGCATCACATACCAGGGTAGCGTAATCAGTAAAAAAACAATCCAAGCGGGCACATAGAAAATAGCCCTAAACCATAGAGCCCATTTTTTTTCCATGGCAAAGAAAACAGCACTAGCTATTAAAGGAATGGCAACAGCAATGGGTCCCTTGGCCAAAAAGCCCAGGGCCATCCACAGATATACGCGAATGACATATGACTGTCCGGCTGTCTTAAAGTATCGATAAATATCAAATAATCCCGCCGCAATGACAGCGCTCAACACCCCATCCATGGCCGCCGCCTGAGCCGACACAACCACACCTAAGGAAGAAGCACAAAACAATTGGGCAAGACGCCCTGTGTCCGTATTAAGATACTCTTTCGCAAAAGTCATGATCAGCCATAACCATATTAAGCAGGCTAGTTCAGAGGGTAATCGAAAGACCCAAGGTTGAGTTCCGAACACTTCAACCAAAGGAGCTTCTAACCAAAAAGCCAATATAGGCTTTTCATAAAAAGGTGTGCCATTCAGAGTGGGAGTAATATAGTCATGACTCTTGGCCATTTCAACGGCAACCTCCGCATATTCCCCCTCATCCTCGTCAAACAAGGGCAAACGAGTCATGGCAAACCAAGTAACGATGAGAATCAATAATAAAAAAACACCCCGCAAAGCTATCACTCGAGGGGTGTTTATTGTCAAATTAGTTGACTCTAACGCCATAGATTAGGAATCACCCCAACGCTTACGTCCTTGACTTGGGTTCTGGGGACGGGCACGTTTAGTGAACGTGTCATGGGACCTAGATGGGCCATCAGGGAAAAAACGTGATTGAGTATGCAATGGTGTTTGCTCACCAAAGGCTGATTTTTTTCGTCTTCCCACCTCACCCAAGGTACGCGTCCCATCGGCTCTCACCGTAGCACCCTCAGTGCGTGTACGTGGCGCAATCACATCACTGCGATGACGAGGGGCATCGGTTCTACCCCTTGCCCCATCTGGTCTACTGCGAGGAGCATCCGTGCGAACACGTAAGCCATCAGCACGGGGGCGAGCGCTATCAAAACGGGGACGTTCGCCATCAAAGCGTGGGCGTTCGCCATCAAAACGTGGGCGCTCATCTTGCAAGAAGGTAGGCTGTCCGCCCTCGAAACGTTTTTTTTGTGGATTGCTGTTGCGTTGCTGGAAATCGCTTCTGTTCGCACTGAAAGTGCGTCCACCGCCATTACCTGGTGCTCCTCGACCATGACGTTGACCACCTTGGGAACTGGGTTTTGATGCTTTAATTGGACGTTTTGGCTCATAGCCTGGAACGCTGTGTACATTAATGGATTGTCCCGTAAAACGTTCGATTTTTTTAAGATGCATTAAATCACGACTGCCAGCAAGGGAAATGGCTGTGCCTTTATTTCCTGCACGACCGGTTCTACCAATTCGGTGTACATAATCCTCAGCCATTTTAGGTAAATCATAATTAATCACATGTGAAATGCCTGGTACATCAATACCCCTTGCGGCGACATCAGTGGCAACCAATACACGGAAACGGCCTCGTCTTAAGCCATCTAAGGTACGGTTACGGGCACCTTGATTCATATCACCATGTAAAGCAGCCGCTTGATGACCCATACCCGCCAAATCACTGGCCACAAGATCAGCGTCACGCTTGGTGGCAGTGAACACGATAGCTTGATTGACAGCCGTATCGGTCAGTAAATGTGCGAGCAGACGATTTTTATGCGCCAGATCATCCACATAATGTAAACGCTGCTCAATATTCTCATGAGATGCATGTAACTCAGTGGCTTCAATGCGCACAGGGTCCTTTAGCAACTGATTGGCCAAACGTAGAATCTCACGGTCCATGGTGGCAGAGAACAATAATGTCTGACGACCCTCAGGAATAGCACTGGCAATTCTCTCTACATCATCAATAAAACCCATATCTAGCATGCGGTCCGCTTCATCAAGTACCAGCATTTCGACTTTTGATAAATCAATACGTCCCTGATTCATCTGATCAATAAGTCGTCCTGGGGTAGCCACTAAGATCTCATAGGGCTTAGACAACATACGGTTTTGCACTTGATAGGAAGTCCCACCTAAAATAGATACAATACGCACTTGTTTCAAGTATTTACCGTACTTTTTAGCGGCCTCAGTAATTTGATTTGCCAGTTCTCGTGTGGGTGATAACACGAGTAGTCGTGGACCACGTCCTGCGCCAGGCGAGGTAGTCAATTTATGAAGTGCCGGCAACATAAAGGCAGCTGTCTTACCAGAACCGGTTCGGGAGGTGACCAATAAATCCTGGCCATTTAACAATACAGGGATAGATTGAGCCTGAACAGGAGTGGGTACGGTATACCCTGCCTCGTGCACGGCACGAACAATATTCTCGTCCAAGGGTAAATCATTAAAAGTTATTTCAGTTTGTTTGTCGCTCACAATTATTTTTCCAAATAAATAGTGCACTCTTGGAGAATAAAAAACTCTCCGAATCTCATCAGAGCACAAGATAATAGGCGGAAATGTCCGCCGGTCAATGTCACTAACCGGCAAACCAGAAATTCGATGGTTGAAATGTGGAGGTCAGAGACAACTTAAGTAAATTAGTTACTTGTGCGTACTATACCGGAATTTTCAGGGGATGCAAGTTTTTTTATTCAATGCACATTATAATACTATGCAAGTATCCCAAGCGACTCTATATAAAATCATTTACTGACTATGCCATATTAATTTACCCAAAAGGGATTAACGCCATGAATACCAAGAACACACTGATACCTGTCACTCTCATCCCAGGGGATGGCATTGGTCCTGAGATCGTAGAATCCGTTGTCTTGATTCTAGATGCCATGGGTGCCCCTTTTGAATGGGATAGACAAACTGCTGGGATGGCTGCAGTGGATAAACACTTAGACCCGCTTCCTGAGCCAACACTAAACAGTATCAGACGAACAGGTTTAGCACTGAAGGGCCCTTTGACTACCCCCGTCGGTGGAGGGTTTCGTTCAATTAATGTGCGCTTACGAGAAGAGTTTAAACTCTATGCTAATGTGCGTCCAGCCAGCACATTAATGCCAGGCGGACGCTATGATAACGTCGACATCGTTCTCATTCGCGAGAATCTCGAAGGATTATATGTGGGCTTTGACCACTACATTCCTATTGATAATGATCCCCATGGTGCTGCCATCTCCTCGGGAGTAAACACCCGCGCGGGAAGTCGAAGAATTGCGCGCTATGCCTTTGATTATGCCGTTAAAAATAATCGTAAAAAAATCACGATAGTACATAAAGCCAATATTTTAAAAGCACTCACTGGTATTTTTTTAGAAACGGCTCTTGAGATTGCCAAAGATTACGATAATAAAATTCAAGTGGAAGAGAAAATTGTAGACGCCTGTGCCATGCAACTCGTCATGAATCCCTCTCAATTTGACGTGATCCTCACCACCAATTTATTTGGCGATATCCTGTCAGATGAAATAGCCGGTTTAGTGGGTGGCCTGGGGCTTGCACCAGGCGCTAATATTGGAGAACATGCCGCCATCTTTGAGGCAGTGCACGGCTCTGCACCGGATATTGCCGGCCAAGGTATTGCTAACCCAATGGCTTTGTTATCAGCCGCGGCTATGATGTGTGACCATGTTCAACGTAGCGATCTTGGCCAAAGAATTAGACAAGCCATACACGATGTGCTGGTGGTGGATCATATTCGCAGCAAGGACTTAGGAGGCAATGCAAATACTAAAGAGATTACCGCAGCGCTACTAAGCCGCTTACAGGGAAAGCATTAAATTGCTGTCTGTTAGCAAAAACCAACCCTCCTACTTTTGGATCCTTGGCACGCTCATATTACTCAGTCTTCTGCCTCCTTTATGGTTTTATATCGTTGGCGAGGAAGGGGTGTACACGATTGGCGCCATGGAAATGTGGCAACGCCAAGACTATCTGCATCAAACCACCTTTGGAGAGTTCTATAATCGCCCTCCTATGATTGTCTGGGCCATAGGATTGATGGCTCAGATAACAGGTTTCAAATATATTGTTGTGGCAGCCCGCCTAGTTAGCCTTTTTGCAACACTGGGTATGGCAGCCCTCACCGCAGTTCTTGCGCGGACAGTGATTAACGATAAAATATTTATTGTGTTGTCAGCCCTTATTACTCTCACACTCGGGGATTTGTATTTTTATCGAGGCTGGCTTGCCTACGCAGACCCATTAATGGGTTTCTTTACCATGGCCGCCGTAACAGTCATGTACTTTGCGATAAGAAAGAATAGCTGGGCCCTCATGATCTTGAGTGCGCTATCAATAGGTGCTGCTTTTTTAACAAAATCTCTAACACCCTTTGCCATCTGGTATTCAGCATTCATTGTTTTCTCGTGGAATACCCAAGATAAACGTCTTCATTTCTCTCCTCTCACTTCGCTGGGCCTTCCCTTGCCTGTGTTAATGGCGTATTTTTGGTTTAGTTTTGTTAGTGTTCATCACAACATGGGGCATTCTATGCTCAGCGATATACTTCAAAAAGTATTGGCCACAGAATCTATGTTGCAGTATCTCAAGAAAATCCTTGTTTTCCCCTTTAGCACGGCTCTTAATCTCTCGCCATGGGTCCCTTTGGCTCTGATTGTGTTATTCAGACAACGACAAACAATTCATCCGCTTGTTCGGCAGTTATTACTATTGGTATTGATTAACCTCATCCCCTACTGGCTCGCACCTCAAAGTCATATACGTTATTTAATTGGACTTTATCCCCTGATCGGCCTCATCTGTGCCTACCTGTTATGGCAATCCAGTCCTGTCATCATTTTATGGGTAAAGCGCCTGTTACTGACAGTGGTAATATTAAAATGGCTGTTTGGACTCTTCTTGTATCCCTATTATCAGGAACATATTAGGGGATTAAACTATGTGCAAGTAGCACAGAATCTATTAAGCACTGCCCATGGTTTACCCATTTACAATCATGATGGACGCTCTGTGGCTCTTAATATTGTGAATGAACTTGATAGAAAAATGTATCCTCATCATTTCATTGAGTTACCTAAAGAAGATTGGCAAAACGCTTTTTTACTGAGCATGGATCCTGTAAAACAGGCGAGTTTATATCAAACTTTAACTATTACGGGTGATAAGATTTTTGTATATTGTCGTGGGACAGCCTGTCAAAGGCTCTCCCACTTAAAACAAAATTACTGAGAAATGGCACTGAACCCAGAGGTGGTTCCATTAGCAGTTAGCGATCCTACTGCCACATAGGAGAAAGGCACCGTACCAAAATTACCATTAGGAACGTTACTGCCTGAGGTTGACGTAATCGCATTGAGGCTGGAACCGGCATTCACAGAATACTTAGCCCAAGTAACTCCATCGGTACTGGTATAAATATTCCCTGTGGCACTGGTTGCCACAAATTGGGTATTGTTAAAGCGCACCTCTAAGTTCCTATTCAAAGCATAGACTGACTTTAAATTGTCTGTGCCAATGACCGTGGATACATTAGAACTACTGTTACTGTTTTGCGAAGTCCACGTAACCCCATCGGGACTTGTTAATACCGTCCCATTGTCTCCTACCACAACAGCTATAGGAGTCGTATTGTTGGGGGGGTAAACATACAGATTGCTGGGGTAAGTATACAGCGTAGTATTTGGACTACAGGCGACACCCCGCAGGTTACTAGTCACGGGACTGGTGGCCGCCGACCAAGAGGTGGCTCCCGATGAATCTGTGGTATGAATAATGGTCCCCCCCGCACCCACCGCTATCCACTGATAGTTATAGGTCAGTAGTCCACAGTTCGCCGTGTAGTTAACGGCAAATAAATCTTGACTGACCGAGGAGGCAACACTTAGCCAATTTTGCGAATCAGTGGTATCCCAAACCGCACCCGAACTACCCACTGCCACAAAAATACTAGTACCGTTGTTATTGAAAACCTGCTCGGTTCCACCAACAGCATACAGGGTCGTCGTATGGTCGGGTTGTGTCACGGCAGGACTCCATACTGCATTGGCAGGGGCCCAATTATCATTGAGATCCACGACGTCTGTTAAGCCATATTGTGGATAATTGCCAAAGCTTTGCGTATTAAAACACAGCGCCCCATTACTGCCCACCACATAAAAGGTAAAGTTATTAAAGGCCACCCCATACAAGGTATCGGTACTGATATTGCAAAGAGATAATGCCGCAGCAGGTTGCGCAGTCCAAGTTAAGCCATCAGGACTGGTATAAATTGATCCATTATTGCCTGCAGCAACATATGGATGAATAGTCGAGCCATCCAGCACTGTTGATCCTGAGTCACCAAAGGCTACTGCATTCATGATGCTCTGTGGGCAGCTTGAACCACTGCATTGACTCGTCCAACTGGTGGCAGCCAATCGAGGGGTTACAATTACATCATTGGACTGAGGCCCCCCAGGTCCATTGACATTCCCTGAGTGAGCATTAGCTACCATACTCGTGGTTAAACTGTTGGTTAAGTTGCCCACTACATAGGTAGGTGATGCGCCAATAAAACCTTGTTGAGGGACATTGGGCGCGTTATTAATGTCAAAAGGTTGATTGGATTGAGTGAAAAAAATCCAATAATAAATTCCATTTAACGGCGTCCAGCTAATTTGTACTTGTCCATCACCTGCTGTACCAGTGATTGAAGGTGGTGAAGCAGGACTTCCCCCTCCGCCACCACAGGCTGACAGGATAGAGGTTATCGCTAAGAGAGTAAAAAACCGGGAAAACACAAGCTTAATCATAAAAAACCATTTTGTAGTGAGTTAATTTAGTTCATTGCTTTCAACAAACTGATACTAAATTCAAATAAACCCCTATTTTGCACGATGGCGGAGGATTAAACAACATCCTTAACTTAATGAATCATTTGGTTGATTTCCATTATGGGCATCATGACCGCTAATACAATAGTAGCCACCACGAGTCCCATGAACAAAATAAGCAAGGGCTCAAGTAGAGTTGTCATTAATAATAAGCGCCTCTCCAGATCCCTTGACTCCGTTTGCGCCGCCCTAGAAAGCATTTCTGATAAACGACCCGTACTCTCACCCGATTGAATGAGTTGTAATAAGATAGGTGGGAATTGTTTATAAACAGCGAGTGCGCGAGATAAACCGCTACCCTCACGAACTCTGGAGGCGGCATCTGTGATGGTGTTTTTTAAAGCGGTGTTGTTTAGCGTGTCAGCAGCACCGATTAATGCGGCCAGAATAGGGACGCCACTATTCACCAAAATAGCCAGTGTGCTGGCAAAACGCTCAGTATTGTAGCCTCTTACCAAACGACCTACTAGTGGAATATCTAATAAATATTGATCCCATATCAGGCGAAGGGCCGGTTGACGTAACAGTTGTCTCATCACCACAACCAATAACACTATACCCAAAAGAATAAGCCAACCCCAGTTAACCAAGCCATCGGACACATAAATCATGATGCGCGTGAGAAGGGGTAAACTCTGATGGTTATGGATAAATACAGAAACCACCTGTGGCACCACATGAGTCATTAAAAAAGCCACAATACCCACGGCCACAAAAGACACAATAGCAGGATAGGCTAAGGCCATTAGTACTTTTTGGTTAAGTTGATCGCGAGATTCCGCATAATCCGCTACTTTTTCCATCACGTAACCTAACTGACCGGTTTGCTCACCGGCGCTCACTAAGGCCACCAAGGTTTCTGGAAAATGAGCTGATTGATCCCTAAAAGCATTACCTAAGGTGGAACCTGCCACAATCGACGAGCGCATAGCAAGAATAATCTGACCCACGTAAGGTTTTTCTGTCTCCCGAGCTAAAGTCCCCAAGGCTTCATCTAATGCGATGCCTGCGTTAAGCAGACTCGCTAGTTGACGGAGAAATAAGACACGGTCGCTGGCGGAGAGCTTTTTTTTAAACAATCCAAGGTAGCGGGTTTGTTTGTGCTGAGACTTAACTTCATTTACTTGAATGGCAACAATACCACGAGACTTTAATAAAGACCTGGCATGACGCAGAGTATCGGCTTCGAGAGTTCCGTTATGCTCCCCCCCGCTCTGATCGACCCCCGCAAAATTAAACAGCGCCATGATTAATCACTACCCGTCACGCGCAACAGTTCTTCCTCAGTGGTCATACCAGAAGTAATTAAACGTTGTCCATCAGCTTTCAAGGTTCTGAGCCCCTGTTTGAGGGCGTATTGTTTCACCTCATCTTCACTCACTTGCTGATGCACTAAACGACGCATCTCATCATCTAGTAACAGTAATTCATAAATTCCTGTTCTACCTTGATAACCTGTACGGCCACAGTGATCACATTGATTTGAGCGATCTATATCACCATGACATACCGTGCAAGCTTTTCTGACTAAACGTTGGCCTAACACCCCGATTAAAGAACTAGATAGGAGAAAGGGTTCAACCCCCATATCAATTAAGCGAGTAATGGCGCTCACTGCATCGTTGGTGTGTAGTGTGGCTAACACTAAATGCCCTGTTAAGCTTGCCTGCACTGCAATTTGTGCTGTTTCAGCATCACGAATTTCACCAATCATGATGACATCAGGATCTTGCCGCAAGATAGCCCGTAGAGCCTTGGCAAAGGACATATCAATTTTAGCATTAACTTGTGTTTGCCCAATACCATCAATGTTATATTCAATCGGATCTTCCACGGTCATGATGTTGGTACTGTGGTGATCAAGGCGACTTAAGGCAGCATATAAAGTGGTTGTTTTCCCACTTCCTGTGGGGCCAGTTACCAAAACAATGCCATGGGGGCGTTGAATTAACCGGTCAAATTGTTGTAAGGTATCTGGAGCCATACCAAGATGCACTAAATTAAGTTTGCCCCCTTCTTTGTCCAATAGCCTGAGTACCACTCGTTCACCAAAACCAGTTGGAATGGTTGATACGCGAATATCCACAGATTTCCCCGCGACTCTCAGGGCAATACGACCATCTTGAGGCAAGCGTTTTTCAGCAATATCAAGCTGTGCCATAATTTTGATACGTGATACCAGTGCTCCATGTAACGCCTTCTTAGGACGAACCACATCGCGCAGTGTGCCATCAATACGAAAACGAACCACTGAAGAGACCTCACCGGGTTCAATATGAATATCAGAGGCGCCCTGTCTTGAAGCCTGAGACAATAAAGCATTGATCATACGGATAATCGGCGCATCGTCACGGGACTCAAGAATATCCTCCACCGCCGGAATATCTTGCATGAGTCGCGACAAATCCACCTCCTCTTCCGCTTCCCCCACCACTTGAGCAGCCTCACTACCGGCATAAGTGCTATAAGCTTCTGTAATAGCCTTTTGCCATACCTCTTCGGTCTGATAAGTGATATTAATCTCATTAAAATAGCGCTGGATTTCAGTGATGGCATCCAAGGAGGTTTTTTCATTGACCCATAACTCAAGACTCCCTTGGGCTTGACTTACCACTAATACTTGATGCTGTTTAGCAAAATTATAGGGTAATAGCCTGGCAGCCATCGCTGAGAACTCATCACTCATCAGTTATTCTCCCCATTATCTTTGAGTATTAGGTAATGGTATGGCTGTTGGCGCTTCATTAGCCTTCTCGGGATTAATAAAAGTACTACCGCCCTGATTACTATTGGGTAAAGCAGTGAGCGTTTCATTTGATAAAATACGTATATGCGGTTTAAATGTTTCACGTACATTTTTAATTAATGAATAACGGTCGTTAGTAAGGCTATCACTTTGTTCGGTATCACGAATAATATAGGGTCTTAAAAAGAGCATTAAATTTTCTTTGACACGGGTTTTTGCTTCATACCGAAACAAAGCTCCCAAAATCGGCACATCACCCAAAAAAGGAGTTTTTTCTTCCGTGTCTTGATAACTGTCGGAAAGCAACCCCCCCAAGGCCACCAGCTGACCATCCTCAACTAGCACATTCGACTCCAAGGATCGTTTATTATAGGTGGGGCCGTAAGTATTGTTGGTGGTGGCAGGGTCAATGGTGGATGACTCCTCATAGATTTGCAACCTCACTAACCCTCCCTCTGAAATCTGAGGTTTAATTTTCAAAATCAATCCAATATCCTGCCGATCCACCGTGGTAAAAGGGGCTACGGTAGATAAGCCCGTGGTTTGAGCATACTGACCTGTCACAAAAGGAACGTTGGTGGCAATAATAATTTGAGCAATTTCATTATCTAGTGTTAATAGATTTGGGGTTGATAAAACATTAACTCCAGTAATAGTGCTCACTGCACGAGCTAAACCAGCCAGAGTAGGTATGCCATTGTAAGAATGAATCACCCCTACTGTACTTCCCGGAGCCGGAAGCACAGTCGTACTCGTTGCCGTCGCTCCAGCACTGGTTAACGCTCCGACACTGGTTCCCAAAGCGGTAATGTTACCGCCCGGAACGGAGGCATTAAAACTGGTACCCACAAAAGTTTGTGTTGTACCGCCTCCCAATAAACCTTGAAGCTGAACCCCAAATTCTTGCGCTTTATTATCGGCCACTTCAACAATCATCGATTCCACATAAATCTGAGCGCGCCGTGAATCTAGCTTATCTATGACGTTTCTTAAATTACGATAAACCTGTTCATTAGCTGTAATAATAATAGAATTGGTCGTGGAGTCAGCTTGTATCATCCCCGCAGGAAGCGTTCCAGCATGGCCTGATGCCGCTCCTCCAGAGCCACCTCCACCACCACCGGGTCCTATGTTCGCCTCAGTGGCTGACGCACCAACCAATGGATTGGCAGTGGCGTTGCCGGTATAGGAGGACGGGCTTGTTGTACCACCCGTTGCACCAGAGCCCACTCCTGTGGCAATTCCCCCCATGCCACCACCTGGTGCAAAAGATGGAGTGGAAGGTGCTCTTAGAATACTGGTATCCATAGAAATAATACCGCGTAAAGTTTGCGCCAACTTAATGGCTTCAGCGTTTTTCAAAGGAACAACCCATATGTTTCCAGGTCGTGCACTTTGGGTATCTAGTTTTTCGATTAATCCTTTAATTTCATTAGCCCGCGTCACCGTAGGGGCACGTAAGACAATACTATTAGTGCGCGTATCAGCGATGGCCGTGGTCAATAAATTAGGTTCATTAGTCGTCCCTTTAATTTGCCCAAGTTTATTAATCAACTCCGCAATATCAATAGCCAAACCATTTTTAATGGGAATAATTTGTACTTCATTAGACAACGGGGTATCAATGGCCTGAATAATGCGTTGAATACGGCGTAAATTCTCAGCATAATCTGTGATGACTAAAGTATTGTTAGCAGGATAAGCTGTAATACTGTTATTGGTGGCAATTAAGGGACGTAACACCGGGATTAAATTATTAGCAGACTCATATTTCAAGCGAAACACTTGAGTCAGTAGCTGATCTCCCTGAGGCGCAATTTGTGCTTTACCGCCCACGCCACTGGCGTCCACACTCACCTGAGATCCTTGTAACTTAGCATCCGCCTCGGGAACTACTTTGTATCCATTGCTGGCTTCCACCAAGGCGTAACCCTGTAAACGCAGTGTTGCAGCCAATGCCGAGAGAGTTTCCTTCTTGGTCAAAGGACGATCACTGGTTAAGGTGATCGTCCCCTTTACTCTAGGATCCACTAAAATACTGGTCCCCACAGCCTCTCCCACCGCCCTAATAACGCCTTGCGTATCGGCATCGGTGAAGCTTAGTCGGATCAAGTCTCCCTCCGCAACAGGACCCGCCTCAGCCAATGCTTGTGCGGCACTATGATCTGTCTTGGCTTGTCCGGCAAAAAGTAGTTGACATACAGTCAACGAAAATAATAAGAATATAATTTTTAACCAACGCATTTCTTCGCTCTTTAATAATGTAGATGGGCGACTCTTCCGTTCATATTACCCATCAATAATAATAAACCCATTAACTGATCTTCCATTCCCACATCAGCCTGGGCTTGTCCGTTAAACTGAATGACTCGTCCTACCGCGACTCCCTGTCCCTCAATATGTAAGGGGCCTGTTAACGTGGTTACCTCAAAATGCCCATTTAATTGAGATAGTACTCCACTAATTTTATACGATCCTAATTGAGGCAGTGGAGAAACCACAGAATGTAAATTATTCATAGTCACCTCAAAATCAAAGGGGGCTTTAATCTGATAGGTCAACAGACTAAGAGTCACGGGGTGCCAGATGGCTCTCATTTGCCCACTTAATTTAAGTGTTCTCGTTAGGCCGCCAAAAACCTGTAACAAGGTGATGGGAAACTCACTCTCCCCTTCACCGATAGAGATATTCTGTGGCGTAAACAAAACAGTTAGAGGTCGCACAAATAAGCGATGACTGTTATCCTCTACACTCAATCTTAAGCCGTAAAGGGTTGGAGTGATGTGCCAATTTGTTCGCTCTGCCAACACTTGCCAACGATTAGGACCCACTGTATAGGCAATTTGTCCACTGCCGCTCATCAATGACCCCGTGACGTTTACCAGACGGATTGAATCGTGGGTAAGCTGTTTAACTATTGGCTGCCAGTAAGTGGCTGGAGAACTGATCAAGAAAGTCAACAACGTCACCAATACACATAGGAATAAAGATAACCCTGTCACTTTCGAGGTCACAGTTATTCCTGGAGCTCCGCAATTAAATTAACCTGCCCTGGCTCTAATGATCGAATGGCAGTCAGGACATCCACCTCTAGCAGTGTTTTTTGATGGAGCTCCTCGAGTAAAGCGATCCAATCGCTAAAGGTAATATTTTTTCCTGATAATTGCCAACGATGATGTTTTACATCACCCACATTTGTCACTTGTAATCCTTGTAAGCCATGTTTTTGAGCAATTCCTAAAATAAGTTCTTCAATTTTTTTAGGATCTCTGAGTATGGCCTGCTGATGTTGATGAAGGGTTAACATATCCTGGGCCATTGAATGCATGGTAGATAGAGTCTGTCGCTGTACCATAAGATTATTATTCAAATGTCTTACACCCATTTGAGCGGGGGCAATGAGAATAAAATAGTAAATCAGGCAAGACAGGAGACAAAAAAGTAAAAATACCAGCTTTCTTTCCCTAACATTAAGTCCAAACCAGATACGGGCACTTTCTTGAGTCACACGTCTTATTATTTTATCTGCCATACACCACCCCCTAAACTATTGATAGTCACGCGTTTAGTTAGCGCATCTTGTTTAACCATATCAATATTAACACCAGGCTTCAGTGTTACATCTAACTCTCCTTGATGATACTTGATTTTTGTCACGGCATCAGTGGGTTGATGAATCATGATTTGCGCTAATTTTGCACACAATACCATAAAGTCTTTATCACTAGTTGGAGCCGTCTGATTGGCCACTTGCCACTCATGCCGAAGGACTAATTCAGGATTAATATCCTTAGGTAATTGGGGAATAATCAACTGAGCCACTTGCCGTTCTTCTTGTAACAACTGACGCTGTTGATATGCAAGAGTTAACCAATAAATATTGATTCCTAAGGTTTCAATTATCAGTGAGACAAACAATACTATTAATACTCCCTTCCACTTCCCCCATAGCGCACGCCATCCTAAATGTTTATCGGCAAATTCAAACTGACATAAATTGATGTATGGGTCAGTGAAATGACTAATCCGATTGAGTAGTGGCGTATGAATTAACTGCTCCAGTGACAAATGATGACTACTTAAAAAGTCGTTATGTTGCAAGGGGATAAGATGGGTCTCATGTTCCCCTTTGCGGAAACAGGCCCAATTCCCTGCATGGTCATCATCATTTGAGAGAGAGACTATACTGCCTACTTCTTGGAAGTAGCTGGCAGGGATCACTCTCACTGGTACGTGTTTAAATATCTCATTAAATTTCCCTAATACTTGTCTCAGCCAACCTTTATCAGTAATAGCAAAGGCCATATGGGCAGAATTCTCAGGGTCACGCCAGATCGCCACATGGTTCCTATCAAAGTAAAGAACTTCATCTTCTAATAAGCTTGGCAAGGCTTGGTTGAGACGTTGCCCTGTTAATACACTTAAGATATCTGTGGTTTTTTCTAATATCAAGACATCGCGTGCGGACATGATCAAGATCACTTCATCGGCAACAGGTAGCTCATCAATATAGGCTTCCCCACTTTGCAGCCTGTTATAGGGAACGCTATCTTGAGTTAGAACAAACTCGAGAGCATGGATAAAAGCATCCTCCTCTTGATGCCGAGCTCGCTCCGGTAATTTTATCCATAATTGACTCAATTGTTCTTATACTCCATCAAATGTCAAGCCCAAAGGGTAGCCATTTCCCACATGCAAAACTTGAGTTGCATTATTAATTGACTGAATTCTAGAAATCAGTGCAAATCGTCGTATTATCAACTCTCTTTTTCTGAGTTGCTCTAATACGAAAAAATAATCCGTTTTTACATCAACATTTCTTTGTGTTACAGGTGTCCAGGCAGGAATACTGGCTTTGATACGTGATGCGATACTAGCATAGTCTACAAAGTACTTTTGCTGTCGATCATTAATCAATTGTTGCGCGAGCTCAATAGGTATTCCTAAAGTTAACGATAATACCCTAGCAGAGGCTGTATTAATATTTATTGGAGTAGGCCGAGGAAGTAATACAACCAGTTGTTCGAGAGCGGCCAGTTGACTATCGGAGATACTGGGAATAATGACTCTCAGGTCAGGCACCGAGAGGATAGGGAGCGGCATATCTTGCTCCTCGCCAAGAGGTCGATGGCTGTTTAATAGCCATTGAGCAACAGGCATAGATAGTTGGGGATCTAAACCAACATGTAATAGAATTCTCGCAAACATATTGACGGCTTCGAGATTGATTTTCGTGGCAATAAGAAAACCTCCTTGTCTTGGATCATTAACAGTATCAATCAAGGATGTGAGGTTAAAGCGAGCATTCGCATCAACAATATGGCCAGCAAAGAAAGTTTCTTCATCATAGGAAAACATGGTCCCCGACAACGCTCTGGTTTTCAAAAAGTCGGCCAAGGAAGTTTCACTAATGGGAATCGCCCATACTTCCCCCAGATGATCCACGGCTTTGGTTTGGTATAAATCCTCTTTTAAGATTAAGCGAACCCAATCAAGAGCACCCTCTGACAACCAATTCATTTGATCTCTTAATCTTTGATTATCTAATGATTTAAGTCGTATTTCTTGGCTAGCCATGAGTCCGGCGACAATAGTGGTAGCAAGGACAACCACTAAAAGTGCCGCTAAAATCGCCGCCCCGCGCTCCCTTCTCATGTCTTAATCCACTCCTGTCAAGGCGATTTTATGAAAGGGCTCAGATTGATGCGTCAATAAGACAGAAAGCTCTAAAGCACGTAGGATAACTTCCCGCGGGTGCTTCTGAGAGGTTATGGCTGCATTGAATTGATTACTGTTATTCACCCAACCCATACCATCAAAAAAAGTACTCGATGACAAGGCATCAACGGATTCTAAGAGTACTTCCCTATTCAATAATCCTAAATCTGTTGTTAAATGATGATTTAAGGCATTACTCCAGACACGCATCAACTCTTGACGAGTATTTAAGCCACGACTTTCTAATCGAATTAATTGATTATTCTCTAACTCATAAATCACCACTATAGGACGATGAACTCCATTAGCCAGGGTTTTTTCTTTGAGAAGAACCGTCTCACTACTATCCATATAAACGGGAACAGTAAGTACCCCATCTGCCCCCATCACCAACTGATGGCAATCTTTTTCCCAAAGGTTAAATAAAGCCTTTAATTGATCATCCTGCTGACCATGGCTATTTAGCGTATCTCTGGTTCTACTCATGGCATCTAGGGCCCGCCAAGATAATACGGAGAGAATAGCCATTAGAAGGAGTGCTACCATGACTTCAATTAATGTGAATCCATGGGCTTTAGAGAACATGACCACCTCTATTAGCCATTAGCGTGACAACGGTAGCCAAAACAGTATTGTCATGATCTTGGACAACCACCACCTCAAGACGTCGAATAGAGGGGTTGGGCGTAGCACTGACGGTTAATTGGCAACGCAGGAGCCAATCTCCTTGGGAACAATCGGTTTTATAGACTCCGATCCCTGGCCATTGATCATTCAAGTTGGCATTAGCTAGAACATTATCAGCACTGAGTTGCGCTGCAAACCTTGGTGGCAAATCTCCTCCTACCCGAGTGACCACGCTCAGTGCACGCATTGATGCAGCCAAAGTGATGGCTACCACAAACAGAGCGATTAATACTTCAATGAGGGTAAAGCCTCTCTTACTCATGGTCATTGAATACTAAAGCGATCTAAGGAGTCGGAAGCAATTATTAAGGATTGCTTGTCTGTAGTTAATATTAATTTAGTAGGCGACGGATCATCATTAATCACTAATTTTAATGAACCTTCCTGAGTACAACCCATCTCTGTCTCATTAATGGTAATACTCTTTAATTGAGATTTAAACTCTCCTCCAGCCACCTCCTCTTTATTCATGGGTTGCTGTGTACCCGAACTGGTATCAAAAAAACGCCATTGCTCACAATTAATTGTCATCCATATGGGAGAGCCTGACAAATCCTCGAGATCATGAGCTTGGTTAATGGTTGCCACCAGTCGTTTGGCATCTCCTTCAAGTGTTGATGGATCAGCCACATGAATCGATAAGGTAACCATAGCAAAGGAAACACCCATAATAACCAGTACAACCAACAACTCAATCAAACTAAAACCAGAGTTATTGTTACCAATTACCGATATCTGCATCATTTCCTTCACCGCCAGTTTTACCATCAGCACCAGAACTCCACACATCGATTTCGCCATGCTGGCCAGGATTCAGGTATTGATAGGGATTACCCCATGGGTCTTTAGGCATAGTGTCCAAGTAGGACTTCCAGTTATTTGGAACAGGTTCAAGGCTTGGTAGCTTCACGAGTGCTATTAACCCCTGCTCAGTAGTGGGGTAGCGGCCATTGTCAAGACGGTAAAGCTTTAATGCTTGCACAACCGTAGCAATATCTTGCTTTGCAGCAATTTGCCTTGCTTGATCAGGACGATCCATGACACGGGGAATAATTAAGGCAGCAAGAATACCAATGATAATCATGACCACCATAATTTCAATCAAAGAAAAGCCTGATTGATGACAAGAGGCGGGTTGCTTAGTGTGATGTCGTTCCATACAATAGACTCTAAATGTCATTATTTTACCTTTATTCCTGTTAATTATAGCCATTTCTTTGAGTTATTATGATGCTAAAAAATTGGCAATTACGTTCTAAAAGCGATCTCACCAAACAATTTAGTTGGTTTATCAGCTTACTAATTCTATCTGTCACAGTAGGTCACTGGGCCAGCCTATTGTTAGCCCCCCCTCCTCAACCTATCCCTGTCCATCCTTTAGACAAGCCAGGGAACACCGTATATCAAGATGCCAAGAATGTGTTCATTGGGCCAAGCTTACTTAACGCCAGCTTAGTATTAAATGGGGTCATTGTCAGCGACCAGCATCACGGAATTGCTGTCATCAGCATTAATAACAGCCCACCTAAACCCTATCGTGAGAGACACGAAATTAGTGCTGGGATTCTTCTAAAAACAGTGACTAGCGATCATATCATTATAGAGCGTCAAGGTCGCTCAGAAACTCTGTCACTTCATTCCCAACCCAAACTCTCCAATGGCATCTCCATCGAACATCAACAACAGTAAAATTGCCCGACTACTTTTCATTGATGAATTAAGGGGTATGGCCATTTGTATGATGGTAGTCTTCCATTTTTGTTATGACTTGAACTACTTTCATTACACGCAGTTTAATATCTTAGAGAGTTCATTTTGGACAACTTGGCGCACTGTCATTGTTGCTTGGTTTGTCTTTATCTCAGGGGTCAGCATTTCATTCGCACCAAATAATCATACTCATTTTATAAAACGAATCACTAAACTCTTTTTATCAGCGGTGACTATCTCTATTGTCACTTATTTCTTATTCGGCAATCGTTTTATCTATTTTGGGGTCATACATTTTTTTTTAATCGCCACAATGGTGACCTACCCCATTAGGGAAAACAAAAAAAGTTTAGCTATGTTGGGCACCCTGATATTGTTAATCTCTAATACGTGTCAGTTATCTGTAATGAATCCCAATTACTTAAATTGGATTGGTTTGAACTCTCTCAAACCGGCCACTGAGGATTACGCCCCTCTGTTTCCTTGGTTAGGCTTATATTTTATAGGTGTCGCCAGCGCACCATTCTTAAACCATAAAAAAAGTCTAAAAATCAAGGCGCTCTCTGTATTAGGGCAACATAGTTTAATGATTTATTTAATCCACCAGCCAGTTCTTTTTTTACTTTTTTCTCTAGCCTCAACACATTAATCGCTTTCCGATTTCAACAGTACCGAGTTTTCAGTTCTTTTCAAGGAAGTCGCAGTGATGGCACCAGGCGTATTTGCCGAAGGGAGAGAAGTGATAACACCAATAACTTCAATATTACTTGAACTAGACGTGAGATCACTTTCGATATAGGTATTAGAATTGTAAGTAACAATATAATTAGTGTTGTTGCTTAAGAAGTTAAATTGATTAATGTTTCTTGAGAAATTAGCGGTAATCCCCACGTAATCGGCCACAGTATTAGCGCTAACAGTATTTGAAATAGTTGAACAAGTTACACTGCTGGCTTGTAACGAGCCGGAATTAAAATTTGCTTTAACCTGAACGAGTTGCGTGGCGCCTGGAATACATCCCGTCAAATTAATATTGGAAGCATTAATGGTAACCCCCTGAAAGACAATTGTCGTCACCCCATTAACCGGCGCAGGAAAGACAATAATCCCATTTAAATTAACGACGGTGGAAGCAAGGCTCTCGTTTGAAGGCAATGACTGTTCAACGGTAGCCCCATCCAGCTCACCTTGATGATTAGTTCCTTTCAGACGTACATAATCCCCTACAGTGCAATATGTACAACCAGAGGGAAGGACAACAGAAGTACCGTTAATGATTGCTGTATTGCCAGATAGTGAGGTAATAATGCCACTTACCTGAACAGTGGGGTTGGTACCATTAGCAAAACTGGTGGCAGACTGGATGACTAAGTTAGATACAGCAAGAGCGGTAGTAGGCGAATAAGCCGTACCGAGATAAGAGCTAGGGAAATAACTGAGCCAATTAGTACTAGGAACAAACATTGAAACCACTTGGTTATTGGCCAGCGTACTAGGGACTATCAAAGAAGAGACCGTCGAACCACCGTAACTATTTGTTGTATTATTTCCACCGTTAACCCCATTGCCACCATTAATTTGAACCGTACCGGAAGACACCGCGGTCACAATACCACTGAGTTCATAATTTGTGGCTGGTTGATTGACACCAACAGGATTGTTGTAATAAACCGTACTATTGGTGGGGACGTAATACTCATCAATTCTGGTAGCAATGAGCTCAGGCTTTTGTGTAGAAGGATTAAGTACCCAGAAACCATGAACTTTAACTTCAGCACCTGTAATCAGACTATTAACAAATCCATTGGGAGAACCCAATGTACAGCTACTGTTAGCGGTACATTGCGAAAAGGGTTCGTTAAAAACAGTTGTAACGCCTAAGGAAGTATTACATGCTTGAGTGACAATTCTAACTGGTTGATTTAAAACATATAGGTAATAGTCTGTTGAGGCGGCACATGTACCATTTACCGCAGTGGTAAAAGCAGTCGGTTGATAAGTAATGACACCTTGTAAATCAGGTGTAATTTCAGCGGAGACCACCGTAGAGGAACTATCCACCGTAGCGGTTACCACCTGCCCCAATGATAACAACCCTGAGGAAGTACTAGAACCATCAAAGGTTTCACTGATATTAGCGGTGGTACTAAGAGGATACTCAGTGCCGTCAATGAATACACTACCAAAACCTGTCACCAACCCTTGAATCACAACACCTGTCCCACCACTACCCACCCCTGCAACTGCTGCCGCCCCCCCACCACAAGAACTTAAGAATACAAGAGAGATAAAAAATAAAGCAGTAAGTGAATAATCGTGACGGTTAAGCAGACAGCGAATGAAAAACATATTGAACTCCCTAAGATGTTTCATTTCGTTTGGCAACAGATTGCGGATCAGAGGATTTATTGTTTTTATTGGAAATCATCTCATTATTATTGTTTTTATTTTTTTTTGGTAATGTGTTCGAGTTTGAGTGAATAGGTTCGCTATAACAAAACATACCAATACGAATTCTTTGGTCGCCTCCATTGGGCTCATCTTTATCGCTTAAAGGGACAGCCGCTTCAATTAAAGAACTCATCACTTGTAACCATAGCGCTTTAGCAAGATTTTCTAATTCAATAATGGATTGCTCTGTAAGCCCATCGGCAAAAACACTCTGTTCAAGAAATTTATGATCATTCATGTCAGAAAGATTATGGACGCCAGCAGCAAGATGATCCGCTGTACTACCCGCTAATAAATTTCCAGCTTCAACCATAGAGGGATCAGGGACAAAGGCATCACGGATTAAACGGACTTGCTGTTCGTCCACTTCAATCATCCCAAGGCGTTCTAATTCATTAATTACAGAGCGCGGATGGACATCTGAGGAAACTTGCCGGACTAACTTTTCAAAAGAGCGGTTATCTCCTGTTAAAGGAAGTATATCCTGCCAACCACTGGCTAACCAGCGAGTCATAATTTGTGAGGGAAGAGTAGGTTTACCTAACAGTTCACGGGGTCGATCCCCCCCTGATTCAACTAATTGTTGTAGGACAGGAATAAGAGAGCGCACATCTTTACGATGTAAACCAGACAAAAGACTTAAAGCAGAATCCGTTTGTTTTACGCCAAGGCGTGTTAATTCTTGCGAGGCTTGTTCTAAAAAAACCTGTTTAATTGCCACAGAAAATTCAGGATGGCGGACACCAGACCTTAACAGCCACAAAATCAGAGGCTGCATAATGATCAACGTTTGTTTTAATACCAATTGCGGATCAAGTTTTATTTTTTTACTAACCATAAGTAAATTTTATGGGATTTTTTCCCACAAGTAAAGTACAATGAACTTATGGGAAATTTTCCCATTTTAATAATTAAAAGTTCACTGTCTGCCAACCTGATTAAGGAGAATTAAATGATAACCCAATCATTACGTATTAGCGGTCTTGTCTTGGCTTTTCTTGCCATGAGTTTTGGTGCATTGATGGCACATGCTGATAACTTTGACGCAAAGCAACGAGCCATTCAAGATGAATATAACGAAATAAAGCCCCTCACAGGAGACGGAGCCGTTCCTCATAATATCAATCACGTGTACACCGCTTTATATAATCAAAGCATACAAGATGTCATCCTTGAGTCAAAACAACTCTCTTTACTACAATCCGTTTATCAGCGTGATGTAGTCCATCTCAACCAAGACCAGCGGACTCTTGATTTAGGTCGAATTGAAGAGCAGAAGAGACGTTTGTTACAGGCTCAACATCGTGCCTATACTTATGCCGTTGCGCTCTCCCGCCACAACGATACTGTTAGACTTTTAAGCAACTAAGTAAAAACCAAACCACTTAGATTATGAGTTATTGCTACAATAAGGGTTTCCCCTGATCCTTATTGTAGTGTTTTTATGACAATTTTTTATACAGTTTTACAATCTTCCCATCCCTTTAGCCAAACCCTTATCAGTGAATTAATTCCTCATTACCCGATAAATCAAATCAATGAACATTTGATTTATTTATCTTCTACAGCGATCAATAATCATTTACTCACTATTGCAGAAAAACATCTTATTGATATTGCTTGCATTCCTGATACCAGAAAATTATCGAATGTATCTTTAATAGTCATGGATATGGATTCAACACTCATTACTATAGAGTGTATTGATGAGATTGCCGATTTTATGGGTATAAAATCACAAGTAGCTGCAATCACAGAAAGCGCTATGCGTGGAGAAATAGATTTTCCAGAAAGCTTAAGACGACGAGTGAGTCTATTAAAGGGTTTACCAGAATCCACCTTATCACAGGTCTATGAGGAAAGGTTACATATCACTCCTGGAGGAGAAGACATGTTGTCACATTTTCATCAACAGGGTATTGAGACTTTGTTAGTGTCGGGGGGATTTAACTTTTTCACAGAAAAACTACAAAAAAAACTAAATATCACTTACTCTAAAGCGAATACCTTGGAAATAAAGAATGGCTTATTAACCGGTCAAGTTGTCGGAGACATCATTGATGCGAAAGCCAAAGCCTACTGGCTCAACTACTACTTACACAATCAAAAAGAACCAAAAGAAGTGGTTGCCATTGGCGATGGCGCAAATGATTTATTAATGATGAAGGAAGCCGATATCAGTATTGCCTATCACGCAAAGCCAATTGTTAGAAAAGAAGCCACCCATGCCTTAACACGGGTGGATTTAAGTGGCGTAATACCTCTATTAGAGATCCAACATAGGTAAATTTCGAACTAACAATACACCAGGTATTGTCTTTAACTCTTTCACTACTTTCTCAATAATAGGTGAGTCATTGTCTACTAAGGTATAAGCCAAGTCCCCTCGGGATTTATTAATCATGTTATGAATATTGACTGAGGCCTTTGCAAGAGTGGTAGAAATTTGTCCTAACATATTGGGAACATTATTATGTGCAATACTCAAGCGATGGTTTGATTCTCTCGCCATAAAAAGATTTGGGAAGTTTACCGAATTGGTTAAATTACCATGCTCAAGGTAGTCTCTCACTTGATCTACCACCATCACAGCACAGTTCTCCTCTGCCTCATTAGTGGAAGCGCCCAAATGAGGGAGCGCTATCACTTGTGCATGCCCTGCTATTTTCACCTCAGGAAAATCACAGACATAATAACGTAAATGCTTATTATCAAGACTCGCTATAACAGCCTCCGTATCGACAATCGCATCCCGAGAAAAATTTAGTAAAATTGCATTTTTTTTCAGGACGGCAAGTCGTTGGGCATTCATCAAACCTCTCGTAGCGGGTAAGAGCGGTACATGTAAGCTAACAAAATCACAATGGCGCAAAAGCTCCTCAATGGTATTACATTTTTTAACGGACGCAGACAGACTCCAGGCAGCATCCACCGTAATTTCAGGATCAAATCCATACACTTTCATCCCCAAGGCTAAAGCCATATCTGCTACCAATCGACCTATGGCGCCTAAACCCACTACGCCCAGAGATCTCCCCTTGAGTTCCGACCCCACAAAGCTTTTCTTTCCCTCCTCCACCAATTGGTGAAGTGTTGCATCATCGCCCCTTAACGAAGCGGTAAACTGGAGGGAGGGAATAATATTTCTGGCTGCCATTAACATCCCCGCTAAGACCAGTTCTTTCACGGCATTAGCATTGGCACCCGCCGCATTAAATACGGGGACCCCCCTCTCACTCATAACGGGAATAGGGATATTGTTAGTTCCTGCCCCAGCTCTGGCTATAGCAATCACGGAGGTTGGGATAGGCATATCATGCATATTTTGCGAGCGTACCAAGATAGCATCCGGTTTCTCAACTTCATTACCTATTAAGTATTGGGGTTGAGGAAAGCGCTTTAAGCCATCATGAGAGATTTTGTTAAGTGTTTGAATTGAAAAAATATTAGCCATTTTGCTGTTGAAACTCCTTCATGTACTGTGTTAAGGCCACTACACCTTCGATTGGCATAGCATTATAAATGGATGCGCGCATACCCCCAACAGAGCGATGACCTTTTAATTGTAGCAAGCCACGCCCTTCAGCCCCCTTCAAGAAGGGTTTATCTAACTCATTATTGTGTAAAGTAAAGGGGATATTCATCCATGAACGGTTAGATATGGCAACGGGAGACTGATAAAAGTCTTGGCTAGCATCGATAGTGTCATAGACCAGCTTCGCTTTTTGAAGGTTTAATTTAGCCATCGCCTCTAATCCACCGTTGGCTTGTAGCCATTTAAATACTAAGCCTGCCATATAGATAGAGAAAGCTGGCGGAGTGTTATACATGGAGTCATTATCAGCATGAACTTTATAATCCATCATAGCTGGAGTTCCGGCTTTAGCCTTACCAACGAGGTCCTCTCGAATTATCACCGTAGTTAATCCGGCAATGCCCATATTTTTTTGCGCACCCGCATAGATAAGTCCAAATCGACTCACATCAAAGGGGCGTGAGAGTATGGTGGAGGACATATCCGCCACAATTGGGACTTGTCCTGTTTGGGGTAAATCATAAAACTCCACACCACCAATGGTTTCATTAGGGGTAATGTGTAAGTAAGCCGCGTGGGGGTTTAATGTCCAAGTGGAAAAATCAGGAACATAAGTAAAATGTTTGTCCTCTGCGTTAGCCACAATATTTACCTGCGCTATTTTTTTAGCCTCGGCTATAGCTTTTTTTGACCATTCACCCGTATGTAAATAATCCACCTCATTACTCATGGCAGCTAAGTTCATGGGTACCATAGAAAACTGTTGGCTGGCCCCACCTTGCAAAAATAGAATATGGTAATTGTTGGGAATATTTAACAATTCTCTTAAATTTTGCTTTGCCTGTTCATGAATAGACATAAATTCTGGACCGCGATGAGACATCTCCATCACAGACATACCACTATCCTGCCAATTTGCTAATTCTTGTTGAGCTTGTTTAATGACCACATCTGGAAGCACTGCAGGTCCAGCACTAAAATTATAAATCGCCATAGTTCACCTTTTTCTATACAAATTATTATCAAGCTTTATCTTACTGAAGATTCGTTAGCAGGATTATAAGAAGTAAATTTACAACCTATTTTTTCAATCATAAGTTTTTCTTATAAAAGATAATATTGTTTAAAATTAATAAGTTATTAATAATTAGCTGTAGATATTAATGTAATTTTTTAGGAAAAAATCGTCACTAACAACATAAAATCGATGGGTTTTTCCGCTAATGATGATTGTACTTATTTAGAATTAGGTATAAATTATGAGCGACATAAGGAATATTATCCTGCAGGAGTTTGTCCAGAAACTGCTTCTTCTGATCGATAAGAATCAACTACCTCCTTGGCAAAAACCTTGGAATGAAGGAGCAACAACAAATCAACAAAAACCCTATAATCCGCTGACCCAGCAATTCTACCAAGGAATAAACTCCCTTCACCTATCACTCACAGCAGAGCTTAATCACTTCCTAGACCCAAGATGGGTGGGTTTTAATCAAGCAAATAAAGCGGGTTGGTCTATACGATCACAACAAAAAGGAACAGTAATATATCTTCCTATCAAAAAAATAATAAAAGCTGACGTCAGAGATGGTCAAGGCGTTGCAACAAACACAGAGACTGCTAAAGATAGAATCAGCTATAGACTTACCAGGGTGTTTAATGCCGAACAAATCTCCGGTATTCCTCCTCTAGAAAAGAGCAACACTGTCATCACAGAATTCAAAAACCATAACCCCCTTCCCATTATCGCTCAGAGACTCGGGGTTAGCGTCATCGAAACTTCCTCTGATCTTGCTTACTACTCTCCTCATTTAGATATGATTAAACTACCTCTCTCCCATCAGTTTACCAGTATCTATGGACGAGAGAGTACTTTTGCCCATGAACTAACACATGCCTCGGGAAGCATTCAACGCTTAGCACGTGACCAAACCGGTCAATTTGGGAGTCGCGCTTATTGCATAGAGGAGATTACCGCTGAAATAGGCGCTTTTCTTCTGTGCCGTGAGTTAGAGCTACATTTTACTGCAGTACATCCTGATCAAACCCAAGAGCAACATCTATCCTATACAGCGCACTGGATAGAATTACTAAAAAAAGAGACCGTTAGTATCGAACTTGCCATCAAGCAAGCTTTGGAAGCTACTAAATTTCTTTACCAACAATGGCAAATTGAACAAATGATACAACAATTCCAGACCGTCAACGTGTAACTCGTCTCAACAATACATCACATGTCAACGAACTCTCACAATACTCCCCCAACACTCTCCACCACTCGTGATATGAATGTAGTAAAACTTATCTTACTGACCTATTCGCTATGGTGGCTAATGGGTATTGTTCTACCGAATAATCTCCCGCCGATAAGCCTATACCTATTCATTACCAACTTAAGTTTACCTACTGATTTTGCCATGAAGTGCCTAATATGCATGGGGCTATTTGGTACTCTATACCGCTATGAAAGACACAATTTTATTCTACGCAACCTTCAAACACATCATGGTTCAGCCAGATGGGCCTCAACAAAACAAGTGATAGCAACTGGATTAATGGATAGCAAACAAAAGGATGGCGTGTATCTGGGATCCTATCAAGATAGTACAGGGCGCCATTATCTAAGACATCAAGGCGATGAACATATTTTGGTATTCGCGCCCACCCGCAGCGGCAAGGGTATTGGTATTGTCATACCTACTTTACTGGGTTGGCAATCCTCTGCACTAGTTCATGACATCAAAGGGGAAAACTTTCATCATACTAGCGGTTATAGACAACAGGTATTAAAACAACGAATCTTGAAGTTTGAACCTACCTCTCACGATTCTCACTGTTTTAATCCTTTGAATGAAATTCGGTTAGGTAGCGAATTTGAAACCCGTGATGTGCAGAATATAGCAACCATGATTGTCGATCCAGACGGACGCGGGCTCAATGATCATTGGGCCAAGACAGGTTTTGATTTGTTAGTTGGTGTGATTTTGCATGTACTCTATGCTGAAACTGATAAATCCCTGAGTCGTGTTCAATCTTTGCTCTCAACACCGGGAAAAAGTATCGAGCAAGTGATGAGAGAGATACAAAATACTCACCATCTTGGACACTCTCCTCACCCCCTAGTCATGCAGTCAACCCAAAGCTTTCTCAATAAAGCTCCTAATGAAGCATCGGGCGTCCTATCCACCGCATTGTCTTTTCTTTCATTATACAAAGATGAAGTGATAGCTCAACACACAAGACATTCTGACTTTACACTAGAAAGCCTTATGCAAGAAACCACCACACTCTACCTCATCGTCCCTCCCTCCGACAAAGATCGATTAAAACCTTTAATTCGCTTGATCATCAATCAAGTGGTAAGACGCCTTACGGAAAAAATGTATTTTGATGGGACAGGTCAAGGTAAAAGTCAGTACCATCACCGACTATTATTACTACTTGATGAATTCCCAAGTCTTGGTAAATTAGATATTTTTCAAGAGTCTCTGGCATTTATTGCTGGCTATGGACTAAAAGCCCTATTAATTGTCCAAGACATTAGTCAGTTGCATACCGCCTACGGTAGAGAAGAATCTATCATAAGTAATTGCCACATTCGTGTGGCCTACGCACCTAACAAAATTGAGACAGCAGAATTATTATCCCGGATGCTGGGCAATACCACCTTAGGACAATCTCAACAGCAGTACTCAGGGTCACGCTTTGCGATGATGTTAAACCATACCTCCCAAAGCATACATTATTCAGGACGTCCTTTGCTCACTGCCGATGAGGCTATGCGCCTGTCTCCAGAGCATGCGCTCGTAATGGTCACCGGCCATGCACCAATTTTTGCTAACAAAATTCGCTATTTTGAAGAACAGCTGTTCTATTACAGACTGTTACCTGCCGCCAAGCTTGATATTGGTCAATCCTAATGAAACCCCTATACAAATTTTATCTCATGAGTAGCCCTATCCTCATCATGGGGATATGCATTATTTCAGACTATCGTTTTAACTTTACCAGTTCTGAGGCAATCGGGATTTGGCAAATCAGTGCATTACACAATACCCTACATCATGGCGACCACATACTAGTGTGTCATCGTGTCATCACTCCCCTTCTGCACTCTAGATGTACACCATGTCTCATCAAGACGGTTGTTGGCGTGCCTGGGGACCGAATTAGCTTAGAGTCTAATGGAGTATTCATTAATCAATATTTACTACCACAGAGCAAGCCTTACCCCACGAAACAGTATTTTCCTCTTCATCATCTTACCTTAAGCGCTAATCAGTATTGGGTATATGGCAGTCATCTACCCACTCTTTCATTAGATTCACGCTATGTTGGTCCTATATCAATGACAGATGTGTTGGCTATCGCTAAACCAATTCTTATTTTTCCTTCAATCATGGACTCAACATGGAAAGTCAACTTCAAGAGTTTCATTCAAGACAATTTAGTGCACTACAAAAATATCTTGGTGACATTGTTTTAACTTATCTCAATGATCCTAATATAACGGAATTACTCTTTAACACCGATGGCCATCTATGGGTTGACCATCGTAGCGAAGGATTATGCAAAAAAGAAAAACTGAATCTTCTCCAAGTTCAATTAGCCATTGAAACCTTAGCTAGTTTAAAAAAAACCAAAGTGGATCATGACACCCCCATTCTTGAATGTGAATTGCCTTTTAATCATGCGCGCTTTGAAGCTGTCATTCCACCCTTAGTACAGCAGCCAATATTTTCCATCAGAAAATCATTGAGTCGCCCCATTGCTTTAATTGACTATATTCATCAAGGCATCATGACGCTTCATCAACATGACCAAATGATCCATGCATTAACAGCACATCACAATATTCTAGTGGTGGGGGGAACCGGCAGTGGTAAAACCACTCTGGCCTATGCACTCCTCAATGAAATACAACAACGCTATCCTAAAGAGCGATTAATTCTTTTAGAAGATACTCCGGAAATTAAGCTTCATAACGCTAACTCTGTTTCAATGACGACAGCGAACGATATCTCTTTAACTCGCTTACTTAAAACAACACTGAGGTTACGTCCTGATCGAATCATTGTGGGCGAAGTACGAGGTAGCGAAGCCTTAGCTTTACTCAAAGCATGGAACACCGGCCACCCTGGAGGAATCTCAACATTGCATGCTAACGATGCGCAGGGTGCTTTATTTCGTCTAGAGCAACTCATTGAAGAAGGAGGTACTTCAATAAATCGACAATTGATCGCTCACAGCATAGATTTAATTATTGTGATGAATAAAACTATTCAAGGACGACAGGTATGTGAAATGAAATACTGTACCGAATATAGCTCAGAGCAGTATCACTTAGAAAATTATGATTTTTTTCCTCCACAACTGATTAATTATGATCTTTTCTCTGGAGCTGAATATGATTCATCGTTTACAAAAAACCCTTTGCTTACCCCTTCTAATAAGTGCTCTTTGGTTACCCCTAACTAGCCATGCAACTACCATGGGAGGACTGCCTTGGGATACCCCGATTAAAACCTTACAGGACGATTTAACAGGACCCGTAGCTACAGGTATCAGCGTCATTGCTTTCCTCGCCACAGGCGCCGCCCTCGTGTTTGGTGAAGAACTAGGAGGAATTGCAAAAAGGGCGTTATTTGTGGTGCTAGGTGTAGCAATGATTGTTTTGGGAAATAACTTTTTAATGGCCTTAGGTTTAACTGGTGCATTGGTATCATGAGAGAGAGTGAGCAGCCATATCAATCCATCCCCCTCTACCGGGCTTTGAACCGTCCTTTACTGATTATGGGTGGAGAGAGGCACTTATCACTCATGCTAATGATTATTTGTGGCATTTTTATTGTTTCATTGCCCCATTTCTGGTCTTTGATTATCGGCATCATATTGTGGGTAACAGGGCAAACGTTAATTAGTGAAGCAGCACGCCATGACCCCCAATTAAGTCGTATTACTTTAAGACACTTACGTTACCAAAAGCACTATTTAGCCCACACCGACCCATTTTCCTATACTTCAAGATGGCTTTAACATGTGGTCACTCAACGCCTTTAGACGGAGAAAATTAAGTGCCACAGACCTACTTCCTTGGGCAGGATTGGTGGCACCTGGGATCATCCTCACTAAAAGTGGAGGATACTTGGCGGGTTGGCGCTTTCAGGGGCCTGACTTAGATTCTGCGAGTGCTAGTGAAATGAATTGGATGACCGGCCATATAAATCAAATTTTATCACTTGAAGAGGGCTGGATGATTCATTGTGATGTGTTTCGAGTACCTGCTCAATTAACTACCCATCCAGGCGCTTTTCCTGATGCCACCACTGAACTCATCGAAGCAGTCAGAATTGAACAATTTAGAGATACCCCCCATCGTTTCATCAACGACAGTTTTTTTACGTTAACATGGCATCCCCCCGTTAACGGATCCCGAAGGGCTAATCTATTATTTATGAATCAAGAAAACGAGGGAGACGCTAACTATTTCCTTAATGTGTTTAGTGAAAAAATCAAACAAATTGAGGACCGTTTAAGTCATGTTATACAGCTTCATCGACTCACTGAGGTTGAGTATGGTAAAGGGATGAAAAGCGAGCTGTTGGATTATTTAAATTTTTGTGTATATCAGGAATCTCGGTCGTTACTCCTCCCAGAAATCCCATTTTTTCTTGATAGCATAATAGGCTGTGCCGATATTGAAACCGGGTTTATGCCACGAATTGATCACATTCCTAGGCAAATCATAGCCCTAGAAGGCTACCCCGCTCATTCTTACCCAGGCTTAATGGATTTTTTATCGCGTCAAGAGCTCTCCTACCGCTGGAGTTCAAGATTTATATATCTGGGTCAAGAAAATGCCCTGAAAGCATTAAATCATTATCGAGCACGTTGGAGTCAGAAAAGAAAAAGTGCGCTTAATGTATTACGAGAGCAAGCCGGTGGCGAAGCGACTCATGTCAATCATGATGCAGACGATATGGCTAGTGAAGCCGTGGCTGCACTCACTGAAGTGAATAGTGGATTGGTTAAGTATGGCTACTTCACTGCCGTACTAATCGTGAGTCACCCCGATGAAAACGTATTAATCGAAAAAACACGGCTACTCATGAAACTGGTTCATCAACAAGGATTCAGTGCACGTTTAGAGCATATCAATGCTATGGAAGCCTGGTTAGGTTCTATGCCCGGTAATTATTTTGCAAATGTAAGACGCCCTTTGCTGAATACGATGAATTTATGTCATTTATTACCCCTCACCTCTGTCTGGGCAGGATCAGAGTACCATCCTAATCCACTCTATCCCGCCTCAAGCCCTGCCTTAGCCTTGACGGTGACCACGGGCGCCACGCCATTTCGGCTTAATTTACATGCTGAGGATGTTGGGCATAGCCTTATTTTAGGCCCCACGGGGTCTGGCAAATCCACACTATTATGCTTTTTAATGGCGCAACAATTTCGTTACCCGAAGGCCCAAGTCTATGTTTTTGATAAAGGATATTCAGCTCAGACTCTGGTTAAGGCGTGCGGCGGAATACACCACAACCTGACGTTTCATCAGTCAGATAAGCGTCTTTGCCCACTTAGTGATTTACATGACAATAACGAAATTGGCTTTTTACAAGATTGGCTTGAATTACTCTGTCAATTACAGGGAGTAGTATTAAATGCCAAACGTCGAGAGGAAATTTATCACGCCTTAAAACAATTACAGATGAGTAGTACATTAAGCTCTGAGAGGACACTAACTCATCTTGTCACACTAATACAAAATACGGATCTACGTCAGGCATTACATTTTTATACCCTACAAGGAGTTGCGGGAGATATTTTTGATGGTGATAAAGACTTTTTCCAGGATAACCCTTTTCAGGTGTTTGAAATGGAGGGCTTATTACAGCGCGATGAGAAGATAGTTTTACCCACTTTGACCTACCTTTTTCATCGTCTACAACGCAGTTTCAATGGTGAACCTACTCTAATTATATTAGATGAAGCTTGGGTAGTACTTGATCATCCCCATTTTAGGCAAGTGTTTAGGGAATGGTTAAAAACATTACGTAAATTAAATGTTGCCGTTATTTTTGCAACACAAAGTCTAAGCGATTTTCATCAATCGGGTCTGCTTGAATTAATACTGGAATCCTGTCCAACTAAAATTTTGTTGCCTAATCGAGAGGCTAACACGCCATCGATCAAACCCTTGTATGAAAAAATTGGTTTGAATGAAAGACAAATTTCAATTCTGAGTCAAGCTGTACAAAAAAAACAATATTACATGGTGCACCCAGAGGGAAAACGGTTATTTGAATTGGGTTTATCTGAGGTGGAATTAGCTTTTATGGGCGTAGCGGATAAAAAATGTCGTCAACAAATAACAGAGCTAGAAGCACAATGGGGCCATATGTGGCCTTATCACTGGTTACAGAGCAAGCAACTCTCTCATGCTGCACAACATTGGTTAAGAGAGCATGACCTGCGTTAGCGTCATCCTATTAATATGCTTAAGTTGTTTCCCTGCTCTATCCTTTGGTGGCGGAGGGCCTATAGCTTCCATAGCGGGAGCCACCTTACCCGAACAAATGGTGCAGGAGGCTACCGCTGTAAATCAACTCTCAGAGGCTGTCACGCAAACGAGCCAACAATTACAACAGATCACCAATCAAGTGAAAAACTTAACCTCTTTACCTGATCAAATGTGGCCCAATGTTTCAGGACAATTGTCGCAATTAATTAATTTAATGGGTTCAGCTAAGGGACTCACTTACTCGACCCTTAACACCTACGATAATGCCAGTCAGATTTATGGCATCCCTTCTCAACCACTTCAACAATACAGTCAACGATTACAGCAGTGGACCGGTAATCTCCTGAGCCAAGTCAGTACTCTACTTAATCAATATGGTTTAGAGAGCAGTCAATTTGTTAATGAGCAACAAGCCCTAACCAGCGTTCAACAGCTTAGTCAAAACGCCGTGGGCAGAATGCAGGTTCTGCAAGCAGGGAATCAAATTTCCGGATTACTGGTTAATCAAATGCAATTTTTGCGGCAGGATATTATGTCCGGTAATCAGGTAATGATGAACGCTTTGAGCAATCAAGCCAATCAAATACAGCAGGACAGAATTAACGGCGAGACTTGGATTAATAGTAATAATCAATATTCTTCCTCTTATTAACTATAATAGTGTTAAAAAACATTGAGTTAAAATGAGTAAAAATTTTTTTAGAATTAATCTTGCCTTAAGCAAAAAAGAAGCTTACTATATTAGTAAGGAAGCGTACTAAGCATTTAAGGTAAAACCATGTCAAATTACTCAAGAGTTGTACTCATCACTGGAGTTTCCTCTGGAATTGGTCAAGCCACCGCAGAATTACTGATAAAAGAAGGTCACCGCGTGATTGGTGATGCGCGCAGTCAAGATAAATTAACTGCACTGTCACAGTCTCTTGGTAAGAACTTCATTGGTGTATCTGGAGACGCCTCTGATGATAAACATTTAGAAGACATGTTTAATACAGCCCTTAACCATTTTAAGGCGCCTGTTGATGCGGTCATTGTCAACGCAGGTCGAGGATTAAGTGGCTCGGTTAAAGATGCCGATCTTTCCCAATTTGACGCTATTTTAAAGCTGAATGTTTCTGGAGCTGCTCAATTATTGCAACAGGCCGCAAGACGCATGGTTGACGTGCAATCTGCTCACTTCCCTCACCGAGCAGCCGATATTGTTGTTATTGGTTCAGTAGTGGGTAGACATATCTCTCCCTTTGGCGCCACCTACAGCGCGACAAAGTTTGCGGTTCATTGTTTAACAGAAAGTTTACGACGTGAAATTGGTCCCAAGGGGGTAAGAGTTACCTTGATTGAACCAGGAGTGGTAGTCAGTGGTTTTCAAGAGGCTGCTGGTTATAAAGACGATGTGACAGATATCTTTAACGAGAAATTTGGTCCATTATTACAACCCATAGATATTGCTAACACGATTGTATTTTCTTTGAACCAACCTCCACATATTCATGTCTCAAATATTATGGTAAGACCCACTCGACAAGATTATCCGTAATTAATTTTATTAACATTTTTTTTCAAATATAGAATCAACCAATTGCCTCTTTAATACGTTAACCAAAGTGTGCATTTAAAAAAATGAAAGGATTCAAATATGAAAGCTGTAAAATTTCTGTCATCTTTATTGCTCATTAGTATAACCACTATGGGTTATGCGCAATTACCCTCAGCTTTAGCTGAGAAACATCCCGAGTTAGCTAAGGATGTTAAAAAACTCACGCTAGAAGCCAAAGGTAAAAATAAGATTCATGTGACCGCTAAAAAACAAGCACAAAAATTCCCTTTGACAGTATCAAAGATTCACTCTTAAAACCTAAGCTCAATATGCTTAAGAAGTAACAATGTACAGCCGGGATTATTGATAAACCTTTCCTTATTTAATTCTTTTCTCAGTAAGGCCGACAGCTTTAAGCCAGTGAGATGTTTACATTCTTCTCCAAAAATATATTCATTAACACGATTAGCCCATTCGTTGGTCAACAGCAGTTCTCTAAAACGTCTTCGGATATATCCACCCTGCCCTGAACTGCCATAGCCATGAAGAACTAACAGTGCACGCACCTTCAGCTCTTCTGCACGAATCAAGTAACCTTCAAAAAAATCGATCGCCTCTTCAACTGTGGGTTGACCCCGCTCAAGGTCAATTTTAATGTAAGAGGTGTGAGCCGTGGGCAACTCCTCTGAGCCACAAAATTCGCAATAAGTAGGAAATAAGCCCCTAAAATTACCGCACTGTGAACAACAAAAAAGTTTAGTCATCACCACAATTCACGATATGAGATCAATAAAGAAGAGATATTTTCTCTTCACGCCAAGAACCCTGCTCTAATCCATTCATACCATAAGGGCCTATGGCTACTCTGATTAACCGTAAAGTAGGAAAACCCACTGCTGCACTCATACGGCGGACTTGTCGATTACGTCCCTCTGTAATCACTACTTCTATCCAAGAGGTAGGAATATTTTGACGAAAACGTATTGGTGGATGTCTCGGCCAAGGATCAGGAATATCAAGTAACTTTACTCTCACCGCTTGAGCTAAGCCATCTTTTAATTTAACTCCTTGCCGCAAAGTTTCAAGATCTTTCTCTGTTGGCATTCCTTCCACTTGAATCCAATAGGTTTTTTCTAGTTTAAACGTCGGGTCTGCAATTTTAGCTTGCAACTTACCGTCATTAGTGAGCAGCAATAGTCCCTCACTGTCTGCATCAAGTCGCCCAGCGGCATAAAAATGAGGTAGCTGAATATAATCTTTTAATCCCCGCCATTTACCCTCTTGAGTAAATTGACTGAGTACACCGTAGGGTTTATTAAAAGCAATCAGGCGTGTACTAGGGCTAGTCATCTGTTTCCTCAGGGTTATCTAATAAGGGGACCTCTGCAAAGGGTAACTCTTCCACATCGCGCAATGTTCTTTTTAATACCCGAGTTCGACGATCCACTTCATCAAACTGCTTAGTGGCTTGATCAAGTTTTTTACGTGTAGCCTCTATCACGTCACCAAACTTTAAAAACTCTGATTTAATAGCACCTAAGGTTTTCCATATCTCAGCTGAGCGTTGCTCAATGGCCAATGTTCGAAAACCCATCTGTAAACTATTTAAAATTGCCATTAAGGTTGTTGGTCCTGCAACACTAATGCGATATTCGTTCTGAATACTATCCACCAGTCCAGGACGGCGCAGCACCTCTGCGTATAACCCTTCTGTGGGTAAGAATAAAATAGCAAAATCCGTGGTGTCGGGTACATGAATATATTTTTGCCGGATAGTCTTAGCCTCCTCTTTAACACGGCGTTCAAGTTGTTTACCATATTGCTCAGCCTTGTCCATTTCTCCCTGATCAACAGCATCGACTAAACGTTGGTAATCTTCAATGGGAAATTTGGCATCAATAGGTAACCATACCTGCGAGTCTTTGTCTGAACCGGGCAATTTAATAGCAAACTCAACAGGGTCACTGGAACCCGGAACAGTAATGACATTTTTTTGATACTGCTCTTGAGTCAAGACTTGATCAAGTAAACTTCCCAGCTGTACTTCTCCCCAAGTACCTCTTGTTTTAACATTAGTGAATACTTTTTTTAAATCACCAACCCCTTCGGCCAGGATTTTCATTTCTCCAAGTCCAATATGAACCTTATCAAGGTGCTCTGAAACCAGTTTAAACTTTTCACCTAAACGCTCCTCAAGAGTTGCATGCAGTTTCTCATCGACGGTTCTGCGCATTTCCTCTAATTTTTTATCATTACTTTCTTGAATTTCACCCAGTCGTTTCTGAATTGTTTCCCTTAACTGTTGACTGGTTCCCATCAATTGATCGTTAATAGTTTGTGTAAGTAAAGATAAGCGTTGATTTAAATCAGAACGTAATTCATCGATTACTTTTGACTGAGCCTCAGTGGTTACTCTTCTTTCATCACGGGCTTCAGATAATAATTGGGTCAGTTTTAGATCCAGCTTTTCCTGCAACTCGGTTTTTAAGGAATTAATATTCTCTGCTACTTGGTTGGCCTGCAACACCATGGTCTCAAGGCGACCAGTTAAATTACCTTGATATTTATTCAGTTCGTCCTTAAGTGTATTGAATGCATTATTATCGGGATAGTTATCTTTTTTCCCTGCAAAAAGTAATATCAAGAGTAAAACAATAATGATGACTATCCCAATTAACATAAACATCTTTTGATCTCCACACAACTTACGTAGTAATTTTGCAACCCCATGATCAGCAAACCATGAACTTTATCTTAAACTATAGAGGGAAAAGGTAAATAAGTTGCACCAAGATGTCCTGTTTTAACATAGATCATAGCTCCCTCACTTTTTGTGAAAGGGGTATGTCGGCTATAACGGGGGCTTCGTATCCATGTGCCCTTGGGATAAGTTCCCCATTCATCATGAAAAACTCCCTCTAAGACAAAAATCTCCTCACCCCCAGGATGGCTATGCCCTTGAAACTGTGTATTAGGGGCCCAATTTACTAATGCTGTATGAATTCCATGATGTTCATGTAATGGCTGCACATGTAGCCCAGGTACCAATCCTTCATACCAAGACATCTCTTGGGTATTGACTCTTACCACCTCATTATCTTCAGCACAGAACTGCCACAATTTCACAAAAAGGATACATCCCGTTGGAGAGTATGGAGAATGCTTAGTCCCCGGGGGATTTCTTATATAGGTTCCTTGTCCATAATTACCTGATTCATCAGAAAAAGTCCCCTTCAACACCAGTATTTCTTCGCCTCCACCATGTCTGTGTTCTGGAAAGGATGAATGAGGTTCATAGACCACAAGGGAGGTGGCACGGGCGATTTCGCCACCGAGACGATCAAGGGGTTTTCTTTTAATCTGAGGCTGAGGGGATGCGATCCAAGGCAAGGTATTGGTCTCCACCACTACGCGCTCGTTAAAATCTGCATTCACTCTTAGCATCTTTATTCCTATACTTTATGACGTCACAAAATAAACATATTTTAACAGATTGCTCGAAAATCCTCGCCGTTTAGGGGGAGGACGAATAGCGCGACGACTGTAGATAGCCCTGTTAGCAACTAACCTTGATGAGAGAACCATAGGGTCCTGACCGGGAGTGAACAAAGTAGAGAGAACTCTGATCTCAATGTTTCCCTATGCCGTGAGCATCTCCCGGCCACCGGGAAACAACGGAGGGGACATGATAATCGTCGAAAACAACTGGAAACTCTTAACCAGTCGCGATTAAGAGTGTTATTTAGAACTCTACATGCAAACGAAAAGCGTAAACGTTAACGGGACCACGATACTGATTGTAGGCAGGGTTTTGGATATATTGCCAATCTGCAGTGAGTTCTATACCTTTTTTTATACGATATCGATAATAGGTTTCCAGTACTTCCTCCGGGGCATATAAAAGATTACCGTCACCAATGAATAGATCATAATTGCCTGCGGCTAAAAACTGTTGTCTGACACTATTGATGTGATTTTGAATATAACCCACTCCTACATTGTCCCCCTCTCTGGACCAAGCCTCTCCGTCAAAGGAAAAACCTGCTGAGAGACTCGCATCCGCCTCAGTAAAAGCCATACTTTCATAGGTGCCGCTGTCACGAAATGCTCTAGCAAAAAAACCCACGTTTTTATATAAAGCTTGTTCAACATTAAGACCCACCCCACCACGTTTGGCGTTATATTTAGGAGACTGTTGTACAAACACACCGGTTTGATTCAAGTAATTAGCATAATTCGTTAAATCCATCCTACCTTGATAGGCCAAAAAACGCAGAGCACCACTTTGCCAGCGACGCTCAAGTTCAAGATTGGCTCCAAAATGGTGTCCCATAGAAGTATCGATAGCTAACTGATTAGGTAAAATTGGCATAGCAAAATAGCCTGCTCTCAGCGAGTAATCTCCCCAATCTAATTGAGAGGCTAAACCGTAGGTGTATCCCCTGGCATCCGCGGCATAATCATAAGCGCAGGAGGTCATAAAACACCAATTCAGAAACTGATTATCTCCTTTGTGAGCATAGGTGTTGGGATCAAACATGCTCAACACATCCACCTTACCTAAAATAATATTTAAGCGATCCATTTGATTTGCTGGGCGTTGCTCTAAATTAGGATCATCCACTGGGGCTTTATTATTATCAGTTCCGCCAAAATCTATGGTGTGAGAAATATAGGCCAGCGCCACATAAGTTTGAAAGCGGTTATACATCACTCGTTGTACATCATTATTAGTCAGTGCTGCCAACCCACCTGCCCCAGATAAGGGAATGCCACGAATCATTTCAATCCGGCTAATGATTTTAGTTCCTTGACCAAAATCATAGGCCCCTACCAGCCCTTCCACGGAGGAGTAAGAGTTTTCAAAGGAGGATGAAAAAGAATTGGCGCCATCGGCAAAGCGATGATTAAAACCACTATGCCACTGATCTATCAATGTCATATCCCCATGAAGTTCAAACCCTGGCAAACTAGGAAAAAGAACTGAACTTTGATCGGCAAGTGAAGCAGAATCCGCCAAGGCAGAAGAAACACATAAACACAAGAGAAAGAAAGAGACCAGGTGTCTCATTGAAACCAATTATGAGGTATTTCAATAATTGTCTTAATCGTCCAGCCATCAGCGAAACTATTAAAACCTCGTCCTACGGCAGCATTCACTATCCAAGGGCCGCGATCAATATCGATGGCAGCAAATAAAGTATTACCCTGTTGATATAAGTAATAAGGTTGGACCACTGGACCCACATCACCATAAAACTCAAAACCCATCTGTAATCCCTGGGCCACCGTTCGAGCAACTTTGAGTTGTGGAGAAAAAATAGGCCCCTGTTGTCTAAACCCTGGACGAGTGGTGTAATCAAAAACAGGATTAAATGCAATCAACCAATCTGGATTTCGCAAACCCATAATGGGACGTAGCTCAATGGCTTGTTGCTGTGCCTCAAATTGGTATTTCACATCAGAGAGTTCAACATTAAAACCATAAAAGGAGCCCCCTTGGGGTGCCGCTTTTCCAATCCATTTCATCCGCACTCGGGGTCCGGCAAATTCAATAGGTCCTTGCGCTTCATGCACAAAAGGAAGGTATAAACCTGCTTCAAAATGCCCATCAATTCCATAACTCAATTCATAGGTATTTCTTAATTGATGTAGATTCGCTAACTCCCCAGGATTGGGGGTAACAGGCGGGCCACCTAAGGTCGTATTAGTGTGCATTTCAACACCCCAGATTCCTTTGGCATTGATGGTGTCATCATATACTTGAATTTCATCTTCTAAGGCATACACTTCTTGACTTACCAAAGACAATACACTGTACAAAAATAAAACCTTAATCCATTTATCCATATTCATTGAAATATTAACTTTTTCTTTATGTTGTAATGATTAAAAATAACTCTTATCGCAATGAATAAGTCTAAATAACACTGGCGTATAGTATTAATTCACCGTGAATTTTATCTGAAATTTTAAAAAAAGCACTTTAAAATACCACAGTTATATTGCAGTTTTTTTAAAATAAGCTAAAAAAGACTTCTCAGCCGGGTTTTAATCCTTATTTTCCTTTCATATTCCTCTGATTAGGGTTATTTACGTCAGAAAATACCATGGTTACTGTATTGATATGCCTTGCTCTCCTCTTGCCTTTTTCAACCGTAGCAGCAGGATCTCTTGATCAAATCGCGCAACAATATCAAAGCAGTTCTTTAGGTTGGATGAATCAATCCATTACTTACGCTAATCATCTTTTTACGGGTTTAGCATTAATAGAGTTTGTTTGGTCTGGCATGCATTACCTGTTAAGAAAAAATGATCTCTCGGATTTACTCGGTGCCTTGACCTTTAAAATCATCTCGCTGTCATTTTTTTACACCCTATTGACACTCTCGCCACAATGGATCCCCTTGATTTTAAGTAGTTTTTCTCAGGCGGGCGCAAGTATTTCCGGAACCACCACCTTGAGCCCTAGTGGTGTATTTAACTTGGGACCACAAATTACCAATCAAATTATTCTTGCTTTAGGAAGCCCCTCCTTAGGCCTTCAGGCCTTAGGCAGTTATTTATTCTCAGCAATCAGTGCAGGACTGGCAGCATTACTGATTGTTCTAGCCTTTGCTTTTGCCTCACTTCAATTACTCATTACTCTTATAGAAAGCTATCTTATTATTGGTGGAGGAATGATTATGCTGGGCTTTTTAGGATCACGTTGGACGCTTTCTTTTGGCGAGCGTTACTTGGGCTATGCAGTTAGCACAGGAGTTAAGCTTTTTATTTTATATTTGATCATCGGTTTGGGCCCCTCATTGGCCCAGACGATTAATCAAGATTTACAACAGGCAATACTGTCCTCAGGCACAGGCTCTCCTCCTCCAGGCAGCTTTTTCACAGCAGCCGCAATTTCACTTATCTACGGCGCTCTATGTTTCATGATTCCTTCTCTAGCCTCTTCCATGATGCATGGACAACCCTCTTTGAGTCTTGGCAATACAGGAACAAGCTCAGTATTTACCGGAGCAACAGCTTTGGGTTTAGGTGCTGGCGGACTATCTATGGGAGTTCGACTCGCCAATCAAACTCTTGGAGCAGCCAAAGCAATGGCCAGTGGAGCCAAACTCATGCGTCAACAGGGCGTAGCCGCGGCAACCCAACACAGTCTAAATAGTATTGGATCCATGGCCAAAGATCATCTCACGGGGCAAGCCCCTCAACAACACCAAGCCATTAAAGACATACTTAAAGACAAACAAGTACAAGGCTTAGGCAAAAACACCTTGGGAGGAGAATTAGCTAACCGTATTCGTCTGTCGGATAAAACCCCTATCTCTTCCGCTTCTTCTAATCCCTCTCACTCGGCAGAAGACAGATTAAAAGAAGGAACAATCCTTGATCGCGTCTCTCAACAGCATCTGACCGGGCACTTTCCTCATGACGGCTCCTCTGGATCTGTATCGATAAAAATCAACCATACAGAGTAGTTTCTGACGTCAGAAACCGATCTCATCGTTAAGCTTAAATAGTCGGCAGCCTGTTTTGATTGTTGGGAGATAATAACTAAGAAGAGTTTACCTATTTTTTTAAGTTAAATCTCAAAAATCCATATAAAATCAATTTATCGGTATCAATCATCAAAACCAAGGAATATTATGCTTCAAGTTCCTAAAAAGATCTTTGTGATCTTAACTCTGTTGTTATGCATAGCGTTAGGCATCTTATACTGGTTGCAACAATCGTCACATCAACACAATCAAATTACCCTTTATGGCAATGTAGATATTCGACAAGTCGAGGCAGCATTCTATGACACAGGGCGCATCGTAACCATCTTAGTACAAGAAGGCGATAATGTTAAAAAAGGCCAGTTGCTAGCTCAGTTAGATCCGGTACGATTTCAAGAACTTATTAAACAACAACAAGCATTATTGGCTGCCCAACAACAATTACTTAATCGATTACGCAATGGTTCTCGCCCCGAGGAAATAGAACAAGCCCGCTCTGAAGTCTCCTCAGCCAAGGCTAATTTAATTAATACTCAAATCACCTATGAGCGTCAATTAGAACTGGTTAAAAAACAATATGTTCCTAAACAAAATGTAGACAACGCTTTGGCCGCATTCATTACCGCAAAAGCCAATCTTAATCATGCACAACAAACACTTAAACTCGCCCTTGAGGGACCCCGTAAAGAAGATATTAAAGCGGCTGAGCAGCAACTAAAATCTTATCAATCTGCCCTAGCGCTTTCTCAACAGGAGCTTTTAGATGCGAATTTATATGCCCCGGAGAGTGGGGTGATTGAAAATCGCATCCTTGAACCCGGTGACATGGTCACACCACAGGCAGCCGTTTTGACACTCGCCTTAGATAATCCTATTTGGGTACGCGCCTATATCCCTGAAACATCCCTTGGCTTAATCCATCCAGGTATGCCAGCCGAAATTAATAGCGACTCCTATCCCAACCAGCCTTTCGCAGGTTGGATTGGCTATATTTCTCCCACGGCGGAGTTCACCCCTAAAAATGTTGAAACACCAGAACTCCGTACACAGTTGGTTTATCAGGTGAGAATATTTGCCTGTAATACCAATCATCGTTTACGCTTGGGTATGCCAATCACTCTTCATATTAACCTCACCGATAAATTAAACTCTCACTTGGGTAATGACCCTTGTAGCAAATAAAGATGAATTCCCCCCTCCTCTTTGATCGAGTCAGTAAAACCTTTCCGAGAGGCAAAGATAGAATCCCCGCACTCCATCAACTCAGTTTGAGTATTTCAGCAGGAAAAGTAACAGGGCTTCTTGGCCCGGACGGATCTGGAAAAAGCACTTTAATCCGAATTGCCGCCCAACTTCTCCTTCCTGACCAAGGGGAGGTTCGCCTATTTGGCCATAATAAAAAGCCTAATCAAGACATCAACTCACCAGCTACAGGGTATATGCCTCAACGATTTGGCTTATATGAAGAGTTAACTGTTCAAGAAAATCTCACGCTCTATGCTGATTTACACGGACTCACAAAAGAAGAAAGTCTTAGTCGTCAAAAAGAGTTACTTAAACTGACCGCATTAGGTCCTTTTAGCCAGAGGCGGGCTGGGGCACTGTCGGGAGGGATGAAACAAAAATTAGGGTTGGCTTGCACCCTGCTTCGTACCCCTGCTCTATTATTGTTGGATGAACCCACCGTAGGGGTAGATCCTATTGCCAGACGAGAATTGTGGAATATTATTCAAGAGCTCAAAAAGCAACAGGTAACTATTCTAATGAGTACCGCTTATTTTGATGAAGCAGAACAATGTGATGAAGTAATTTTGCTTAATGCTGGTCAATTATTAGAAAAAAACTCTCCCCACTATCTAATGAAAAAACTTCAGGGTAGAACTTTTTTAGTCAATGATTCTTCGCCTCATTTCTCTTTACGACAACTTCAAGCAACAATTCGTTCACGTCCTGGTATTCAAGATGTGCGCATTGTCACTGAAGGGGTACGTGTTTTATGTCAGCCCTCAATAGCCATCCAATTTAAAGACACGGAACGTTGGCAAGACATCCCCCCTCGTTTCGAGGACGCATTTATTGATTTATTGAGCTCCCCTCATCAAGCCCCCACCCTTCACAGCTCTTCTACTGAATTGGTTAGTGAAGGAGGTCAATCTGAGCTGGGCAAACCGATTATTATTGTGGAGCATTTGAGTAAACGATTTAATCAGTTTGAAGCAGTTAAAAATGTTACTTTTACGGTAAAAAAAGGGGAAGTGTTTGGTTTGCTGGGCGCCAACGGAGCCGGCAAAACCACCACCTTTAGAATGCTCTGTGGCCTGTTGCCAGCCACTACGGGAAAGTTACTGATTGATGGAATCGATATGCGTCACGCTTCTACCAAGGCAAGAGCAAGATTGGGCTATGTTTCACAAAAGTTTTCTTTATATGGCAACTTAAGTTGCGATCAAAACCTGAATTTTTTTGCTGCCGCCTATGGCCTAACAGGTCAATGTAAACAAACACGAATTGCTTGGGCTATAGAAGAGTTTCAACTGCAAGACTATCGTCAAGTGAATACAGATAATTTACCGTTAGGCATCAAACAGCGCTTGGCTTTGTCCTGTGCGCTACTGCATCAACCATCCATTCTTTTTTTAGACGAGCCCACATCGGGGGTTGACCCTTTAGCACGTCGCGAATTCTGGCAGCATATCAATTTGTTGGCCTCACAGGGAGTAACGATTCTTATCACTACTCACTATATGGATGAGGCCGAATATTGCGATCATTTGGTGTTAATGTCATTAGGTGAAATCTTAGCCCAAGGATCCCCCTCTGAGGTTCGTCAGTTGGCTGTTACCCCACAAAGCCTTCATCCCAGCATGGAAGAGGCTTTTATCACTCTCATTGAGGACAATGAAAAACAGATTCGGAGATCATCATGAATCGGCAACGTTTACAGGCACTGATCCATAAAGAATTTATTCAGATTGTTCGTGATCCCTCAGCCATTGCCATTGCCTTTATTTTACCCATTGTATTACTCTTTATTTTTGGTTATGGAGTCTCTTTGGATGCGCATCACATTCCCATTGCTGTTGTGGTTGAACAAAACAACCATGAAACCAGCGATTTTATAGCGGGGCTTAACCAATCTTTATATTTTACACCACTGACATTTAACAATATAAACGATGCACAACAAGCTATTATCGATCATCGTGTGCATGGCATATTGTGGTTACGTCATGATTTTAGCCGTTTATTATTAAATGGCGGAGTGGCACCTGTTTCTATACTGATCAATGGAACCGATGCAAACAATGCTCATCTGATCTCAGGATATCTGGCGGGTGTTTGGCAAACCTGGCTAACCCATTATGCTCAACGTCATGCTCAGTTACTAACTGTTCCGGTGAGCGTAGAATCACGTATTTGGTTTAATGCCTCTCTTAGAAGTAGAGACTACTTAGTCCCCGGATTAATTGCCGTCATCATGACTTTAATAGGAGCATTATTGACAGCGCTCGTCGTGGCTCGAGAGTGGGAACGCGGCACTATGGAAGCGTTAATGGCCAGTCCGGTCACCATGAGCGAGATGTTGCTGGGGAAGTTAATCCCCTATTTCATTATGGGTATGGGGGGAATGTTATTGTCGGTTGCTTTAGCCGTGTGGCTATTTAGCGTTCCTTTAGTGGGCAGTCTTGCCCTTCTTCTGTTGTTCTCTGCTTTATTCTTATTGGTCGCACTTGGTATGGGTCTCTTCATTTCAAGTATAGCCAAAAACCAGTTTGTGGCGGGGCAAATTGCCATCATCGTAACCTTCTTACCTGCTTTTATTTTATCAGGATTTATTTTTGATATTCATTCAATGCCTCCTGTAATCCAAGCCATTACCCATATCGTGGCTGCCCGCTATTATGTGGCGATACTGCAAACACTCTTTTTATCAGGCAACGTATGGCCTATATTGATCACTAACGGATTGGCTCTTTTGTTAATGGCTATGTTTTTTTTAGGAATCACCTGGAAACGTTCGTACAAGAGGTTAGATTAATGTTAGCGCGAATATGGGCATTAATTATAAAAGAGTTTCTAGCACTGCTGCGCGACAAAAAAAGCCGTTTTGTGTTAATTGGCCCGCCATTAATTCAGTTACTGGTGTTCGGCTACGCCTCTACCTTTGATTTAAATCATGTCCCCTTTGCCCTCTTCAATGAGGACTCCGGTTTGGCTTCAAGACAACTCTTTAATCGTTTTGTTGGCGCCTCCAGTTTTAATTTAACTAAAACCATTACCCAAGAAAGTGATGTGGCGAGGCTAATCAACCAACAAGAGGTTCTTTTAGTGGTTCATATTCCGAATAATTTCACCAAAACACTGTTAAGTCATCATACAGCCCAAGTACAAATTATTATTGATGGCAGAAATTCCAACACTGCCACACTGGCCCTCAATTACGTTAACACTATAATTCTTGAGTTTAATCAATCTTGGGCTAAAACCTACCACTGGGATAAGGCTCCTAGTGAAATCATTATCAGATCTTGGTTTAATCCCAACCTACTATCACGTTGGTTTATTGTGCCGGGTATTGTCAGCTTACTCACCCTCGTTATTACGCTACTTGTGACAGGACTATCCGTGGCCCGTGAACGTGAACAGGGAACCTTTGATCAGTTATTAGTCACTCCCTTCAGACCCATTGAAATACTGATAGGTAAAGCGATACCTGGATTAATTATCGGCAGCCTTGAGGGAATATTAGTTGTCCTGTTAGCTACTACTTGGTTTAAAGTCCCTTTTATGGGCAGTATTACTGCACTCATGATTGGACTAGTCCTTTTTCTTCTGGCAGCCATTGGCGTGGGTTTAATGATTTCATCCATGTCATTAACTCAGCAACAGGGTTTATTAGGTGTCTTTTTGTTTCTTGTGCCCGCCATTATTCTCTCAGGTTTTGCTACTCCTATTGCAAACATGCCCACTTTAGTTCAGAAGATTACACTCATTAATCCAATGCGTTATTTTTTAGTGATTGTACGGGGGGTATTTTTACAAGGAGACTCTGTGGTGGACTTATGGCCACAATTTTGGCCTCTTGCACTCATCGCAATGGGTAGTATGAGTTGTGCCACTTGGCTCTTTAGATATCGCATCTAAAGTCAACATGGTTAGTCTTTTTTTAAAATAATATTTTATTGATTTATTTTCCTTAGTACGCGATTAGACCTATCTCTCAGTATAAGGTCAATCATCATGGCATCTTCCCCCATTCCATATTTAAACGCCCGCCGTGAATGGGATGAACGCTATGGTGATGCAATTCACCATGCTAGCCAATGGCGACGGTTGGCTTTTTTTGCAGTGTCTTTAAGTATGTTAAGTATACTTGGCGTTCTCTGGCTTGCCAGTCAAAGTCAAATTAAACCCTATGTTATTGCCTTAGACAAATTAGGTGCCCCCATCGGTTACGCTTCTCCCGTTACAGCACACAGCATTGATAACAGAATTACCGAAGCCATGGTCGCCAATTGGATTTGGCAAGCACGCAGTGTATTACCCGAGCCCGTCGCGCAAAAAGCTATTTTAGAGCGAGTGTACGCACAAATTGGCCCCAATGCAGTGGAGCAGCTCGATGAATGGTATAAAGCCCATAGTCCATTTAATCAAGACGGTCTCACGATTAATCCTAGCATTATGAGTGTACTCCCCATTAGTAAAAACACCTGGCAAGTCACCTGGAGTGAAAAATACTACCATCATTTCCAGTTAATTAAAGAGAGTCATTGGAAGGCCCATATTATCACTGGCCAATCTCAAGAACTCACTAATAAACCAAAAGTTATGCTCTACAACCCATTGGGAATCTTTATTAACCAGTTCAGTTGGACTGAAGTATTGAGTAATTAGGGAGATTTAAATGAAAAAAACATTACCATTTCTTTGTTTCATCACTGTGGGATTAGTGAGCGCGGCCTTGCCTGGCCAGAGTTATGCTGAAAACCCTATAACAAACCAGGCTCAAGTAAATAAAAATAACCCTCGCACCATGGAGGAGAGTGCCTCTTTAAATTATCAACACACGGGAAATGCCACCAGCTTAACCACCGACTCCGGTGAGATTCTCTATCCCTATGCTCACTCTCATCCGACAATTGACTGTGCCCCTCTTCATCATCTATGCGTCATCCATTTAATGGACCATGAAAAGATTAATAACCTATCCCTCGGGGATACTGTTCGTTGGATAGTCCAAACAGGCGAAGCAGGAACGCGCGCAGTAGTGTTAATTAAGCCCACTGAGGACAAGTTAACCACTAACTTAGTCATTACCACCAATCGCGGCAGAATTTATTATTTGAATTTGCAATCCACAGCTAACCATTATATTCCTATGGTGGGATTCTATGATCCCGAAGAAATTATTAAGCATGTCTTAGATCAACAAGAAAAAATTACTGAACAACAAAAAGATAATATTGCCACTCTCCCTTCCGTTAATCCCCAAGATATTAATTTTGATTATTGGTGTGAGGGATCTGAAACACTACCTGAGAGAGTATTTTCGTCACTGGGTAAAGTGTTTATTCAATTACCCACAGCCTGGATTGAAGGCAAAGCTCCAGTATTGTTTATAGTAGAAAATGGTCAGGAAATTCTTACCAATTATGAATTAAACCATCACTATTATGTGGTCAATCATCTCTTCAAGGAAGCACACCTCATCATCGGTTCTGGCAACAATCAGAAGACTATTACCATCCATGCAGGGAAGCGACCCCTATTTGAAAGCTGGTTAAACTAGAGATCAATCATGATAAATTGGCTCAATCGACTAATTAATGGTCCCCAGGACAAATTGGACAGAGTCATCCCCATTGCTAAAGACACGGGGAAGCGATTATTACCTCGTACAAAATGGATTATCGTAACGATCATCAGTATTTTAATCACTCTTGTGGTCTTTGGTATTGTGAGCGCCGGTCATACACATTCCATTACTTCTGATGATATCAACCTCACCAATCCGTCATTAATAGGGACAGCACCTCCGCCCCAACCGCCACCCGTGGTGAGTGATTTCACATCCTTATCTGATCATACTCTAAATAGTCATTCCGCAGACACCGCAATCCAGCAACCCAATTCATCTATGGCTGAGAAGGCGACAGAACATCAAAGCTGGCTAAATCATCATAATGATCAACGTCTGGAAAACCATATAACAAGTTTTGAAAAGGCTCTGACAGCCCCTATAACGACCACTGTCACCGATCATCCATCAATAACAGCCTTGCCGGTTAACCCCACCTATGGCACACCAAGAAACGCTTCTCCCAACAAACCTCTGTCAGAGGAAGAGCAATTTCTTCAACATAGTTCGCAAGTTGGCGATGGAACATTCTCCTCAAGTCGCCTTATTCCACCTTTAGGGAAGCATGAACTGTCAGCCGGAAGTATTTTGAATGCCACTTTAATCACTGCAATTAACTCGGATCTGCCAGGCCTCATCACCGCACAAATTAGTGAAAACATCTTTGATTCCCTTCACCCCAATGATCTTCTTATTCCTCAGGGAACCAAGCTTATTGGTCGCTATGATAATCATCTTGCCTTTGGACAAAGAAGAGTATTTATAGTGTGGAATAGTTTACTTTTTCCCGATGGCTCTACTTTTAACCTCAAGGGACTAGAAGGATCAGACGAACAAGGACAATCTGGATTAACAGATCTCACTGATAATCATACAGGACGAATAATAAGTAGTGCTTTGCTGATCTCAGTGTTGGGCGTCGGTGCCCAACTCTCACAACCACAAAACAGCTCATTGCTGACCTCTCCTAACACCGGCCAATTGGCTGCGGGCAGTGCGGCCAATGAACTCAATATGGTAGGCAGTCAATTGTTACAAAAAAACCTCAGTATTGCCCCCACTTTAGAGATTCGTGCTGGCACAGAATTGACCATCCTTGTTAATCAAACCCTTATTTTACCCCCCTACAATCATGACTAGAACTAATCAACACTGCAACCCACAACCACTGTCTTCTATACCTCTGGATTTACCCAAGGATTCTTTTTCTCAAGATCTGTGGGTAACATTAAATTATATTCATCCCACCCATCGCGCGACACTCATCAAAATGCTTCATGAAGGATTAAGTGGTTCACTGATATATCATTGGTATCTTCGCTTATCCGGATTGAGTCGGTACGATGCCTATCTTGCTATTCGACCGATATTAAAAAGAATAGATCATCCACTGCCACCGCTAAAAAGAACTGGCACTCCTCTACCAGAATTCATAACTAATGACCCACCCTTCTTTCCTTTCAAAACTCACTTTACCGAAGAATCCTTATCTCTTAATCAATCTTCACAACAGACATGATTAAAACATACATGATTGATGGGGCAAAAGGTGGCTTAGGGAAAACTTTGCTCTGTCATGTACTGGTAGACTTTTATATGCACCCTGAGACAAATGGATTACAAGAACAAGAATATCCTTTGCTATTGTTTGATGCCGATCTAACGAACAAAGATTTTTCCACCTACCCCATTCGCTTACCCTCTGGTAAGTTAGTACCTTGTTATGCGATTGATTTATCCATTATTGAAGGATGGCAATTCATTGAACGAAAAGTCAATCGCTATTTAAAGAATAATCAATCTGCTCGCGCCATTATCCATTGTCCTAGTCATAGCTTTTGGCTCATGGAACAAGGACGTTATGATGAAATTGGAGCCATCATGAGGAGAATTAACACACTTACCTTATGGTTAATGAATAAAAGTCCCCTCTGCATCCTACAACTTCAATCTCGACAACGTTTGTTGCCTAACAATTATCAACAGGGAGTGATCTTACTGAATCTATATTTTGGAAGAACAGCAGATTTTTATTATTGGCATCATTCGCAATTTAAGGAAAACCATATACATCAAGAAGGTTGGGTCGAACACGTCATCCCCTGTCTCACTCCTCAATTAAGTGATACCTTGTCTGGGATGCCCGTCAATCTCTGGTTTGAACTTGGCATTCAGGACATGAATCTTAGCTTTGGCTACCATCTGTCGCTGAATACTTTCCGCTACCAAATCCACAAAACTCTTTTGGCTATTGATTCTATCCCATCCTTATGACTATACGAGAAGAAGTATGGCAAGCATTTTTAGGCCGGCCGTTAACCGATCAAGAACAACAGGACCAATTGCGCTTACGTGATACCTTAAGAATCTATGATGACGACCCATTCTGGGGAGTGATTGCCTTTTTTTATCATTATACTTCTTCCCTTAGGGGTTCCCCCAACGCATCACATCCACACCTTATTAAGCAGATAGAAGCACTCCATGAGAAACAACTGCATCTCTTAAAAGAGTTAACGCTTGTTAAGCCCTCTCAGATGGACACTCACAATCATAACTCTGAGCCAACTAGTCAGCAGAAAACCTTCTCAAACCTTCACTTGCTATTACTCATGGTGGTAACGACTCTGTCCGTGATAAGTGTTGTCTTAGAAATAAATCGACCATTACAAAATAATAATTTATCAGCCTCCCTGTCACAGTTAGCTCATTGGAACCAAATGAATCCCACGGGCAGTAACCTCTTATTATCCTGCCAGTTTAGCTCCAAGAGTCGCTTAATAGTGCGTCAGCATCAGCGGATCTGCTATCCCGCAGGCGATGGGATTGGTTACTATCTTGATTAGCTCCATACTGTTAAAGCAATCTGCATCATTCAGAATTAGCTTATTAGGAATAGTTAGTTTCATTCTCGGTAGCCTGTGGCTCTATCATGGCATAGGCATGCTTGTCTCCCCACTGATTATTCTCATTATTAAAAAAGGGATCAACGCAACACAACGCTTCTTTTTAGCCTTGATTTATTTTGCAGTAGGGTCAGTTGGACTACTTAACGCGTTTGCAAACTTCTTTCATGTACATCACAGTTTAGTGGCAATTTTATGTTGGTTATCAAGTAGTCTACTTCTGGCTTGGCCTTGGATTTTCTATAGGAGTTTTTATCATCTTTTAATCATTTTACTCTTAGAAGCAGTTCCACCCCTGGGGCTGATCGGCTGGCTTTCACCCATTGATGCCATGGGGTTCTGGTTTCCAGGAGCCGGACTCAGCGCCATTGTTCTAGCAATAATGTCTTTTTGGATTATGGATAAACCAGATTTTAAAGGGATCTTTTTACTTCTGCTGACCATCATGTCTTTAAATATAGTCTATACACCTGCTCGAGTGCCTCCTAATTGGATAGGTGTTGACACCCAAACACCCCTCACAGTCAGCCCTACGCGACAGATTAACTATTTAAAGAAATTACTCCATCAAATTCCCCGGGACAAAACTATGATTATTCTTCCGGAGAGTATTATAAATAACTGGTTTACCGGTACAAGATTATCCATTGAGCAAATTATGCCTCACCAGATGACACTATTAATAGGTGTCATAGCATGGCACAAACATCAACCAGAAGATGCACTGGCCATGATCAAACACAGTCATGCCCAGAAGATCCCTCTCTTTTATTCGGTGTTCCCGGTGCCCTTTGCTATGTGGAATCCCTTCATAACAAGCAGCTTCCCGGCTCATTGGTGGCCAGCCACTTCCCTAATAGAACAGGTAAAGGTAAACACCATTATTTGTTACGATCAATTACTGGTATGGCCTTGGTTATCGTTTTTAATCACTCAGCCAGACTTACTGATTGCTGTGAGTAACGAATGGTGGGCCGATTCTTCTCTTATCCCGGACATTCAGGAAAAATGTCGTCAGTCTTGGTCAAGACTACTTAATCTCCCCATGATCGTAGCCCGCAATCGCTCCTTGAATAATTAAACTCCTCCCTCACCCGGGATAAATGTCCTAACAATTTTAGGACGCTTCTCCCAGGTGCTTCAGGATGACCAACACTACCTATGTCTTTCTTGAGGATTTTAGAATCATTACTTAGTCCACTCTTTGAGAGATGCAATGAGTCACCTATCCTTACCCCAAGAAATACCCATTCAATGGATTCATCCTGATCCGCTACAACCCAGAAAACTGTTTAATACTGATACCATCCATGAGCTATCACACAACATTAAACAATTGGGATTACTGCAACCCCTGTTAGTCAAGCAAAATAGTCTTCAACATTTCACACTCTTGTGTGGTGAACGAAGACTCATTGCTGCTAAGAATGCGGGCCTTGAAAAGGTACCCATTATCGTTCGGGATGATCCTCATTCGCAGTCCTTAACCCGCTTAATGCAATATTCTGAAAACGTCTTTAGAGAAGAATTAACTGCCATAGAAAGTATTGATATCATTATTCAGTTAATTCAAGATGGGATCAGTACTCAACAACTCTCCGAAGTATTAGGTAAACGTCATGATTGGGTCAAAGCGCATCTTCTGGCTAATACGGCTCCATACAGATCCCTCTTTGAAAGTGGTCGATTAAAAAGTATTTCTGTATTACTTGTGTTCAGAAGTCTCCCTCTTCCGGCGCAACGCCAATTACTAACAGATACTTGCCCGATCACGTCCACTCTGTGCCAAAAAATAAGGCAGCGATATAAAGAGTCTGATCCCCAAAGAGAACTCCCTATATTAAATACAATCACCACAAGCCATAGAGAGAGCTTAGTCACCCCAGTACCGCGCTCCACCATCACTATCCCTCTTAATCCCTTATGGTTAAGGGGATTTGTAACTAAAAAAGCTTTAATCCAAGCCATTGAAAAAATCATCAATGAACAACTCACAAAGGATATTAAACAAGCATGAATGAGCTATGGCTAGAATTATTTACCAGTTTAAATCCCTCTGATTTTAAGAGGATTGAACGTCAATGTACCTTATCTTTATCCGATATTGAACAGGAAGCCAGGCTGTTATGTTGGCAAATTTGTGGTGGTCACACCAACTATGATGGAAAGATAGGTAGCTTTCAATCCTATATTATGGGAAAACTGTGGGGACTCGCTCGGCGTTATCCTCACTCTTACCAATCCAATTTACCCCATCATCTTGATACGGAAAATCATGACATGAACGATCATCTTGATTATTTGTTTCAACAACACCATGACTTCACTAATGATCCATTAGTTCAACTCATCGCTGAAGAAGATCAGAACGCTTCAGAGCAGCGAAACTTTCAACAACAGAAATTGATGCAATTAATGCTCAATGATAAGGAAAAGAATTTTCTGTCTCTATCCCTGTCGTTAAGCATAAAAGAGTTATCAGAACTATATTTACTGACACCCAGAGCCATTCGTTATCGACAACAAAACCTGATTAAAAAAATCAATGCACTACAACTAAAATAAAATGAGTAGTCTATAAAAGTCGATATAATTGAATTTTTATAATGATTGTTAGCCAACCATGAAAACCCTTCAAGACATTGTTCCATTATCTGTCCGTCAGTTAGTCTCCCAGGTTCAGTCTGGTGACATCACTCCTCACGAAATTATTCAAGCCTACTATACTGGTATTGAACATATTGAGCCTAAAATTCATGCTTGGAAAACCCTTAACCCTGAGGATATTAAAAGACAGCTAGAGCGCTTTGAAGTAGCGCTGGACTTGCAATCTTACCCCTTAGCAGGTATCCCAATTGGTGTGAAAGATCTCATTAATACCAAGCATCTTCCTACCTCCTACGGATCGAGTCTCTACGAAGGCTATCAACCTCAAGAAAATGCTGCCATCGTTGAACGCTATCTTGACCTAGGTGGCATTATCCTGGGTAAAACAGTCACTACAGAATTTGCGTTTTTAAACCCGGGACCCACCATCAATCCAGTTTCTCTTAATATAGATGTGACCGTGACCCCCGGAGGATCCTCAAGCGGCTCGGCTGCGGCAGTGGCCTGCGCCATGACCCCCCTTGCCTTCGCCACCCAAACGGCCGCATCCATTACCCGTCCTGCTGCTTTTTGTGGGGTAGTGGGCTATAAGCCGAGCTATGGATTACTTACTATGCAGGGTGTTAAACCCCTCAGCCCCAGTCTTGATACGCTGGGCATGATGGGGCTCAGGGTGGATGATGTGGCGTATGCTGTGGGCTGCCTAATTGGTCATGAATTAATGGATTTCACTATCAACCCACCAGTTATAGGCTTTCTTGAAGAACCGCTTTGGGCAGAGATTACTTATGATGCAAAAAGAGTACTCGATCTTGCCAAGCAAATTTTAATTAAGCAGGGTTTCACCCTGAAGCCCATTCACCTCAAAGAGCTGGGCGAGCAACTCACCCAAGCACAAGAAACGATTATGTATCATGAAATGGCCTCCTCGCTCGCCCCTGAATGGCAGCAAGCAAGCGCTAGCCTCAGCCCAAAACTCGGTGAGTATATTAAAAAGGGTATGGCCATCGGAGACGATGAGGTTCAAGCGGCCTTTGAACAACAACGACTTGGCCAGGAGAAAATGGCTCAACTGTTTAATGAAGTGGATATTCTGATTGCACCCAGCACCCTTGGCGAAGCACCCGATGGGTTAGACAACACCGGCAACCCAATTATGAGCCGTCTGTGGACGCTATTGGGTAATCCCACATGCCATTTACCCATTGGCTATAGCCTCAGAAAGTTACCACTGGGTCTAACGGTGATTGGTGCTTTGCATGAGGATAAACGTTTACTTAGTTATGCCCATTTACTAGAAAACGCTTTCACGCATAGCAGTTAACTATCTAGTTGGAAATATTGTCTTACTGAGATTGAGTAAAAAAAGCAATGTTTAAAAGAAATAGACAAGAACAAACAGAAATAATGAAAACTTATCGTTATCTTCTGTATTCTCTTATTGCTTTTACACTGCCCTTAGTAGGTATATTAGTTGTTGATGGAGTCTTACTCACCGCAGACATAGTGGTCATGATATTCAGTAATGTTGTATTTTTATTTTTCCTGGCAAAACTGGCTAATCTGTTAAAGAAAAATTCCTTTTATTGGGTGATTGGTGCCATTGTGTTTTTCCCCTTTGGTGTACCTATCACCTTCATCAAAATGCGTACTCTGTGTATTACTAACAAGGGGGCTTTCTCACGGAATAAATAAAGCCATAAATCATGCAGCAACTTATTCTCACTGAGGCAAGTCAAAGGAGTATTCAGTCACTAAAGAATGTTCCTATGCATGAGAAAATACTGTTTACACTACTCATTTGTTTTACTTTTTTTAGGATAGAGCTAGTCATGGCCACTGAGCAACCTTCCTATCAAGTGATATTAACTCAAGACAACTTCGAGGTTCGTCAGTACAGTCCCATGCTGATTGCAGAAACACACGTTTCGGGCTCCATGAATGATGCGTCAAGGCAGGGCTTTAGAACAATTGCTGATTATATTTTCGGCAATAACCATCTGCCCAACGGCAAAGATTCCCAGAAAATCCCTATGACAGCGCCAGTCATTGTTACTCCTCAATCAGCAAAGATCACCATGACTGCCCCAGTTACTGTGACCCCGCAAGACAGCGAACACACCTTTACTGAGACTACCTCTTGGTACGTGAGTTTTGTCATGCCTCAACCATACACCTTAGATAACATTCCCCAACCTAACAATCCTGCCGTTCAATTAAAAGTGGTGCCACAACGCTACTATGTGGTCAATCGCTATTCTGGTTTTAATAGCGAGTCAACCATTCAGACAAAAATTAATGAGACTCTTCACTGGGCAACCCAACACCACTATACAATGGTGGGATTACCTCAATTGGCGCGTTACAACCCGCCCTGGACACTACCCATGTTTAGACGTAATGAAATTTTAATAGAAATTAAACAACCAAACTAATTGGTCTGGAGAAGACTGTTGCATCATGGTTGGGGAAATTAACAAAAAAAAGAGAACCCATAAAACAGCTCTCTTAAACAGGAAGAGGGAGGTTGCTTCCCGTGTTAACTTCCTTTGGTTAGTAGCGATTATTATACGCCTAAATAATATAATAATCTGCTTTTTATCCGTTAATGTGCTTCCTGACCAAAACCATGTAACCTCTCTACCATGGCAGGTTTTCACCGCTATAACTTTTAAATGATCCGCTGTCTTCAAGGGACAGTGACAGTATAACCGACAAGATCTCTTGGGCAGCCTGGTCAGGATCTCTCCCTATTTCGTTGCCACGAAAAGGTTGAGAGAGGGGTGACTTCACCGTACCGGGGTGCATTGCAACGAGCGCCATGTTGGGCTGTGTTCTTTTTAACTCAATAGCGGCAGTTTTAATGAGCATATTCAAGGCCGCTTTGGAAGCACGGTAACTATACCAGCCCCCTAAGCGATTATCACTAATACTGCCTACCTTCGCGGACAAGCATACAAAAACTCCACCTCGGGGATCCATTAGTTGACTAAATTGCTGAATAGTTAAAGCAGGTCCAATGGTATTCACTAAAAACTGCTCTCTTAATTGAACTTCGTTAAGATCTTTGAGTCTTTTTTCAGGCATCCACTCTGATGTATGTAACACGCCAATGGTATTAATAATTAGCTGGAAAGGGGGTTGATATTTAAAATGGTCAAAAGCCGTAACAATTGTTTTGGGTTCTTGATAATCAATATTGGGAACAGTTTGTCGACTGAGCTCCAAAACTTCCTTACAGTCATGATGCTGTTGCAGAGTTTTAACGAAACTGTGTCCGAGGGTTCCTGATGAACCGATCACCAGTGCACGAAATGGCTGTGAAATGATTAACATAGTAATTTAATAGATTTGATTCATCAATTGTAAATTGTGTTTATCATAACTTAATGACTATGACAGAAGAAGAAATATCAAGAATAATTGAAATGGCATGGGAGGATCGAACCCCCTTTGAGGCCATTGAAAAACAATTCAATATGCCGGAGAAACAGGTCAAAGCGCTGATGCGGCAACAATTAAAGCAGAACTCCTACAAAATATGGCGAGAACGCGTTACCGGACGCAAAACAAAACATAAAAGCCTACGCTCTCCTGAAGTAACCCGTGCTTATTCTTCTACACAATACAAGCATAAGTAACTCATTCATTTCATTGCTCTATTAAAAAAATTCCTCTCTCTTCTTATTAAACAAATTCATAAAAATAATGTCAAAATTCACGTATAGTAAAATGATATGCATGGCATGAAGTTGCCTCAACACCTCTCTTGTTATCGAGTTTATTTGGTTTTTTAACTACAAAAAAGGAAATACTATGAAAATACATCTATCCATGATGAAGCTCATTGCAGGAATATTAATCAGCTTATGGACATTATCTGTATCTGCTCAAACCATCAAGATTCAACTTGAAGGAGCACAAGAAGTTCCTGCGGTGAGTACCCAAGCCTCAGGAATGGGCGAGTTCAACATAGATAAGGATGGAGCCATATCAGGGAGCGTCATCACGAAAAACATTAAGGGTACCATGGCACACGTCCATCTGGCCGCCAAAGGGAAAAATGGCCCGGTGATCATTAAGTTGACTAAAACCGATGAAAACACCTGGTCAATTCCAGCAGGAGCCTCCTTAACAAAAGAGCAAGTTGAAAGTTTCAAAAAAGGCGAGCTTTATGCAAACGTTCATAGTGCCAACCACAAATCCGGAGAAATTAGAGGGCAACTTCTGCCTCAGTAAAATCAGTTAAACACGTTGTTCACTATTGCAGTCATAGTACACCCCATTATAAAAAAATGGGGTGTACGCTTTCGATATTCCTACGAAGAATTAATAACACTCACGCAACGTTACAATAGTCTAATATTGAGTTAATAGATATCTCACGTTTTTATTACTCATCACTATATTTATAATCGCGTTTCTATTTTCCGCCTGAATTTTATCAAACAGATGTTCAACGTGTTTGTCCACAGTTCGATGGCTTGAGCCCAGTATAATACTGATTTCTTTGTTGGTTTTACCCTTTACCAACCAATATAACACTTCAGATTCTTTTAGAGTGATATCAAACTCTTTTTGTAAAAGCTCAATGGCCAGAGTTTCATTTTCTTCCCTAAGAGTCAAAATCAATTCGTGGCTTTGATCATAAAAACTTCTAATTTGACAAAATAATCGAGCACCATCTTTTTGACCGATGATAAATGGAGCATCCATATTATCCTTACTAAGATTGAATCCTTTTAAAAGTGCAAGCAGTTGATTTGCCCAGTTAACCTCTACCAAATCACAATATCTCTCTAATAACACACCAGTACGTTTACTTAACCAATTGACAGTATTTGATTTCGTATTAATAGAAATAGTCGCTAAATCCACTTGGTCTAAGAGATCTCTAATTTGAGTATTTTCCTTGGAGATTTTTAAATGTGCAGCAATTCTAACGAGCACTTCCTCAGGTTTGATGGGTTTGGTAATGTAATCCACTACACCACTGTTAAAAGCTTTTACAATATTTTCTGTTTCTGTTAAACCAGTCATAAAAATAATTGGCAAGGTACTGGTTAACGGATTTTTCTTAATTTCTAGTGCCACATCAAAACCATTCATCACCGGCATCATTGCGTCTAACAGAATGAGATCTGGAATGTTATGTTTAATGATATTAAAAGCAATCTCACCACTTGTCGCAACGAGTACGATATAGCCTGCCTCATCCAACGCATCATGCAATACTGCTAAATTTTCAGGGGTATCATCAATAACCAAAATAGTATGCATAATTACTCATTCATTTTCTTATCTAAAAAAAGACGTAACTCATCTAATTTAAACTGACTTGTTAATATTCTGGAGTAGTTAACAAAATCCCCATAAATAGGATCAGTATTTAAAATTTCATCTAAGGCTACCAAAATTCCTTTCCAGTAACCCGAATCCAAACAATTTTTGAGTTTTATTAGTAATACTAAGGGAGGACAAACAAAGTCTTTAGTTAACAGAGTAGGGATAGTGGGTTCAACCTCATGAATTTTCCAAGTCAAATTAAGTTTATTGCCTATAAATTGTAATAACTCGTCCATCACAACGGGTTTAATAAAAAAAGCATCGGTAGTAATACCATAATTGTTTTCTGTATTCACCTCGAAAGCGTTGGCCGATATAATTGCAATACTATTAGTGTAGTTCATTTTATACTTAAGCTGTCTGATGGTTTCCCAGCCATCAATCCCAGCCATGGCTAGATCCACAAAAACCAGATCCGGTGAGACATCCGCAACAACTGAGAGAGCCATTTCGCCACTTTCCGCCTCATACACATCAAACCCCAAGGGACTTAAAAAACTTTTTAATAATATTCTGTCAATTTCCTCATTATCGATCACTAGGATTTTTTTTCTGGCTCCCTCATAACCTATAATGATATTTTTATTAAAATCAATATTTGCATTTTGTGTAACGATTTGAGGTAAATATAATTTAATAGTAAATACTGTTCCAACATTTATCTCACTCATCACCGATATTTCTCCACCCATAATCCCTACTAGCATTTTGGTGATGGATAATCCCAACCCAGTCCCTCCCTCAAGCTCCGTTGAGATACCGCCCACACGAGAAAAAGGATCAAAGATTTTATCGATTTCCGTATGACTGATTCCAGGTCCTGTGTCCTCAATGATAAAAGTAGCTATATCACCCTGATATTTTGTTTTAAGCGATACCTTACCTTGTTTGGTAAATTTAATGGCATTACCTAGTACATTAATTAACACTTGTCTGATTCTCGAACTATCACCTTTGACCACAACAGGAAGATATGAAACGGAATTAAACTCAAACTTTAACTTCTTTTTGTACGCTTGCAATTCAAACATACTCACAATTTGTTGAATTAAATCCCTAAACTGAAAGTGAGTAATATTTAATTTCATTTTCCCACTTTCGATTCTGGCAATATCCATGGTCCCTTCAATCAAAGAAAGCAAATGTTCACCGCTTTTTCTAATGGTGGCGATCGCAGATCTTCTATTTTCTGGAATATTTTTATCCGTATCTAGAATCTGGGCGTAACCTAATATACTATTAAGGGGAGTCCTTAATTCATGACTAATGGACATAATGTAGCGACTCTTCGCCACATTCGCTAAATCAGCAACTTTAATCGCGTTTTGTAATAGTTGATCAGTTTTGGTATGAGATATGATTTCTTTGATTAACAGATCGGTTTGCGACTTGGCTTCTTCAAGTGCTACTTGTCGACTTCTGCTGACCAATACCAACCACCAAGAAACTATCCCAGTAATTAAGGTAATGGCAATAAATATTTTTGTATAAAATTCTTTAACAAATTCGGTGAAACCATAAAAACTTAATGTTGAGTCTTGATGGATATCTTGATAATAAAATAAAAAGAGTATTAGGGACAGTAACAAAGAAAACGACACAAAGAGTATCAAGTAATGCCCTACACCGGAGTTTAAAATGATGATAAATCTATCTGGTAAGTAACGAGCCAAGAAAATATTAAACTGATTAGAAATTTTAGCTGTAGGCTTACATTGGTCATGACATCTAACATCTAGCGTACAACACAGTGAACAGATGTTACCTTGGTAGGCTGGACAATCTGCCATATCTTGATGCTCAAATTTGTTTTCACAAACGATACACTTACAAGAAGTATCTTCTGCATGGGGGGCTTGACTACTGTCTCTCGCCAAATAGTATTGACCTTTACTCAAATAAGCCAACAAGGGTGTCAATATTAATGGAAGGACTAAGGCCACAATGATTGCATAAGGTTTATACTCTCTCCCTAACAATCCTGAATACATGATTATTGACAGGGTGGCTGTTAAAATAACGCTAAAAAAACCTACAGGATTAATATCATAGAGATACGCACGTCTAAACTCTATCCCCTTAGGAGATAGCCCCACTTGTTTATTGATAACAATATCAGCAAACACTGTCATGATCCAAGGAACAGCAATATTAGAAAACAGTCCTAATACACTATCCATTACTTGAATCAGATTTAATTCCATTAATAGTAACGCGATGACTATATTAAAGATTACCCAAACCACTCGACCAGGATGGCTATGTGTCAGACGGGAAAAAAAATTAGACCAAGCAAGTGACCCTGCATAGGCATTGGTTACATTAATTTTTAGCTGGGAGATTAATATTAATGCGGCAGATAACAGTAAAATTACCGTATAGTTTCTAAATATTTGTTGATAAATAATAAAATATAACACATTTGGATTAAGTGTTTGTTCCAACTCTAAACCAAGACGATAAGCAATATAAGCGAGTATTGCGCCACCAAAAATTTTAAACGAACTTAAAATAACCCACCCTGAGCCGCCGATTAGAACACCCATGTACCAGGTGTTTTTGTTCTCCGGTGTTTTGGACGGCATAAATCTTAAATAATCTGCCTGTTCGCCCATTTGTGCCAGTAAAGGCAAGACAACTGTCAAGGCTAAAAAGAACTTACTTATCTGAAATCCACCGGAATTATCAATGACCCCATTAAATCTCATAATATCTTCAAATAAGGCTGAGTTAGTTGAAAACAAATATAAATAAGGGAGAATAAGTAGAATAAGCCAAAAGGGTTGAGTTATGACTTGAAATTTACTAATAGAGGTGATGCCTTTTGCAACGATAGGTATAACAATTAGTGCACAAATTAGATAAGCCCAGGTCAGTTGAATATGCAGCACAATACTGAGTGCATAGGCCATAATTGCCGCTTCTAATGCAAAAAATATAAACGTAAAGGCTGCATAAATGAGAGAGGTAATGGTGGAACCCAAATAACCGAAGCCAGAACCTCGCGTTAAGAGGTCCATATCTAAGTTATATTTAGCTGAATAGTAGCCAATGGGTAAACTAACAATAAAAATAATCAATGCGGCTGACAAGATGGCGTAAAGTGTATTAACGCCACCATAATGGATTAACAGCGTAGCACCCAGTGCTTCCAGCACCATAAAAGAGGAGGTGCTAAAGGCAGTATTAGCAACTCTAAAAACACTCCATTTACGAAAGGATTTCGGCGTATATCTAAGAGCGTAATCCTCCATCGTCTCATCAGCAACCCACGTGTTGTAATCTCGACGAACATTAAATACTCCTAATCTGGAGTATTCGCTCATAACATACCTTTATCGACAATAAATTGAATCACTTTATCTAAACCTTGTTTTGTTTTTAAATTAGTAAACACATAGGGTTTATCTCCTCGCATCTTTTTTGCGTCATGATCCATGACTTCAAGAGAGGCTCCCACATAGGGTGCTAAATCAATTTTATTAATAATTAACAAATCTGATTTAGTAATACCTGGCCCTCCTTTTCTCGGGATTTTATCTCCAGCTGCCACGTCAATCACGTATAGCGTGAGATCAGACAGTTCGGGACTAAACGTTGCAGCCAGATTATCGCCTCCACTTTCAACAAACACCATGTCAAGATCAGGGAATTTATGACTTAAACGATCAATCGCTTCTAGGTTGATACTTGCATCTTCTCTAATGGCAGTATGTGGACAACCTCCTGTCTCAACCCCCATAATCCGACTGGGAGAGAGGGCTTGATTCCTGACTAAAAACTGCGCATCCTCTTCTGTGTAAATATCATTCGTTACCGCAGCAATATTATATTTGTCTCGAAAGGCTATACACAGCTCTAAAGTCAATGCTGTCTTACCGGATCCAACGGGCCCACCAATCCCAACCCGTAATAACTCTTTTGTTTGATTCATGACCGAAATAACCTCGTATATTGTGATTCATGACAGGAACTTGCAATGGCAAGACCTGGTAACACAGTCATAGGCGTTGCTTCAAATCGTCCGTCTCGATGACTATTCATTTGTATAATGAGAAGCCCCATCAACTTCATTAAAATTCGTTGACCAGCACTTTGACCAAGGGGTATAACTTTGACGCCCACCATCACTAGATTTTCAAGCCAACTCCAAAGGTATCCCTTTTGTGCAATATCCGCACTGAGCTGACAATGAAAACTGAGAAAAGCCCAAACCATTGGATAACATAAAGAATGTTGATCTAAACCCATTTTCTTGACATCCATTTGCGTTATATCAGGGACTAACTTTAATAATGAATAGCCCATCTGAATGGTTTCTGCTCTGAGCTCACTGGTTTCTCTAGAGGAAAGAAACAAATTATTTATGTCCAAGAATTGAGTAATATTGTTGTTTTCAATCGCTTCAAATGCCTGCCGAAAAAAAACTAAATCACAGCGGTATTGAGAAAACAAAAACATATCTGATAACCAGGTGACAAATGAAGGCTCGTCATGGACAACATGATTATCCACCCACCACTCAAGAGTCTGTGAGTAGCTAAATCCCCCGGTGGGTAAACTTGGACTAACAATATGTAATAACTTAAATAAGGCAAGGTCTTCATTTAAGTCACTGCATTTCATGAATTCTCGCCCCTCTTCCTATGCCGTCTGTGCTGTGACCATGAGAATGGCCCACATGTTTACCATAAGCACCTGATTCGGGTTCAAAGGGTATATGCGCTTCCTCCACCTGTAACCCTAATCGATTGACCATTTCTGCAAGAACATGATCTCTTTGAAAAAGTAGTCGATCACTTCTTATTTCAACTGGAATATGCCTATTACCAAGATGATAGGCGGCTCGAGCGAGTAGATTCATATCAGTTGTTAAGGCAACCGTTAATAGTTCCGGGGCACCCAGCACCTCTATGATACGTTCATCATTAGTGAGAAGTTTATCCCCTCCACGTAACACGGTTCCTCTTTCTAAAAAAAGTCCGACCTCTTCACCACTTTCTAACTGAGTTAATAGACGATTTTTACAGCGTAGTTCAAAGGGTAGCACTAAAAAACCGTCAATAGGATGTGAGTCTGAGTGTATTTTTTTTTCAATAACAAGCATCGTTAACTCCCTAAAAAAGAAAATATCTTTGCGCCAAAGGGAGTTCATCAAAGGGCTCACACACTAAAGGGAGCCCATCCGCACACACTAAATACGTTTCAGGATCCACGGTAATCACCGGGGTTGCATTATTCAAGATCATGTCTTGTTTGGTCACTTGTCTCGTATTCTTCACTGCAACCAAGCGTTTTTCTAAGCCTAACGATTTTAGCTCTTCCGTAGCCATTGACACTTGTGACACGAAAGTAACGCTATTTAACCATACACTTTTACCATAGGCGCCAAACATAGGTCGATAATGCACAGGTTGTGGCGTTGGAATAGAGGCGTTAGGATCACCCATCACTGAATAGGCGATAACTCCTCCCTTTAGAATCTGAAGGGGTTTTACACCAAAAAAACTTGGCTTCCATAGAATAATATCAGCTAACTTATTCTCCTCTAAGGTCCCCACCTCATGACTGATACCATGAGAAATAGCTGGATTGATGGTATATTTTGCGATGTACCTTTTTACTCTATAATTATCATGACCTTCATTGTCCTCTGGTAATGGGCCACGCTGACATTTCATTTTGTGTGCTGTTTGCCAAGTTCTAATAATCACCTCTCCCACTCTCCCCATGGCCTGAGAATCTGATGACATCATGGAGAAAACACCCATGTCATGCAGTATATCTTCTGCAGCAATAGTTTCCCGTCTAATCCGAGATTCTGCAAAAGCCACATCCTCTGCTATGGATGAGTCCAAATGGTGACATACCATCAGCATATCCAGGTGCTCATCAATAGTATTGACTGTATAAGGTCTAGTTGGATTAGTAGATGACGGTAAAACGTTATTCAGACCAGCTGCTTTAATAATATCAGGAGCATGACCACCTCCTGCACCTTCAGTATGAAAAGTATGTATAGTTCTATTTTTAAAAGCAGCAATAGTGGTTTCCACAAAACCTGATTCATTTAAGGTATCAGTATGTATTGCCACCTGAATATCATACTGATCTGCCACGGTCAGACAATTATCTATTGCCGCAGGCGTGCTACCCCAATCTTCGTGAAGTTTCAAACCAATAGCTCCAGCTTTAATTTGCTCTAGCAAAGGCTCTGGTTTGGAAACATTACCTTTTCCCATAAACCCCAAATTCATAGGAAAGGAGTCTGCTGCTTTTAACATATTATGAATATGCCAAGGTCCTGGAGTACAGGTTGTGGCAAAGGTCCCTGTAGCAGGTCCTGTCCCACCACCTAACATTGTCGTGATACCCGAGCATAGAGCCTCTTCAATTTGTTGTGGACAGATAAAATGGATATGAGAGTCAATGCCTCCGGCGGTAATAATCAAGCCCTCACCCGCAATGATTTCAGTTGCTCCGCCTATTGGAATAGTCACATTGGGTTGAATATCAGGATTTCCAGCTTTACCAATTCTCCATATACGTCCATCCTTAATTCCAAGATCAGCTTTGATGACTCCCAATATAGGATCAATGATCACGGGATTGGTAATCACCGTATCAGCCACATCTTTTGCCGTTAATTGAGATTGGCCCATGCCGTCACGAATAACTTTGCCACCACCAAATTTTACTTCTTCACCATACGTGGTGAGATCCTTTTCTATTTCTATAAACAGTTCTGTATCCGCTAAACGTATCCGATCCCCGGTAGTGGGACCAAACATTTCAGCGTAAGCTTTTCGATCCATTTTTTGAGTCATTTAACTCTCCATCATCAAACCAATCGCGGATAAGAAAAGAATATATCCGGTATTTCTTTTAAGTTGGGATTGTGTATGAATTTTCTTCCCAAACAAGAAACCCAAACAAAATATGATTGAACTTGAAATTAAAAATCCTAAAATGAACTCGGTAGGATGTGCTAAGCGAGGGACTTCCATACCATGCGCTACGCCGTGACCTAAAGCAAAGGACGACGTTAATATTAATTGAGTCATCCAATTGGTATCGGATCTCCTAATAATAAAACAACCCGTCATAGCAATTGATAAAGCAATATAAATATCAGGATTAATGTGTAAATTAAAAGTAATCCCTATCACCCCCCCTACAAGAAGCCCTGTAAGGTAGATCACAAAAAACCATATTCCTTTTTTATTGGCTCTGAGCGCTGCCCATGCCCCCATTCCAAGCATCCCTAATATATGATCTATGCCAGTAAAAGGATGAACTATACCTCCCAGAAAACCCTGGCCATGGCCCGGATGAGCAAAAGCAATTTCTGGAATAAACAATAACGTACAGAGTAGTACAGATACATATTTAAATAAATTAATCATTTCAACTCACCTTGAATTTTTCCCTGAAAACCAAAAATGTTTCTTAAACCTGCGATCTCTACCAGCTCTACTTTTCTACTCTGCCCTGGCTCAAATCTGACAGCAGTACCTGCCGGAATATTTAATCTCATCCCCTTTGCTAATTCACGATCAAATAATAGACACATATTAGTTTCATAAAAATGATAATGAGAGCCCACTTGAACAGGTCTATCTCCTGAATTAACCACCTGAAGAGAGGAGGTAACACGACCTTCATTAATCATAATATTTTCATCACATAAAATATATTCGCCTGGAATCATATGCATCCTTAGATAATTGGTTGGTGGACGGTGACCAATTTAGTGCCATCTGGAAATGTCGCTTCAACTTGCACGTCAGGAATAAGCTCAGGGATCCCCTCCATGACATCATTTCTTGATAATAAAGTGGTCCCAAAACTCATTAGTTCCGCCACGGTTTTTCCCTCTCGAGCTCCCTCCATAATGGCAGCCGTCAAATAGGCAACCGCTTCGGGATAATTCAGTTTTAGCCCCTTTGCCAACCGTCGTTCCGCTAATAAGGATGCTGTAAAGATTAATAATTTATCTTTTTCTCTTGGGGTTAAGTCCATTTACTGTCATGTCCTCCAAATTCTGGGGCTATTAGGTTGCCCCACAGATAAGATTGGCCTTAAAAACTGCCATAAAGTAATAAAATAATTTTTTGCGCTTTCTGATGAATCCCCCAAATATCTTGCAAATAATATGCCATTATTGAGTGTCAGCCCCACAAAAGACTCTTTCTCCTCTGCCACCAGTTGGCGGCACTCAATCATTAATTCAGGAGTTAATAATGGGTGATAAACCATAAACGTAGCCCATACGGATTTCTTTGCCATTCCTACCGGAGAATTCATAAAAGAATCCGTACCCAGAAAGAAACCCTGTTCATTTAATAACCATTTATCCTCAAGCTTTATTCTATACCGAGTACTTAATTCACCCTGTTTAAAGGTTTCATTTGATAATCTCCTCCCAAAGCAGTTTATATCCCAAGTAAAAAAAATAGAGTTCTTTGTTAATTCAACAGAGGTGGTGATCGTTGATTTTGTGTTATCAAAAAAAATATTCTCTTGGGGTAACCATTCTAAAGTTGATTCTTCAGATAACCTTATGAAAATATCTTGCTTGGCACTGAGTCCTGCGGACTTATACCATTTTGTAGCTCCAGGTTGCGTCGCCAAAACATGTGCTCCCTGCTGAACATCAAGAGAAATAGTAAGACTATCCCCTCCAGCCACACCACCTGGGGGATGCAATAAAATTACATGACATATTTTGTCCCCCTCTGGATAGAGTGTTTTTTGAATCCTCAATGGCCCATAATGACGTTTCGATAACAATCTTGATTTATTCTGAGCAAAATCAAAACTCAAATAAAGTGCTGCTTTCCACCCTTCGGACTTAACCTCTGGATCATTAATTAATGGAAAAAAGTTGTTATAAATATGATCCAGAGTGTCTTCCTCAAGATTAGTTAGGAATACCTGGAATTGGACATTCCTTTGTTCCAGGCGTATTTCGGGTTAATAGCTCTACAGTTTCTTTGGTTTTAATTGGATCATTAACCCAGTTTTTATAAAAATCATAGGGGCATTCTGCTACGCCGTTAACGTTCTCGCCAGAGTTAATTTTTCCCGTATACCCTCTATGAAGAAGTTTATACAAATGATTCTCAGATTGTCCGTTTTTTCTAAAATCACGAATTAAACTCTTAGAGAGCGCAGCATATTGAACACCATTTTCCTCTTCACCACATTCGCCTAAAGTTCTTCCATCAAAGCCAATGATCGCAGAATGTCCGAAATATGAATAGACTCCGTCAAAGCCTGCCGCATTGGCCACAGCGACATAAGTATTATTAGCAAAAGCCATTGCTTTTGAAATAAGGATTTGTTGCTCTTTAGCAGGATACATATACCCCTGACAACGGATAATTAACTCTGCCCCCTTCATCGCGCAATCTCTCCAAATTTCAGGATAATTGCCGTCATCACATATAATCAAACTGATTTTCAAACCTTTTGGTCCTTCAGAAACATAGGTTTTATCGCCAGGATACCACCCCTCAATGGGCGTCCAAGGCATAATTTTTCTGTATTTTTGTACAATTTCACCTTGATTATTCATTAAAATCAGAGTGTTGTAGGGCGCTTTATGTGGATGGCCCTCATGTTGTTCTCCTGTTAGCGAAAATACTCCCCATACATTTGCCGCTCTACAGGCTTCAGCAAAAATAGCAGTTTCAGCTCCCGGTACCGTGGCAGCAGTGTCATACATTTCTTTAGAATCATACATAATTCCATGGGTACTGTATTCCGGAAAAATCACGAGGTCTAAACCAGGCAAACCAGTTTTCATACCTTTTACCACATTGGCAATATTGTGTGCATTGGCTAAAACCTCCTCTTTAGTATGTAAACGAGGCATTTTATAGTTGACGACTGCAACACCCACTGTATCGTTACTGCTAGAAATATCTCCGTGTATCATTTTAGTTTCCTTTATTTAATGACTAATCATCCAAGGTCTTTTGTTAGCAAAAGCCTTAGGTGCTTTTTCTGATGTTGAAGTACTGCAACAAGAACAACCCGAACCATGGGATTTTAGTTTTGGTTCATGGGCGGATCGCTCATTGATTTGCATGGCTTGACGCCTTTCAATTGGCATATCTACTAATTGTGGAGCATAGAGAATCTGTCTTACAGCCCCTCCTCCACATTCAGGACAAGACTGTGGTTCATTTCGATGACTTATTTTTAACATCAATTCAAAAGAACCACATTGTGTACAATAAAAATCATAAGTAGGCATAACACGCTATTCCTTATCAAAAGAAATGGGCATAGTTGCCCCACCATTAATAAATATAGTAGGACCTAAAGCATTCGGTTTAATATCAAATTCAAAAATATCTGTAGGTAACCAAAGCGTAGCGCATGAATTAGGAATATCCACTACCCCACTAATATGACCTTGAACGGGGGCCGTACCTAAAATTGAATAGGCTTGAGATGGACTATAACCAAACTTTGTTAAGTACTCTATAGCGTTTAAACAGGCCTGTTGATAAGCCACATTCACATCTAAATAATACTGTTTACCAGAGTTATCTACAGAAATACCCTCGAATATCAAATAGTCCTTGTAGTTAGGTGTAATAGGACTGGGCTGAAAAATTGGGTTCTTAATACCGTATTTCTCCATTCCCCCTTTGATTAACTCAACTTTCATATGTACCCAACCCGCCATTTCAATAGCACCACAAAAGGTAATTTCACCGTCACCTTGACTGAAATGTAGATCGCCTACGGATAAGCCAGCGCCTTTGACATAAACTGGAAAAAATATTTTAGAACCACGTGATAAATCTTTAATATCACAATTTCCACCGTGTTCTCTGGGTGGTACCGTTCTGGCTCCGGTCATGGCTGCTGCAGCCTTGGCGTCACCCGTTAATTTACCCATATGGGCTGTAGAGGGAAAAGGAGGATTGGCTAAAGGAGGGACTCTCTGCGGATTGGTATCAATTAACGCTTGTTCACGTGAATTCCATTGTTCGAGTAAATCATGGCTGGGTAAACAGCCAATTAATCCAGGGTGAATTAAGCCAGCATAATTTACACCAGGAACATGTCGACTTTTAGTAAACATGCCTTGTATATCCCAAATTGATTTTTGGGCATGGGGGAAAAATTCCGTTAAAAAACCACCGCCGTTGTTTTTTGAAAAGAACCCATTAAATCCCCATAAACTCTCTTGTTTTGCCCCAATGTCAAGTAGGTCCACTACCAATAGATCCCCCGGCTCAGCGCCTTCCACGCCTACTGGTCCGGACAGAAAATGTACAATGGATAAATCAATGTCTCTCACATCATCAGCAGAGTCGTCATTTTTAATAAAACCACCCGTCCAATCATAGGTCTCTAAGATAAAATCATGACCTGGCTTAACCCAACAGGCCATGGGAATATCCGGATGCCAACGATTGTGGATGTTCTCATTGTTATAAGGTGACTCTTTTAAATCAACTTTAATTAATGTATCGGTCATAACTGTCTCCTAAATTAAACTGATAAATATGAACTAATGATTTTTTCATCTACATTGGATGCAACATTTTGATAAACAAACTTACCTTTTTCTATGACACAAAAACGGTCAGCAATCTCCATTGTGAAACTTAATACTTGCTCGGACACCACAATGGTCAATTCTTTTAATTTACGTATTTCTTTAAGAGTTTTAGCGATATCTTTAATAATGGAAGGTTGAATACCCTCCGTGGGTTCATCAAGCAATAACACTTTTGGATTGGTGGCTAGCGCACGGGCAATAGCCAACTGCTGTTGTTGTCCGCCTGACAAATTACCTCCTTTTCGTTTTTGCATATCATACAAAACAGGAAATAATGCATAGATATCATCAGGAACTTTTCCATCATATTCAGAGGAGAGGCCAGTTTGAATATTTTCTAGTACTGTCATATTTGAAAATATCATTCTTCCTTGTGGTACATACGCTATACCATTTTTCACGCGACTAAAGGTTTCCATTGTTGATAGGGACACCCCATCAACAACTACTTCACCTGACATGGTTGGAATAACTCCCATTAAGGTTTTAAATAAAGTGGTTTTACCCATTCCATTACGACCCATTATTGCCACGATTTCTTGTTTATTAATATCTAAAGAAATATCACTAATCACCTTACTCTGAGCATATCCAGAATTGAGATTTTTAATAGAAAACATAGGTGTTAACATGGTTTTATCCTCAATGACCTAAATAAACTTCAATAACTTTTGGGTTCGATTGAATCGACTCCATATTTCCCTCTGCCAGCAATTTTCCTTGATGTAAGACAGTGACTTTATGAGCAATACGTTTCACAAACTCCATATCGTGTTCAATGACTATGAGAGAGCGTCCCTGTGCTATTTTTTTTAATAACTCTGCAGTTTTTTCACGCTCAACCACACTCATTCCCGCCACAGGTTCGTCTAACATCAGTAACTCTGGATCCTGTATTAACAACATGCCTATTTCAAGCCATTGTTTTTGACCATGACTCAATAGCCCTGCTTGCATATTCAACAAATCATTCAAGAAAATCATTTCAGCGATTTCTGATATTTTGTTCTCTACAATACTGTCCCTTTTGAACAGTAGGGCTCCTAATACATCTCTCCCTTTGGGATAAGAAATCTCAAGATTTTCAAATACAGTTAAGTTCTCATAGATAGAAGGAGTTTGAAATTTTCTTCCTACGCCTAGCTGGACTAATTTGTATTCAGGTAACTGTGTTAACTCCTTGTCTTTGAATTTAATTGATCCTGAACTGGCTTTTGTTTTTCCACATATCAAATCTAATACAGTGGTTTTTCCAGCACCATTGGGGCCAATAATGACTCTTAATTCATTTTCTTCAACATATAAATTTAAGTCATCTACCGCCTTGAATCCATCAAATGAAACGGTTAAGCCTTCTATTGCAAGTGAAATTTTTGACATAATTATTCCATTTAGCTAATTGATGAACCAGTGACTGTTTTTTTTGCCCAGAATTTATTCATGAGTTTGTTTTTAACCATTGGCCAGTACTTGAGATATAGTCCTGATAACCCTTCAGGAAAAAACATAACGACTCCAATAAAGAGGGCTCCCATAAAAAATAGCCATAATGTTGGGAAGGATTCAGAAAAGAGAGTTTTGCCATAGTTCACCACTAAAGCTCCATACACCGCACCGATAAGAGACATACGTCCCCCTATGGCTGCAAATATCACCATTTCAATAGACGGGACAATGCCGATTATTGAAGGCGACATAAATCCCACCTGCAAGGTGAACATGGCCCCCCCAATAGAGGAGATAACTGCGGCTAAAGCAAACGCAAAGATTTTAAAATTCGCCACGTCATAACCTGAAAAACGAACTCGGTCTTCTTTATCCCTTAATGCCAATAACAATCTGCCTAGTTTTGTTGAGGTCACATACTTACATAGAACAATACATAAAATTAATAAACCACCATTGATGAAGTAGAGAATATATTTGGCAAAATCACTGTTGATATTCCAACCATGTAAAGTTTTCAAATCCGTAATGCCATTAATTCCCCCTGTGAATCCTTGTTGACCCACCACAAGAATTGTCACAATGGCCGCAATGGCTTGTGTAATGATTGAAAAATACACCCCACTCACTCTGCGTTTAAACATAGAGGTACCAATCAAAGTGGCAATAATGATTGGAATCACGATAATCGCCACAATTGTAAAAAGAAGACTATGAAACGGAATCCAAAAGCTAGGAAGTTGTGTGATTTGATTCCAATCCATGAAGTCGGGGATACCTGGTGTGGTCTGATGTGAAGTACTCACAGGATCAGAGGCCTCTAGTTTGAGATACATGGCCATACAATAGCCACCAATCCCGAAAAAGATCCCTTGTCCCAAACTCAAAATACCCCCGTATCCCCAGAGCATAACAAGACCGATTGATGTAAACGCAAAGGTGAGATACTTACCTACTAAATTTAATCTAAATATATCCAGACCAAGTGGGAATACAACAAAGATAATAATCCCGATAATGATTAGGTCTACCGATGATTTGTTTTTTATTAGACGACTAACAAATGTTTGCATGGTTATCTCTCCGGTTATCGTCTGACTTTGTTACGCATCAGACCTTCAGGTCTAATCATTAATATGACAATAATGGTCAATAAAGTAACTACTTTTCCCATTGCATTAGTCATAAAGAAAGTGAGTATTGATTGCGCCTGAGCAATTGAGAAGGCGGAGGCCACAGTACCCAGTAAACTGGCCGCACCACCAAATACCACCACAAGGAAAGTATCTACAATATATAAAGAGCCGCTTGTGGGACTGGTAGAAGCAATGGTTGTAAAACAAGCCCCAGCAATCCCTGCTATACCACACCCCATAGCAAAAGTTATACGGTCAATCATTTTTGTATTAATACCCACAGCACCTGCCATGATTCTATTTTGAGTCGTGGCCCGTACTTTTAATCCCCACTGAGATTTAAATAGAAATAATCCTACTGCTATACACACCAGTAATGACATGATTAGTACGAAAATACCATTGAGGGGAATGTCTATAGAATCTGTTGGCTTCCAAGAACCCATCAGCCAATCGGGTAAATCAGCACTTACCTCTCTGCCTCCAAATATGGATCTAAATAATTGTTGCATAATGAGACTCAACCCCCAGGTAGCAAGCAATGTATCAAGAGGCCTTTTATATAAATGTCGTATTAAGACATATTCCACCAAATAACCAATAGCAAAAGCCAGGCAAAAAGCAACGCCAATAGCAATAAGGAAATAATAGGGTTTCAATGATGGCAAATAATGGTTAGTTAATGATGAAGTCAGATAAATGGTATAGGCACCAATGGTCATAAACTCACCATGCGCCATATTAATGACCCCCATTTGCCCAAAAATGATTGCCAGACCAAGAGCCATTAGCAGTAGAACACTAAACATGCTTAGCCCTGAAAAGCCTTGCATAATCAATATCGATGACATATCAGATAATGAATAACCACCCATTTCAATTCTCCTATTTTCCAAGACTCTGTACCGGGGTGTATCCTATTTGTAATACACCCCATCCAGAACTACACGCTCACTAGTAACCTTTTGGGAAAGGGTTGGGGATAATATAATCAGAGGTATAAACAATATCTGCTTGACCATCCTTACGCCATTCACCAATTCTCAATTTTGATTTCAAGTGATGATTGGGCATCAAATACACCATGCCCTCTGGCGCATCTAAACTAATCTTTCCAGATTCTTCAGCTTTAACCACTTTGTCTGTTTCAAAACTGCCAGCCATCTCAACAGCTTTCTTCCATAACCAGGGCCCCTCGTAGGCAGCTTGTGTGACGTCCCCAATAGGAGCATTAGCACCCCATCTTTTATGAAATTCACTAACAAACTTTTTGTTTTCAGGAGTATCTAGAGTTTCGAAATATTTAAAGGCAGAATAAAATCCAGCCACGTTGTCACCACCAATGCCATCCACTTCATCTTCTGAGGTAGACAAAGTTAATAGAGTCTGTTTATTACCCGTGACACCGGAGGCCTTTAATTGTTTATAGAAAGAGACGTTAGATCCACCCACCACAGCGGCATAAATAACATCTGGTTTTTTTAGTTTTATCTTGTTGATGGTTGATCCAAATTGTGTACTACCCAGCGCAGCGTACTCTTCTCCAACAATTTTTCCATGAAGAACTCGTTCAATATATTCTCTGGCTAATTTCATTGTAGTACGTGGCCAGATATAATCGGAACCAACCAAATAGAAGGTTTTTGCATGTTTGGTTTTAGCCAGCCAATCAAGACTTGCAAATACCTGTTGTGTTGCTTCTTGACCTGTATAAACAACATTTTTAGATTGCTCTAATCCCTCATAAAAAGTTGGATAATAAAGTAAGCCGTTATCTCTTTCTAGAACGGGTAAAACAGCTTTTCTTGAGGCAGAAGTCCAACAACCCATAATTGCAGCCACATGATCTGACTCCAATAATTTTTTTGCTTTTTCAGCAAAGGTAGGCCAATCTGACGCCCCATCTTCGTAAATGTATTTAATTTTTCTGCCTAGTACACCTCCCGAGGCATTGATTTGTTCAATCGCTAAAATCTCGGCTTCTCTTGCGCCCGTTTCGGAAATAGCCATGGTGCCTGAAGAGGAGTGAAGTATACCTATAGTGACCTCTTTGTCAGTCACAGCCATATTTGAAGCGGCTTTAGCACTGACTGCGCCAAGACAAAGGGTAGATAAAAACAAACCAATTACTGATTTGGAAAATAGAACTTTTGAATACTTCTTTCTTACGTTGGATTTATGCATTTGCTTCCCCTTAACAATGATTAGTGATTGGTACATGTCCAATCATATTTTTAAAAGGGCATTGCCTAAATACGTTTTCTTACTTATGTTGCAGTACGTAATAACACGTATTTTAAAAAGAGAGAGGCTGGAGGTTGTTGAAATGTCACTATGGTTCTTACTTAGTAAGTAAGTTTACGTAGCTGTTTTGATTACACATCGTAGAGTTACGTATGTTGGTTTAGATCAGTTTTTCCTAAGATGAAATTGTAATAAATTAATTCACTAAGGAGAAATACATGCGTAAAAAGAACGTAACACAAAAGAGCCTGGGTCTTATTGGTGTGGCATCGTTAGTTTCAATTTTAAGTATGAATGCTAATGCTGGGGCAACCATAAACTTTGGTGACAATCAGTCCGTTGATATTGGTTTGGGTATTCGAACTTCTTTTGACAGTAACAATGTTCCCGGAGTAGCCAACTCAAAATCTTTTAATGTAGATAATTTACGTTTATATACCAATTTTAAATTTTCAGACTTAATTAAAGCTACTTTTAATACTGAATATAACAGTAGTCTTAATAGTATTTCATTATTAGATGCTTTTGTTCAATTTGAACCCGCCCAGGCATACAACTTATGGCTAGGTCGTCTACTGCCTGCCGCCGACCGTGCTGATATGGAAGGCCCATTTTACATTACCACTTGGCTCTATCCAGGCGTTTCTTCTGTGTATAAGGAACAATATCTAGATGGTCGAGATCAAGGGGCTACATTTTGGGGAATCGTTGGCAATGACCGACTCACTTATGCAGTGGGTGCCTATCAAGGTATGGGGAAAAATGGAGCAGTGGGTAATCAATACCAGGGTGGAGGCGGTAGTAGCGACTTTATGTTCACAGGTCGACTAAATTACAACTTCTGGGATACTAAAGTTGATCCTGCTTATTTCGCCAGCAGTACCTACTGGGGAAAACATGATGTATTAGCAGTAGGACTTGCGGGTATGACACAAAATAACGGGACCTTATCGGCTACCTCAACCGCTAATTATTCCGCCTATAACATTGATGTGTTAATGGAAAAAAGAATATCAGGCGGTGGGGCTATCACTCTTGCTGGCGCAGCCTACAAAGTTGATACTTCAAATACTTTAGCTAACTATAGCGGATGCTCACCAACAGGTGGCGGAGCAGTTGCTGGAGGATGTTGGGGTGGACCTACCTACCAAGGACACTCTTATGTTGCCTCGATTGCTTATCTGTTCCCAGCGAAATTAGGTTATGGAAAATTACAACCTTATTTTCAGCATCAAGACTTCACACCTGATGCTTTTGATACTGGGATTCTTGCTGGACAAACCGTACGAACTGTACAAAACGAGCTTGGTATTAACTACGTTATAAAAGGCTATGATGCCAAATTAACTGCAGCTTACACCAATACTGTTCAAGCAGGCAGTTCTGCTTCAAGCGGTTTTATATTAGGCACACAATTTCAATTCTAATCGTTTAATCACTCAATAAGCTCATTACCTAATTGATCTCCCACAATTAACGTAGTGAGCTTTTTTTATTAGAAAAAAAGTATTAAATATGATTGAGGGATTAATATCTTGATACTGGCGATAGCCAGTTTTTTTTATTTCATTTATTAAATGAGTGACTTACTTAGAAATCACCCATTTATTATTACCGTTGCAATTAAGCGCTACGGATGTTTGCTGCTTGCTGTCCTTTTGCACCAGGTACCACATCAAAAGAAACACGTTGTCCTTCAGTTAATGTTTTGAAACCTGAGCTTTGAATTGCGGAAAAATGGGCAAACAAATCTTCACCGCCATCTTCCGGAGTAATGAAACCAAAACCTTTTGAATCGTTGAACCACTTTACAGTACCTAATGCCATTTCTTAAAACTCCAATTAAATAATAAAATGGGGATATTGACCCCTTAAGGCGAAGGTCAAGACAGCAAAACAATTAGGAAAAAATACCGTAAAACTAGGTAACAACCGAACAGCTAAGACATAACTTGAATATCGCAGTAATCATTATCCACTTCTTTAACAAAAAAACAAGAAATATTTTAAATAATTGTGGAGATTGTATAATTTGTCCGAGGTGGTAGCTAACGGCCTGTTTAACCCGATAAAGGTTGGCGATTTCCTTAATACTCGTGACTGACATCGCTACTGCTTTGGATATGGGCCTCGGCCAAGACAACAAGATCGCTCAACTGACGCAATTTGCTCCAGACTTCCCTGAAAGCATGACCTAAAGACGTATCAAGGTGCGCACCAGTTGATTAAACCATAATAAGCTTATCCTACACCTACCACGATCAACATAACATGCTGAAAGCGATGGGTGACAGTTACGGGCAGCATCACGCTGATCCCGGCCTCCCTGAGGGTGATGATTTCCGTGTAAATGCCGAGAAGGCTCAAGGTCTGCTGCTTGTCGTTGAACCGGTAGTTGAGTCAGCGCCCCTTGCTCCCTAAAAGGAAAACCAATAGGAACAACCCCTACTCATTCGATAACTTGAGATTCTTGACCATCGCCTTATCATTGTGAATGACGGTGTCCGTGAGCAATTTGTTGGTTACTCCCCTGCCGGATAATGCAATGACCAACAAAGTTATTAATAATTTTGAGAGTATGTCAAAAGATGGCCAGAACTGACCATACCCGAATAAACGTTCTAACCTTTTATTTATTTGAACATTTTACGCGAGGCAATGTGGCGTGAAAAGAAAAAATGGTGGAGATAAGCGGGATCGAACCGCTGACCTCTTGCATGCCATGCAAGCGCTCTCCCAGCTGAGCTATACCCCCGGTCACATTACTCAATCATTATAAAATGTTCAGGCCTTTATTACAAATGATTCTTTTATAGCTCACACAGAGCCATACGAGCTAAAACTTCCTCACGACCTATCAAATATAAGGTTTGATCAATAGAGGGGGTTTGCGTTTGACCGCAAACTATCACTCGCAATGGAATAGCGATTTGTGGCATTTTAATAGCCAACTCCTTAATGGTTTGTTTTAGGCACTCATTAATATCGCTCACCGTCCAGTCGACAAACTGAATCAATTCTTTAAATCGCTTTACTGAAGCTAGGTTTTGTTCAGTTAAATGTAATTGACGCAACTCCTCAGAAACATGAATTCGTTGATAAAAATATAACGCCGCATCAGCCAATTCGGGAATAAGAGTGACACGCGACTTTAATAATGCTATCACTTGTATCATATCTGGCCCCCCTTCAATGGATACTCCCCGCTCATCGAGAACTTTTTTCAGTAATAGAGCAATATCCGTATCATCAGCTTGTTTTAAGTACTGCTGATTTAGCCAATCTAATTTTTCTGTATTAAAGCGTGCAGGGGAACGACTAATATGAGCCAAATCAAACCATTCTATAAATTGTTCCTGGCTAAACATTTCCTCATCACCATGGGACCAGCCAAGGCGTGAGAGATAATTCATTAAGGCCTGTGGCAAATAACCCTCGTCCCTATATTGGGTCACACTCACTGCGCCATGGCGTTTTGACAAACGCTCGCCATCTGATCCTAAAATCATTGGAACATGAGCAAAATGGGGAATAGAGGCGCCCAGTGCTTGCATAATATTAATTTGCCGAGGGGTATTATTAACGTGATCATCGCCTCTGATCACATGGGTGATTCCCATATCCAAATCATCTACCACCACCCCAAAATTATAGGTTGGTACGCCGTCAGCACGCATAATCACCAAGTCATCTAGCTCACTGTTAGCAACCGTAATGGGTCCTTTGACTAAATCATTAAAAGTCACTTCTCCTGTAAGGGGCGTTTTAAAGCGAATTACAGGTTTCACCCCAACTGGAGGCGTGTCTTGGCTATCACGCCAACGTCCATCATAACGGGGTTTCTCCCCCCTCTCCCTTTGAGCGGCACGCATTACCTCAATCTCTTCTTTAGAGGTATAACAATAATAAGCATGTCCTGCTGTCAGTAATTGATCCACCACCTCTTGATAACGTGACAATCGTTTCATTTGATAAAAGGGACCCTCATCATAATCAATCCCTAACCATTGCAGCCCCTCCAATATCGCTTGGGTAGACGCCTCAGTGGAGCGTTCAAGGTCAGTATCCTCAATGCGTAAAATAAACTGTCCCCCATGATGACGAGCAAAGGCCCATGAAAACAGAGCAGTTCGGGCACCGCCAATATGAAGATATCCTGTAGGGCTGGGTGCAAAACGAGTACGAATCATAACGATATTTACCAAGAGTAAGGAATAATGCTCTATTGTATCGGAGGCTGATAGATTTCGTCAGTCATGCGATAATATTTTCATGAAAACCACCCACATCCCGCTGGCAGAACAACTCAGACCGCACCTCATTACTGAGGTGATTGGTCAACAACATTTATTAGGTCCTCAAGGGCCACTGCGTCTAGCCTTTGAGACCAAACAACTCCATTCCATGATTTTATGGGGACCGCCTGGGGTAGGTAAAACCACCTTAGCTAAGCTCTATGCTGAGCATATGGCGGGACACTTTATCGCTCTCTCTGCAGTGTTAGCTGGCGTAAAGGATATTCGTGAGGCAGTCGCGAATGCACAACAAATCCTCCAAACGAATGGCAAAAGAACTCTGTTGTTTATTGACGAAATCCATCACTTTAATAAATCACAACAAGATGCTCTCTTGCCTCATGTGGAATCCGGACTGATTACTTTTATTGGCGCCACCACAGAAAATCCCTCCTTTGAGGTCAATTCTGCCCTCTTATCCCGTGCTCGTGTCTATGTGCTCAATGCGTTGAATACAGAGGAGCTCTCTACGCTCTTTGAGCGCGCTCGCTCAAAATATGATTTTTATGTAACCCTAGATACTGAAGCAAAAACCACTTTACTGGATAGCGCTGACGGGGATGGACGGCGACTCATCAACTTAACTGAACAGATACTAAACTTTGCTCAACATCGCCAACAACCCTCCATAACTCTTGCCGATCTGAAACCACTTTTATTAAATGCCTTACGGCGTTTTGATAAAGGTGGAGAACAGTTTTACGATCAAATATCTGCTCTTCACAAATCAGTTCGAGGTTCGGATCCAGATGCTGCACTCTACTGGTTTTGTCGGATGATGGATGGCGGAGCGGATAGACAATACCTCATGAGACGCATTATCCGCATGGCCTGGGAAGACGTGGGTCTTGCCGATCCCCGTGCCATTCAACTGGCCCTTGATGCCGCCCAAACCTATGAGCGCTTGGGTCCGCCGGAGGGGGAGTTAGCGCTGGCACAAGCACTCATATACTTAGCTGTGGCACCCAAATCCAACGCGGGGTATCAGGCCTTTAATCAAGCCAAGGCTTTTGTTCAACAAGATAGCACCCGCGAAGTTCCTCTTCATTTACGTAATGCTCCAACACAGTTAATGAAAGAGTTGGGTTACGGTAAAACCTACCGCTACGCCCATGATGAACCAGAGGCTTATGCCGCTGGAGAGAGTTATTTCCCTGAGGGATTAAAAAAACCTCACTGGTACCAACCCACTGAACGTGGCTTAGAGCAAAAAATCAAAGAAAAACTCAGACATTTAAAAGCCTTGGATGAAGACTTTTTGAAACAACAAAAAAAACAGTAATTAGCTCACTAAATACTGATACATCCAAGTCTCAGAGAGAACGCTTCCCTGGAACTTAAGTGTTAAGCGAAGCTCCACCGGATTGATAATTTTTTCCTGAGGCAAGATCAAATCAAAAATAACACGCCATTGATGGGGTTCAGCATTAGGGACTCTTTCAACATAGATCAGATCAAAACGTCCCTTTGATGTCCACAAATCTGCAAATGGATCAGTATGTTGAGGCAGAATATTAAAAATATCCCCATGAAATTCCACCATAAATTTATGTGCCTCAGGTGGGCGTTTAACGCCAGGCTCACCGCCGCGGCCAATACTGGTTCGGTAAACTTGAGCCAAGGGAAGCGGAAAAGGATAGTTGGCTTGCCAATACAAGCGATAATGCAGATGATAGGATTGTCCCCTCAACGCTTTCTCTTGAGGGACCCACATCACCACCATATTGTCATAAAGCTCCTCTGAAGTATGGAGTTCAACGAGTTCCACTGAGCCCTGATGCCAGTTGCCTAAGGGTTCAACCCACAAACTGGGGCGTTTTTCATAATGTACCGCGTCTTGGTATTCGCTGAAGTGACGCTCACGTTGCATCAAGCCATATCCTTTTGGGTGACTGTCGTTAAAGGAAGAAACTTGAATTCCTGTGGGGTTATTTAAGGGTCGCCATAGATGCTCGTCCTTACCCGTCCACATCATTAAGCCATCGGAGTCGTGTACTGCTGGACGCCAGTCTTCAGCGGTTTTTTTGTCTTTTTCAGAAAACCAATACATAGAGGTGATGGGAGCCAAACCCAAACGCTGTACATCTTGTCTGAGGAACAGGTGATGCTCAATCTCCATCACCACCTCATGATGTCGTGTTAAAGTGAAACGATATGCCCCAGCGATACTGGGTCCGTCAAGGAGGGCATATATCACCATCCTATTGCTTCCCTCTTTAGGTGGGACAAAATAGAAATGGGTAAAATCCGGAAATTCCTCGGTGACACCATCCACTACAACGTTAATGGCAACTCCCCTCGCCGATAGCCCATATTGGTATTCATCACCAATAGCCCTGAAATACGAGGCACCAAGAAAAGCTGCCCAGTCGTTATCACGCCAATTGAGATGTGGGTTGCCCGCCAATCGACTTTCTTGAATCCTAAAGCCAGCGAATGCGGCTGGCGGGCCCAAACGATGAGCAGGATTATTCTCTGGCATCTTAAATAAGTCAGAGTGATAGATGATTTCTTGAGCTTGGGTAGTCTCCTCATCACTGTTTAACACAAACATGCGCACGGGGACTCTAAAAAAACGGCCTTGATGAAAAAAAGAAATAGAAAACTCTCCAGGGCCATTCGCAAACAACGCGTGATCGGTATCAAATTGAATTTGCCCATGGTGTTCCCAGTCAATCTCATCGAGCACTTTAGAGTCAGGTCTGTGTGGCGCCTCATAGGCACTATGGGCTAAAACTTTAGCCTGTTCAATTAACTTCGCATAAGAAAAATCAAAGCTCTTCCCGGTGTTTTGGTTGATAACGCTAGCTAAGGTATTTTGACTAAAAGAAATTCCAGTGCTGGCAGCAAAAACACTCATCATGGATAAAAATTGTCGACGTGAAATACTCATTTTAATAGTCCGAACATTAATGGTTTTCTGAGGGTTTCGATAAAAGATTACTTTCTAGAGTTTTAAGCTCTTTAATCTTATTTTGTAAGGCATTAATTTTAGTTTGCCCTTCAGCAAGTTGCTGTGTCATGTCCCGTATTTGACTGTCCTCAATAATTTGATTTTTAGCCATACTGGTTAACCAATCAACAATAGGAAGCATCTCTGCTTGTTGACTGTCAGTGAGTGTGCTCAACAACTTAAAGGCTTGAAGATGGGATTGGCTATCTGTATTAAGTAATAACAACGCCACACATCGAACTCTATCGGATACGGTTAAGGCTTCTGGATGGTTAAGCCAATGGCTGATCATGGCCTGCTTAACCAAGTTGGAGTTTTTTTCATCTTGGTTTATTTGCAACCAAATACCTCCTACTTCCTTTACTTCTTGGTTTTTTTGTGACTTATCCTCCCCAGAATTAATAACAGGCTTACCTACCACCTCCCCTTTTTCAGGATGCATAACGCAACCACTCAATAACAACAAAGTGAATACTACAATTTTATTCTTAGCATGCTTCATAGGGTATCTCAACTCTAAAATAGGACCCCTCTTCACAGGGCATAAGTGATACTTGTCCACCATGGGCGGACACCAGTTCTTTGACAATTGACAAACCAATACCGCTGCCCTTTCTTGAGCCTGTAGGTTGCCTTGCTCCTTGATAAAAAGGATTAAAAATTTTCTCGCGGTCCTCCAGTGCAATACCTGGCCCTTGATCTTCACAATCAATTCTTAACCATGCCTGATGTTGAATAAGGGTTAATTTAATTAAACCCTGCTCAGGACTAAAGCGAACTGCATTGGATAACAAATTGTTAATAATAATTTCTATTTTATCTGAATCTACTAAGCATTTTAGTGGTTCCCCAATTAAATCAATAGTCAGAAATCGCGACTGTAATTGTAAGCGATAACGAGAAATCAACTCTTTTAGCAGCTCTAACACATCGATACAGTGAAGATGTAACCGTCTCGTATCCTCAGAGAAAGCGTTGTATTGCAGCAAACTTTCAATCTGCTGCTGTAGGGACAGTGCGTTATCTCTTAAAATGTGAATAATTTCAGTTTGTTGCGTATTCATGTGCCCCATCACCTGATCTTCAAGAAGGGCAATACCTTCTCGTAAATTTGCTAAGGGAGTTTTAAGTTCATGGGAAATATGACGCATAAACAGTAACTTATCTGCCTCCAGGGCATTTAAACGTTGCCGTAATACTTCAATACGCTCACCCAAGCGTCGCATGTCAGCAGGACCACTAATGAAAACTGGTTGTTCCTTGTCCTCAGTGCCCAATTGGTCAATAGCCATCTCCACCTCTCTTAAGGACTGTGATAACCACATCCCTAAAATCAGGGCGAGCATCACAGCAAATAAAGAGGCAAAAATACCAAAGGTAATTAACGCATCCCGCTGACGCTTAAACTCAAATATTAATGTTTGATTGTATTTTTTCAGATAATCTCTGGAGGACAGATCTACGCGCTGAATAATCTCACCCAGCTGGGCATAGGAGTTAAGAATATCTTGCTGCTTACTAAAAGACAGTGATGCATCGTCAGTGAGTGAATCCGTCGCAAATTGTGAAAGTTGTAACCACTCATCCACCAAAGATTGTAAACCCATGGCAGGAACCTGTTTTAGAGAGTTAGCTACCTCCTCCCCATGTGACCAATTTTTTTTAATATCAGCAATCATACTGGGGTCGTTTAATACCATGTATTGTCGTGATTTTCTTTCAAGGGACACTGTGGTGTCCTGTAGTTCATGTATTTGCTCTAAAACAAAGAGCATTTTGTTGGGGTAGTCGACATTTTCTTGGGAGAGATTTTGCAAAGACACCAGGGTACGGATTAAGGCTCCACCTAGTAAAAGAATGATACTAATAAACGCCAGGAGCAGCAGTTGCCTAAAGGATAAAGGAAAGTGCTGCCCCCAAATAATACTATCAGTTTTTTTTACATCAATTTTTGACCGTATTGATTCAATCATGCCTTAGCGTAAATGGTAAGCGGTTGCGCCTGAACTTGCTTTGGGTTGTCTTAACCAACGCAAAAGCCTATTCAATTTCGTATAGCGACCACTATAGTACCATGCTTGTTGCATCACAGCTGGCGCAGAGGCTTCCTCAGGAGTGATAAATAGGTTTCTTACCCGTAACCAGAGACCCACGTAACTGCTGCTGGTGATCACAGCAAAGGGGGTAGCTAAAAACACGGGAATCACAACTGGTAATAGCCATATTAGGGTGCTTGGCGCAATCAGTACAGTGACTAAGCATAATAAAGCTATCGGCCATAGGTAAGGCATGAAATAAAGGTAGGTGGCTTTCCATGGTAATGTTTTAGATTCACGCAGCGGAGATTTCCACTCAAGACCCAACCCGGTTAGGGCAGAGATAACGTAGTAGGTATGGGCCATCATCCTCAAGGGAGCAACCATAGCTGAATACAGCGCTTCTAACAAAATACTTTTACTAAGGTTATGGAGGCCACCATATTGTTGCTGTTCTTTTTTATAGAGAATCACAAAGAAGGACAATATACGCGGTAAAAATAATAACACCAACGTGACCAACCACAGGTCTGAATAGTGGTTAATGAGTAGATCGTCACTCACCGAGTGCCCCAGAAAATACTCAAGGGAATAAATGAAGGTACTCGTGACAATTAAGAGTAGCCACAGAGGGGAAGAAGCGTAGGCTAAGACCCCTGTTAACAACATGAATCGATGTACCATAGCAAAGCCCGGTTCGGCACTAAGACGTATATTTTTAATATTTCCCTGACACCAACGACGGTCGCGTTGTAATTCTTCGGGAAGATTGGCAGGTTGCTGCTCATAACTGCCTTCAATATCAGTGACTAACCACACATCAAACCCAGCACGTCTCATCATGGCAGCTTCCACAAAATCATGTGACATGATATGACCACTTAATCCACCATTACCTGGTAAATCTGCCAAGGCACAGTGACGCATAAAGGGTTCTATACGAATAATGGCATTGTGTCCCCAATAATGAGACTCACCCAATTGCCAGTAGAGCATTCCTTTAGTAAAAAGACGCCCTGACACGCGAGCTGCAAATTGTTGCACTCGAGCATGTAAGGTATCCACACCGCAGGGCTGCGGAACGGTTTGTATAATTCCCGCACTGGGATGTTGATCCATTAACTTAGCTAAGGTGACCAAAGCCTCACCACTCATCACACTGTCTGCATCAAATACCACCATGTACTGGTAGTTTTTACCCCAACGTCGACAGAAGTCTGCCACATTCCCTGCTTTGCGGCGGGTACGACGCTGACGAACACGATAGAATAAATTGACTCTACCTTGCAACTCATCACGTAATGTGGACCATGCATTGAGTTCCGCGGCTAAAATAACGGGATCAAAGGAATCTGATAAAATAAACACATCAAATTGTTTTGCTTCAGAGCGTTGCATCAAAGATTCACAGGTAGCCCGTAATCCTGCAAAAACCGTATCCACTGACTCGTTACATATCGGCATAATCACCGCAGTCTTACTATGCTCTGAGAGACTTAACTTAGCCACTTGTCGACTACTGAGGGCAAAACCATCGGCAAACAGTTCCACTAAAAAACCCATTATCGCGGTAAAGAAGCCCGCCGCTAACCAAGCTGTGAGAACTAAAAACACTGTTAACTGAATTACTTTAAGAGGCCAGAAACCCCAGTTATTCTGATTAGCTATCCATAAATAAGCCACCGTTGCGGTGGTCAGTGCCACCAAGGCCATCAATACTCGACGACGCTCCATGGCTATTTTTAGCCACGGGGGAGTGAGTCTTAGTTTGGGCTCTCGAATAGACTCTTTCATTAAGGCTAATCCTTGGGTAAAACTTGTCCAGGGCTGAGCCACCATGGAGCCACGGTTAATAGGCGGCGCAAGCTGCGCGGAATGACTTAAGTGGATATGTTCATTTGGGTTCATGCCGATCTATTAGCATGATCCATGCCATCGTAATTTAAACCTCTAACCCATTGATTTTAATGACTATAAAAAGGTTAAAGCCTTTTCAAACAATAAAACAGGCAGGAATTTGTCGCTAATTTACGACAGATAACGAAAGAAACTAAGAATCTCTATTCAGATCAATGGGTTAGGGTTGTCGCTCAATGGTGACAACATCCATTTGGCTCTCTAATTTCTTAAAAGTGTCAGGGGTAAGACCATGTTTTTGTAGTAACCGATAGAACTCCGTTCTGTTTCTTTCAGCAAGGCGAGCTGCATCGGCTACGTTTCCACCGGTCACTTTGAGTAAACCAATCAGATAATCCCGCTCAAAACGCTCTCTGGCTTCAGCCAAACTTAAGATCTGAACGGAAGGAACCTTCAGGGCTCGCTGGATCAAGCTATGGGATATCAGTGAGCCTGTTGACAGCGCAGAAACCTGTTCAATGACATTAAACAATTGACGAATATTACCTGGCCATGAGTAGGTGCTTAATGCTTCGATGGCATCGGGCGTAAAGCCATTGAGAACCTTGTGATACTTCTGTGCTAAGCGCATCAAAAAGTGATTAGCCAATAACAACACATCCTCTCTTCTTTCTCGAAGTGGTGGCAAGATGAGTTCCACCACATTTAACCGATAATATAAATCCTCTCTAAATTGGTCCTCGCGAATAGCAGCTTCAAGATCCTGATGAGTGGAAGAAAGAATGCGTACATCCACATCAATACTGTGGCTAGAGCCCACTGGTCGAACTTTTCTCTCTTGCAAGACACGCAGTAATTTTGCCTGGAGATTCACCGGCATATCGCCAATTTCATCTAAAAATAAGGTGCCCCTATCCGCTGCCCGCAATAACCCATCATAGGAGTGACTCGCTCCGGTAAAGGCTCCTTTCACATGACCAAAAAGCTCTGACTCCAAGAGATGCTCTGGAATGGCACTACAATTTAGCGCAACAAAGGGTCGATTCGCTCTTGGACTGGCTCGATGAATGGCTTGTGCCAACAATTCTTTACCCGTGCCACTCTCACCGCGTATTAATACACTGGCATCGGATTGGGCCACCATTTTAGCTTCATTAAGTAACTCTGCAATGCGATCAGAACGGCTGATAATGTGGGCGCGCCAATCCTCTTTAAGAGGGTCTGTTTGTTGCGGACTAACGCGATAAATCGATAAAGCTTCAGCAATTTTATCTAGCAACACTTTACCCTCAAAGGGTTTAGTAAGGTAACCAAATACCCCGCGAGTCGTCGCTTCCACGGCATCAGGAATAGTGCCGTGGGCAGTGATCAATATAACCGGCAGCAACGGATGACGTTGCCTGATTTCATCGAACAATTTTAGACCATCAAGACCGGGTAACTGAACATCACTGACCACCAATTGAGGTCGTTCAATAGCAATTTTGGCAAGAGCTTCCTCTGCGGTGGTGGCGGCGGAAACACGATAATTGGCAGCCTCAAGACGCATGGTCAAAAGACGCAACAAGTCTGTGTCATCATCAACCAGTAATATATGAGTACTCATAGGTGCAAGATACTATCTTTTACTATAAAGCTCTACTCTACCGTATTTTGTCTTGGAGATCCTCGTTCCTGTCACAAAACCATTACTTAACTTGCGGGTGTCGTCCTTAACACAAAAATACTTAGTATCCCAAGGAGTCATCAGAGATAGGTGTAAACCACTCTATAGCTTTATCATCTGCTCAACAACCACTACTCACTGACTCTCTTCATCTCATTTCAAGTTAAGATCAAATACTTCCTTTCCTTGAGGTGGAAGAGATCTAGTTGTCTGAGAGCGCCAAATCGGCGATGACATTGGCAATTAATTGCCCCGCCTCCGCATGACCATACAAAGATGATGGCGAATATTTTTTTATAGTTAGCTGCTGAATGAGTGCGGCGGTAATTTCATATTCATCCCATGCCACATCAATGACGTTGTTAGCCCGCTCTCGTCCCATTTGACGCTCACCAATATTCACAACAGGGATACCTAAAAAAGCGCATTCTCTTATGCCTACACTAGAATTACCAATCAGACATAAACTCAAGGATAACAATTTTAAAAAAACATGTCCTTCAAGATTATTGATATAAAAAAAATGTTTTTTTTGATAGGTTTTTTTAAAAGAGTCTATAGCCGCCCAAATAGCATCAGAGCCACTATCCAAGTTAGGACTGAAGATTAAAACATTGATTTCTAATTTCTCTACTATCCTAAGCAGTAATAACATGTTGTTAAAACTGTCTTCATAATGCAACGTCTCAGAGTGCAGTAAAAGAACAATGAAAGGATCATTAATATTAAAAACCTCTAGATCCAAATGTTCCTTAATTGAGTTAATTAAATACTCCTCACTAAGATGCTTAGATTCCTCAGCAATTACAATTGACGGACAACCTGTAATAAAAATATTTTCGACAGGCTCTCCCAAAGTATGGACACGGTGGGCAGCATATTCGTTAGACACCAAATGATAGTCAGATAGCTTCGTGACAGCATGCCTAACCACCTCGTCAATATTGCCACTGATTTCACCACCTTGGATGTGTATTAGGGGAATATTCATATAGGATGCCGCAACAGCTGTCCCTAAGGTTTCATAACGATCGGCAATGGTAATAACAAAATCAGGGGCTATTCTTTTAAATACTTGTGCTGTCATACTCATTGTATTGGCAGTGGTTAATGCCATATTAATGGGCTCATCCCCTTCAACAAAGGTATATAATTCATCTGTAACATTAAAACCATCATGTTTAATATAGTCAACAATTCTGCCATAACGGGGTAACAGTGCAGAGCCTGAACAAATAACACTTAAATCAATCCGATGATTGTCTCTTAATTTTTCTAAGGCACTTCTAATGCGCGAATAACTGGGCCGAGCAGTAATCGCTACACAGATTTTTTTATTCAAAATCGTCAATCCTCAAACAATGATTAACTGGAAGATCTCTTTTGGCTTGTTTTCCTAAAATCAACTCTCTTTGCTCATACAATAATCCTCCCCCAGGTTTTTTATAGCCCAAATGGGATTCTGTTAAAACATCCCCTTTTTTTATTGCTAGTTGAGCATAAAGACTCCGAGAGAACATGATACGTGTATTACTTAGTTGCTGAACTTGGTCTTCTTTACTTACTCTATGCCAAGCCATGTGACGAGCAAAATTCGTCGCCCTCACCATTTCTTTGAACTGATCAGGGGTTAACGATGACTTCACATCTGGACCAAACATAGCGTGATGGAAAGTTAAATGCGCCTCAATAACAGCCGCCCCTAAATAACTAGCTATCACTGCAGGATAAATTTCCCCAGAATGATCGGATAAGCCAACAGGAAGTTCCGGCAGCGCTGCTTGCATATCCTGCATAATATTTAATCCCACTTCCTCTGCCTCGGTGGGATAACGACTAGTACAGTGTAACAAACAGACATCAATATTTTTTTCTGTAAAGTCTTTTGCAAGGCTAATCACTTCCTCCATTTTGCTTAAGCCACTGGATAAAATAATGGGTTTTTTTGATAGCATTAATCTGTCGATTAATTGACGATTATGCATTTCTCCAGAGGCCACTTTCCACGCACTGATTTGTAACCTCTCCAACCAGTCACAGGCCTTAAGAGAAAAAGGTGAACATAAAAACACCAACCCCAACTTTTCCGCCTGTTCTTTTAATATTTGCCATTCTTCAAAGGTAAAAGAGGTTCTTTGCCAATAGTCAAAACGTGTTTTATCTTGTTGGCTAAAGGGGATCCTCCAGGGTTCCCATGGCGTACTTTCTTCATCGGCTAAGTGCATCTGAAATTTCACAGCGGTAGCGTCACAGGATTTAGCTAGCTGAATATAAGACATGGCCATACCAAGACTGCCTTCATGACCTAATGCCACTTCTGCAATCAAAAAAGGCGGAGCTTTTGGACTTATCGGATAATGTTCAATTTTCAATTTATTGTCCAATCTTTAATTAGGTTATAAGGTTAACATTGTGATGATTAAAGAATGGTTAAATTAAGTTAAGTTAAAGGTATAAATTGTAAAATATAAATAATCTGTTACCTGTCAAATATTGTCAAAAGTAGCATTAATTATTATAAGCCCTAATAAAGACTAAATAAAAAAAACTATCATTTTTTCTTATTAATATGATTACGTAATATTTACCAACGTATATTAACAATTTTCAACAATTGCAAAGCACATTCATCGCACAATAAATGGTCTTATAAATTAGGGTAAGTTATGCATCAATTGGAAGATATTAAAGTTGCCATCATTGGCCTAGGTTACGTAGGTTTGCCTCTAGCTATCGCCTTTGGTAAAAAAAGAACAGTATTGGGTTTTGATATTAAAGAGGAACGAATATCTCAATTAAGAAAAGCCGTGGATATTCAGCATGAAGTGCATGAAGAAGAATTTAAACAAGCACGCTATCTCTCGTTCACCCATGACAGTGGACAGCTAAAAGACGCGAATTGCTACATTATTACAGTACCCACACCCATTAAAAAAAATAATCAGCCCGATTTAAGTCCGCTGATTAAAGCTTCTAAATTAGTGGGGCAATATCTAAAAAAAAACGATATCGTTATCTATGAATCTACGGTCTACCCTGGCGCAACGGAGGAAGAATGTGTGCCAATTTTAGAGGACACCTCAGGTCTTCAGTTTAACCATGATTTTTTTTGTGGGTATAGTCCAGAGAGAATTAATCCTGGTGATAAAAATCGTAAAATAGAAAATATAAAGAAGATTACTTCCGGCTCAACTCCTCTGATTGGTAAGTTAATCGACTCCCTCTATCAAGAAATCATCATCGCAGGCACTTATCTTGCTGACAGCATTAAAATCGCTGAGGCTGCTAAAATCATTGAAAATACACAGCGCGATATCAATATCGCCTTTATCAACGAAATTACCGTGTTTTTTAATGAACTTGGTATTGATACCGAATCTGTTCTTCAAGCCGCGGAAAGCAAATGGAACTTTCATCCTTATCGACCCGGTCTTGTGGGCGGGCATTGTATCGGAGTTGATCCCTACTATTTATCTTTTAAATCGCAAACTGTTGGCCATTATCCGGAATTAGTAAATAGTGCCAGACGAATAAATGAAAACATGTCACGCCATATCGCCAATCAAATGATCAGAGCAATGGTGCAAAAAAAAATTTCTATTGCTCAGTCTAAAATATTAATTCTTGGTTTCACTTTCAAAGAAAATTGTACGGATATTCGTAATACACAAGTAGCTAAATTAGTGGAAGTTTTACGTTCTTTTGACTGTTATGTGGATATTTTAGATCCCTGGGCAAATAATGAGGAAGTGGGTAAAGAGTATGGATATTCCTTAATAAACCATCCCCAGTCGGGTGATTATGACGGTCTTATCATCGCCGTGGGCCATGATCAATTTAAACAACTCGATACACAGGAAATGCTGGGATGGGTAAAGGACCCTCACATTATTTATGATTTAAAACATGTGCTACCTAGGCATATTGTGGATATTCGACTCTAACCATCAGTACCATAAAAAAGATTTAGTTTGATGGCGCCGATGGGTACGAGTCGACTCTTAGATAACACTCACTTTGTTATGCGGGATAAGGCATTGTCTCTGAGTGCTTTAGCCTTGAGAAAAGCGCTATTGGTTTGCGCAATCGTTGTGTCTCCAGAGTAAAACTGAGCCAATATCTCATCAGTAGTATTCATGTAATTACTCACTGCATCGGCCTGAGACACGCTACCAATTTGTTTATCAAGCTCCTTAAAACAGGCATAATGAGCTTTAGCAAAAGCTTTAATCAATGGTTTTTGATCTGCCGTAATCTTATTGTGATTAGCCAACAAGTCCAGCTTATTGTCACTTTGTTCATTAGCCACTAATAACTTACCAATCACCTCACTGCTCACAGAGGGGGTTGCTTTGAGTTGGTCACAATCTTTCACGGCATCCATTAACGAGCTGGTTACTGGGCCAAGGGGAACTGTGGCAGCTCTCTGGGAGGATAGATTTTGAGGGATGACGGCCCCTGAGGAGTGGAGCGGGGTAGCTTGGCTTGCGTCTTGAGCTGAAATATTATTTAAAGCCTTAGCGACTTTTTTCCGGTATTGATTGGAATATTTATACATATTGACATCACGGTTTTCGTTAGCCAATTTCATTAAACATTGATCAAATTCGGGCGTCCCTTCTTTGAGAGAATAACCGCGACATTGCTCTTTTAAGAATGATAGATAAAAGGGATCTAATTCTTTCAAATCTACTGGAGGAGCTTTCACTGTTGGCGTATTTGTTAAGGCACAAGCGCTAATGATACTCACTAAACCCATAATAAAAAAATGTTGAAAAAGATTTTTTTTGTGGTATTTGTACATATAAAACCTCTAACCAATAAAATGTTAACAGCTTATCACTTTTAGACAAGGAATAGCCATGATCCCATCGCCTCCTAACTGGCAAAACTGGAGTGAAGAAGAAGCACAATTGTCCTATGATAACAGTAAGGCCGTGAACAATGTTCTTGAGATAACCAGCGGATGGCGCGAGAGAAGTGATCAATGGGTTAGAAACTGGCCCTTACAAGAGACTATTCAATATGGCACTCATACTCGTCAAGCGATACAAGTCTTTCTCCCCCATCGGTTAACGCAAACATTATTCATGTTTATTCATGGTGGTTATTGGCAGTCCCGTGCCAAGGAAGATTTTTACTTTTTAAGCGAGCCCTATGTTGCAAAAGGAGTGGCTGTGGCTCATATTGGCTACCCCTTAGCACCTGAGTTACCATTGCGGGCAATAATTTCCAGCATTAATCAAGGTTTATTAAGTTTGCAACAATACTTTGATAACCAGTTTACTCAGCAAATACTCTGCGGCTGGTCTGCGGGGGCCCACTTAGCCTTAATGAGTGATGATTACCCATGGTTAACCCAGCGTCTATTAATCAGTGGTATCTATGACTTAGCCCCCCTCGTCAAAACTCGTTATTTTCCATCGCTACAAGTGGATCTGACAGAGTTATCTTTACTCTCTCCACTGTACAGCAAACACTCATCTCCATGCCCCACCAAGCTTTGGGTGGGTGATGAGGAGTTGCCTGAGTTAATTAGGCAGACTCAATCTTTTGTGTTAGCCAGTCAACTTAATGACTCTTTAACCGTCATGCAACACTCCAACCATTTCACTATCCTGGAAAAACTCCTTGATCCATCAACAGTCTTTGACACAAAACTCCTAGAGTAATAGCCAGCGCATAGGGAACTCCATGGTCAGACTTTAAATACTTATACCCAAGACTGACCACCCCACCTAACACCATGGTATAGAGCATTGCTAACAGAAAGTCGTTGAGAGGTAAGAACATCTCGATCATCATAATGAGTTTAATGTCTCCTGCACCCAACCATCCTATTTTAAATAATAGAAAGCCCACCCACCCCACTACAACCAGTATTTTGAGCATATCCAGCATACTCATCGTTCCACCCCAAAGGATGTTAAACACAGCGAGAATCATTCCCAGGACGATTAATGTATTAGGGATAGTACGTGTTGTGATATCTGAGATAGAGGCCAGAAGTAAAAGGATTAGTAATGGTAAGAAATGACTCATAGTGATTAGGATAAGGCATCTAACAATATTTTTTTAATCAAAAAAACTGTTTTTTAATGCTTTATTTTGCTGTAATATGTAACAAAGTATTTCAGGATCTAAACCTATGAAATCTCTGTTTCATTTCTATACCATGACTAAAGAACTGGAGGCACAAGCGCCCTATCATGATATTGATAGTGTAGGAAAAGAAATTTTATTTATGATTGGTCATGCTTGCCAACATAATCAACTGATTAGAGTCACTGATATTCTCAAACAACAGAATCTTGCCTCCTCAGCTACCTTGCATGCACGATTAAAACAATTACGCGAACGAGGACTTATCGATATTTTACCTGGCGCAGACAACCGTTTTAAATATTTACAGCCCTCCTCCCTTGCGCTAAGTTACTTTAATCAACTCGATAAATATCTAAAAAAATCATCGCAATTGATCTAAATAATCCACTATGATTCCCACCGTAACAAAAGAACCGGTGACCACAATGCGATCATTACCTTGTACCCTGCCTAACACTTGTTGCATAGCGCCGGGTAATGAAGGATGTTCCATGACTTGAGCACCCTGGTCTGCAATCAATCGTTTCAAATATGCTCCACTAGACCCTCTGGGGTCAGGAACATTTGCCACATGCCACTCATCCACAGCACCCTTTAATTGCTCAATGACCCCGGCAATGTCCTTATCTTTTAACATACCAAAAATCATGACAGTACGCCCTGATACGGGACTCGCTAACAGATTATGACTTAATTCCTTGGCCCCATCTGGGTTGTGAGCAACATCTAAAATAATAGGGCACTGACGCATCAGTAACTGATATCGTCCTGGGATGAATACTTTCTCTAAACCGTATTGAATAGATGCAAGCGTAAGGGTTATGGAAGGAGTCACCTTGAGTAAGGCCGCAATGGCGAGGGCAGCGTTACGTCGCTGAAAATCACCTTTTAAAGCAGGATATGGAAGGGGGCTAAAATCCACTCCAAAACCTGTAAATCTTAAATAATCACCCATTGCCGTTAAAGAAAAATCTTGCCCCCAAAGACTCAGTGGCGCACCGATTTGCTTTGCATAATTAAGAATGCTCTGTGGCGTATCAGGGTCAGCACACAGAGCCGGGGTGGCAGCATGAAATATACCAGCCTTTTCGCGCCCAATATCCTCTCTGTTGTCCCCTAAATATTCAACATGATCAATGCCGATACTAGTCACCATGGCAACCGTCGGAGTGAAAATGTTTACCGCATCCAAACGCCCGCCTAAACCCACCTCGAGAATCATGATATCCACTTGTTGCTCGATAAAAATGGATACAGCACAAAGGGTCCCAAACTCAAAGGGGGTCAGTGTTATATCTCCTCGTGCTTCCTCTATTTTTTGGAAATGCTCACACAATAGCCGATCACTGACCGCTTGACCATTAAGCATAATACGTTCGTTATAGCGAACCAAATGAGGTGATGTATAGACCCCAACTTGATAACCTAAATGATCTAACATGGCGTTCAAAAAAGCACAGGTTGAACCCTTGCCATTAGTCCCTGCCACCATTAACACAGGACAGTGGGGAACGAGCCCCATTTTATCTGCCACACGCCTCACCCGCTCCAAACCCAGCTCAATGACTTGCTGATGAAGAAGATGTTGGTAATCAAGCCATTGTGGTAAAGAAAAGTGATCGGTTATTGTTCTTGGCACGCTTAGAACAACCCTAACACTTGACCATTGGCATCTATATCAATTTTTTCTGCGGCAGGTACTTTAGGCAAACCAGGCATGGTCATCATGTCACCGCAAATAGCCACCACAAAGCCAGCTCCGTTAGCAATACGCACTTCCCTAACATGCACGGTGTGCCCAACGGGCGCCCCCTTTAAGGAGGGATCGGTAGAAAAGGACATTTGTGTTTTAGCCATACAAACAGGGAATGAACCAAAGTGCTTATCCCAGTCCCGTAATTGCTTTAAAGCGCTGTCTGCAAAGGTCACTTGACCGGCGCGGTAAATCTTAGTGGCCACTGCTTTAATTTTATCCTCTAGCTTCATCTCACTGGGATAAACAAAAGTAGAAGGGGAGGTAGCGCTCTCACACATATCAACCACAGCCCTCGCCACCTCCTCAGCTCCTGCCCCTCCCTCTGCCCAATGCTTAGCCAAGACAAAACGCCCGCCCAACTCTTCAACTCGTTGACGCAGAATGCTAATTTCAGCTTCAGTATCGTAGGTAAAATGATTGACCGACACCACACAGGGTAATCCCAAATGAGTGAGGATATTATCCATATGACGCTCAAGATTCACTAAGCCCTTTTTCAACGCTTCAATATTTTCTTGGTTTAAATCATCCTTAGCCACTCCCCCATGAAACTTGAGAGCCCGAATCGTGGCTACCAACACTACCGCTGCGGGATTTAGTCCTGCCATACGACATTTAATATCAATGAACTTTTCCGCACCCAAATCTGCGCCAAAGCCCGCTTCAGTGACCACATAATCGGCCATCTTAAGCCCCGCTTTGGTGGCAATCACCGAATTACATCCATGGGCAATATTGGCAAAGGGCCCGCCATGAATAATGGCAGGATTATTTTCTAGAGTCTGGACTAAATTAGGCTTAATCGCATCTTTCAACAAAGTGGCCATAGCCCCATGGGCTTTTAAGTCGCTGGCATAAATGGGAGCGCGATCGCCCTGACGATAACCGATAATAATTCGCCCCAATCTGTCTTTAAGATCCTGCAGAGAACTCGCGAGACATAAAATTGCCATGACCTCTGAGGCGACAACTATATCGTATCCATCCTCTCTCACAAAGCCATTGGCCGTTCCACCGAGGCCCACTATCACTTTACGTAAGGCTCGGTCATTCATGTCCACGACCCGTTTCCACTGAATTAAACGTGGATCAATTTTCAAATCATTGCCATGATTGATATGATTATCAATTAATGCAGAAAGAAGATTATGCGCGGCGGCAATCGCATGAAAATCCCCTGTAAAGTGAAGGTTAATATCTTCCATGGGCACAATCTGAGCATATCCCCCCCCTGCAGCACCTCCCTTGACACCAAATACGGGGCCGAGCGAGGGTTCACGTAAGCAAATCATAGTTTTCTTACCAATCCGATTTAAGGCATCCCCTAAACCCACGGTAGTAGTGGTTTTCCCCTCTCCTGCTGGCGTAGGACTGATGGCGGTGACTAACACCAACTGACCATCGGGTTGGTTCTCCAGAGACTTCAAATATTCAAGAGAAATTTTAGCTTTGTAGTGCCCATAAGGCTCTAAATGTTCATCGGCAATTCCTAAGCGATTTTTTGCGATGGTTGTTATTCTTTCTAGTTTGGCCTGTTGTGCAATGGCGATATCAGACTGCATTCTCAAACTCCCCCGTATAAAATTTATAAAATTAAAATTGCTCTAAAGTCATTAACATTAGTCAGGGTTGGTCCTGTTATCACCAAATCTCCTAACTGCTCAAAAAATCCATAGCCATCATTATTTGCAAGATAAGCTTTCGCCGATATACCCAAGGCTTGAGCACGAGTCAGAGTGTCTGGAGTCATCACGGCTCCAGCGTTATCTTCTGTGCCATCTACGCCATCGGTATCGCAAGCCAGGGCAAAAACATGATCGAGGCCTCCAAGGGCAACACTAAGGGCCAACAAAAACTCAGTATTACGACCCCCTCGCCCTGTTCCTCGAACACTCACTGTAGTTTCTCCCCCTGACAGTAATAAGCAAGGTCTTGCACAAGGCTGTCCATGACGCAGCACTTGCTTGGCAATACCGGCATGTACCATTGCCACATCGCGTGCTTCGCCCTCAAGAGAGTCACCTAGAATCAAAGGCGTAATACCGTTCTCTCTAGCCAATTGAGCGGCGGCCTCAAGAGACATTTGTGGCGTCGCGATCAAATGATATTGATTCGCCTCTAACCTCTTGTCACCCGGTTTGGGTGTCTCACGTTCCGCCCGCTTTAAGTGGTCCACAACCGCTTGGGGTTCTAAGATACGGTATTTTTCAATAATAGCTAACGCGTCCTGAAAAGTGGTGGGATCCGCCACAGTAGGACCCGAGGCGATCACCGACGGATCATCCCCGGGTACATCTGAAATGAGCAAAGTCCATAACTTAGCTGGCGCACAAGCCAAAGCTAACTGTCCTCCTTTAATGGCTGATATATGTTTGCGCACACAATTCATTTCATCAATAGTGGCCCCACTTTTAAGTAGAGCGCTATTAATGGCCTGTTTATGGGCCAAGGTGAGTCCTGGGGACGGCGCGGTTAACAAGGCAGACCCCCCACCTGAAATAAGACACACCACTAAGTCATCTTTGGTTAAATTCTGGACTAACTGTAAAATACGTTGTGCCGCCTCAAGTCCCGCTTGATCTGGAACAGGATGGCTTGCCTCCACCACTTCCACAAAACGGGTAGGAACCTTATGTCCATAGCGGGTCACCACTAAACCTGTTATGGGATGAGGCCAATTGTCCTCAAAAGCCTGTACCATGGAAGCTGCTGCCTTACCGGCACCTACCACAATGGTTTTTCCTCGAGGAACTGGGGGCATATAATGGGGGAGTGAGAGTTTAGGATTTGCCGCATTAATCGCTTTTTGCATTAACTGAATCAGCCATTCTCTGGCATTATTAGAATTAATCAAGGCTTGTTCCAATGAAATAAGTTGTTTTACTGTAACGGAATATTGTAGGGTTTTAAGTTAAATCTGGCTAACAATTTGACTTATAACAATTCTAAACGATACTTAGTTTATTTATACTCTAGTTTATGAGTTAATTAGGCCAGTGTTAAGCTTTTGTTTTTAAACGTTTTTACATTGCAATGCAACATGAGGAGATAAATACCGTGTTTGATACAAGAAAATTACTCGCTGATACAGACGCTGAATTATGGAGCGCTATGCAGAAAGAGTATCGCCGTCAAGAGGATCATATTGAGTTAATCGCCTCTGAGAACTATGCCAGTCCTGCCATACTTCAAGCACAGGGATCCGTTTTAACGAATAAATATGCAGAAGGTTATCCAGGTAAACGTTACTATGGCGGCTGCGAATTTGTGGATATTGCCGAAACACTAGCTATTGAGCGGGTTAAGAAACTCTTTGGTGCTGAATACGCAAACGTTCAACCGCATTCAGGGTCACAAGCCAACGCTGCGGTTTACATGGCAGTACTCCAACCCGGAGACACCATTCTTGGAATGTCTCTCGCCCATGGTGGTCATTTAACCCATGGTGCCAGCGTTAACTTTAGTGGCAAAATTTACAAATCAGTGAGCTATGGTTTACATCCTGAAACTGAGTTAATTGATTATGATGAGGTCGCTAAACTTGCCGAACAACACAAACCCAAAATGATCGTGGCTGGGGCCTCTGCTTACTCCATGGAAATCAACTGGCAACGCTTTAGAGATATTGCTGACAGCGTCGGGGCCTATCTACTCGTGGACATGGCTCACTATGCGGGACTTGTGGCAGCTGGTGAGTATCCCAGCCCAGTGGGTATTGCTCATTTTGTGACGTCCACCACACATAAAACTCTTAGAGGACCTCGAGGCGGTATTATTTTATCTTCCAATGAATTTGAAAAAACGCTCAATTCAATGATTTTTCCTGGTATTCAGGGCGGGCCCTTAATGCATGTGATTGCGGCTAAAGCCACCGCATTTTTAGAAGCTCAACGCCCTGAGTTTAAGACTTATCAACAACAAGTTAAAGCCAATGCAAAAGCCATGGCAGAGACATTCATTGAAAGAGGACTAAGAATAATATCTGGCGGAACACAAAGCCATGTTTTCTTGATGGACTTAAGAGCTAAAGCTATCACGGGCAAACTCGCTGAAGCGGCCCTGGGGAAAGCGCATATCACCGTGAATAAAAACGCCATTCCCAATGATCCTGAAAAACCCTTCGTTACCTCTGGCATTCGGATAGGCACTCCAGCTGCCACCACCCGCGGGTTTGGAATCGAGGAAATTAAACAGGTAGCCAATTGGGTGTCTGATGTGCTGGAAGCTCCTGAGGATCAGGCAGTGATAGAGCAAGTGATTAGTCAAGTCAGTCAGTTATGTCGCCGCTTACCGGTCTATCGTTAACCGACATCACGATAGTTTAAAACAATAATAAAAAACAACTAATTCCTAGAATAAAGTAGGAGGAGATTATTATGGCAGGTCAGCACTTTTTGTTTGTTCCAGGACCCAGCAATGTTCCTACGCGGGTGACAAGGGCCATGGCAGTACCCATGGAAGATCATCGCTCGCCCAACTTCCCACAACTCACTTTAGAAGTTTTAAACGGCCTCAAAAAAGTCTTTAAAACTAACAAAGCATTTCCCATTATCTTCCCCTCCTCCGGCACGGGATGTTGGGAGGCTGCGCTCACTAACACTTTAAACCCAGGAGACAAAGTACTGGTGTCACGTTTTGGTCAGTTCAGTCATCTTTGGGCTGATATGTGTGTCCGTTTAGGTTTTGATACGGATATTATCGAAGTGGAGTGGGGACAAGGCGCTCCCGTGGATGAATACCGCAACAGATTGAATCAAGATAAAAATCATCTTATTAAAGCCGTACTGGTTTGCCACAATGAAACCGCTACTGGCGTAGTGAGTGATATTCAGGCCATTCGCCAAGTGTTAAATGAATTAAAGCATCCAGCGCTACTGATGGTGGATACTGTCAGCAGCCTAGGTAGTATAGATTTTCAGATGGACGCCTGGGAGGTAGATGTTTGTGTGTCAGGGTCACAAAAAGGATTGATGTTGCCCGCTGGCATGGGGGTGACTTGTGTCAGTGAGAAAGCCATAGAAGCCAGTAAAGAGAGTCGTTATCCGCGCTGTTATTTTGATTACCAGGATATGCTCAATAATAATGCCAAAGGTTATTTTCCCTACACGCCTTCTATTCCCATGCTCTATGGTTTAAGAGAATCTCTGCGTATTATCGAAGAAGAGGGTTTAGATAATATTCTTAACCGTCACCAGCGTTTAGCCAGTGGAGTGCGTGCCGCCGTGACCGAAGGCTGGCAACTCTCTTTATGTGCTGTGGCACCACAGTGGTATTCCAATTCCGTGTCAGCCATTGTCGTCCCCGATGGGGTAGATGCTGTTAAGGTGATTGCTAGAGCCTATCAACGCTACCAACTCTCCCTGGGCGCGGGACTCGCTCGCCTATCGGGCAAGGTGTTTCGTATTGGTCATTTAGGTGACTTAAACGAATTAATGTTGATAGGCGCTATCGCTGGCGCTGAAATGGCCATGATTGATGAGGGCGTCAAAGTGGAAAGAGGCAGTGGTGTGGCGGCTGCCATGAAGGTCTGGCAATCATAATTAATAGCATAACAGGAGTTAATTCATCGTGAGTCATCGTGTAGTATTTTTAGATAGAGCCTCTCTGAAGGCCTCAGTGAGAAAACCTTTTTTTGCTGAGGAGTATATTGAACATCAACAAACAGACAGCGTCTCCATTGTGGAAAGACTGCAAGGAGCCACGGTAGCCATTACCAATAAAGTACCTCTACGTGAGGACATCCTTAAAGAGTTACCTCAGCTCAAAATGATTGCTGTGGCAGCAACGGGTTACGATGTGATAGATATCCCCTATTGCAAAGCCCATGGTATTGCCGTAGCGAATATTCGTAATTATGCGGTTCATACGGTCCCTGAACATGCCTTTGCTTTAATCCTAGCTTTAAGAAGAAATATTCTTGCTTATCGTCAAGATGTAGAAGCGGGTGTATGGCAGCGCTCTGAACAGTTTTGTTTTTTTAATCATGCCATTGGGGATCTTCATGGAGCCACCTTAGGGATTGTTGGTGAAGGGGTCTTAGGAGAGGCTACCGCAAAAATTGCCAGAGATGGTTTTGGTATGAAAGTACTCTTTGCCGATCATGCGCCTCCCAAGAAGCCTGGTGTGACATTCACTCCTTTTGCAGATGTACTCAAGGAGGCTGATGTCATTTCTCTACATTGCCCCTTAACAGCAGATACCCGTAATGTAATTGGTGAGAAAGAATTAAAAATGATGAAGCCTTCAGCCCTACTGATCAATACTTCTCGAGGAGGGTTAGTGGATGAACAAGCATTGATTAAAGCACTCCAAGAGGGTTGGATTGCCGGGGCAGGCTTTGATGTGTTAACGACGGAACCACCTACCCATGGCCACCCATTACTGGAAGTGCGGCGCCCCAATTTTATCCTAACTCCTCATGTGGCCTGGGCCTCTGATGGAGCCATGCAATTTTTAGCTGATCAATTAATTGACAATATAGAACTATGGTTCAAAGGAACCCCTCAGCATTTAGTCACTTAGTCTTGTTACCCCCACCACCCATTGTGCGATGGCATCAAGTAATTCGGGTGCATCGCCAATGGCGCTCGTTTGGTGAAAATTCACTGTTGGATAGGTATCTTTCAAATGAGTAAGGATTTTAGGTAAATCTTCTCTCAAATGTCCGCCTTGAGCCATAAATAAAGGCACAATGGAGAGATTATCAAACCCTTTTTCAGTGAGTTCTGCTACGGTGTCCAGTAAACTGGGTTGCATTAATTCCAAAAAAGATAGGCGTATTTCTTCCTCAGGCAAAGCCTTATGAAGACGCTTAGCAATCTCATTAAAAGGTTCAGCCCAACGCGGATCTCGCGCACCATGAGCAAATAACACAATGGCTTGCTTCATACGCGACCTGTGCTACCAAAACCACCACTACCCCGGTGGCTGTCCTTAAACTCGTTAACCACATTAAGTTTAACCTGCATAACTGGGACAATAACAAGTTGAGCAATTCTTTCTAGTGGTTTTAACTCAAAGGCGCTTTGACTACGATTCCATAGAGACACAAATATTTGTCCTTGGTAGTCAGAGTCAATTAAGCCCACGAGGTTACCTAATACAATGCCGTGTTTATGTCCCAAACCTGAACGAGGTAAAATCATACCCGCAAACTGAGGCTGTTCAATGTGAATGGCAATACCTGTGGGAATGAGTTCTGTTTGTCCTGGCTCGATAATCATCACGTCATGGGAACAAGCCCTGAGATCCAATCCCGCCGCGCCCAAAGTACCGTAACTGGGTAACAAATCCTCACTTAAGCGCTGATCTAATATTTTTATCTGTAACTCATCCATCTATTTCATCCTAAATCAAAGTAACTTCAACACATGTTCAATAATTCTCTCTGCCACTTCACTTTTATGGGCTTTCGCTAGAGGATATTGGCCTGTTTCATCAATAATCACTACCTCATTATCCTCTTGGCCCAAAGCATGTTGAGCATGATTGGCAACAATCACTGGAATGTTTTTAGCCACTCTTTTGTGTTGAGCGTAGTCATTAACACTATTGGTTTCTGCTGCAAAACCCACGCAAAAAGGGGGCTTAGGGAGTCGAGTCACTGAAGCTAAAATATCAACGGTAGCGGTTAGCTGAAGCGCTAAGGGCGCTCCACTTTTTTTAATCTTTTGAGCTTGAGTCTGTTCTGGTCGGTAATCAGCCACAGCCGCCACTGAAAAAAATACATCCTGATTCTCAATGTGTTCATGTACAGCATGCAACATCTGCTCAGCACTCATCACTGCAATCACCTTAGCTCCGACAGGAGAGCTTAGAGCCACTGGCCCAGTAATTAAGGTGACCTCTGCTCCTTGTGCAATTAATGCGTCCACTATGGCATACCCCATCTTGCCTGAGCTATGGTTAGTAATGGCTCTCACCGGGTCGATACTCTCCAGGGTAGGCCCAGCGGTCACCAATACCCGACGTCCTTCCCAGTGTTTAGTGGTTAAAGCACGCTTTAGCATTAAGAGGATGATTTCCGGCTCTTCCATTCTCCCCTCCCCCACTTCACCACAAGCTTGATGCCCAGAGGCCGGACCGATAATGTTGACTCCATCACGCTGTAACTGCTCTATGTTACGTCTGGTGGAGGGGTGCCCCCACATTTCCCGATTCATAGCAGGAGCCACTAACAATGGACAATTACGGGCTAGCGCTGTAGTAGTGAGAAGATCATCCGCTATTCCCGTAGCAAGTTTAGCCATCACATTGGACGTGGCTGGAGCTATCAACATGGCTTGGGCTATTCTGGTGGCTTCAATATGGGCCATGCGGTTAGGAATTCGAGGATCCCAGATATCAGTTAATACTGCTTGACCACTTAAAGCTTGAAAGGTGACAGGGGTGACAAAATGAGTAGCCGCCTCGGTCATCATGACTTGGACAGAAAACCCACTGTTCTGCAATAAGCGAACTAAATAGGCGGATTTATAGGCAGCGATCCCTCCGCAAACACCTAATAAGATATGTTTATTTTGCATGTTATTCATGGAGTTGCTTCAGAAGATCTACTCACTGATTATAAGGTTGGGAGTGGAGTAACTAGATCCCCACCGCATATAAAATCACTGCCAATACAATGATCACTACCACCAAAGTTTGAACCATTTCCATCCACATATTCAAGCTCTTTTAATTAACGGATACTCTGCATTCTAACAAATTAAATATGTGGGTGAGCCTCAATCCATCTTAATCGCTCAATTAAAGTATGGGACCAACGTTTTGCAATACCAGCTGTGCTTGAAATATGATCTAAATCCTCCACTTTCGGCCGATGTTGACGACAAATCTCCTGCACTTCTCTGACCGTAAATCGACAGTTACTACTTTCCACTCGCTGCCATGAATCATTTGGACTCACCAGCCCCGGTTCTAAAACCTTAAAGTACCAACCGGTTAACAACTGCTCAGTAATAAACGCCGTTAATCCTTTGGTTGCAAACTTAGCATCGATTTTCCAACATGGATGACGAGGTTGGGTAATTTGAAAATACACCTCCCCCACTTTCCACACCTCACCAATGCGAACATTAGACTCATCAAATAAATGATAAGAAAGGTTTTCACCTAGGGAGCCTGGCTGAAGATTACTCACAATTTCAGGAAAAAAGCGCTGTAATTCAGCATAATGACTACTAGGATAATAATGAACAGCCTTATCAGGTCCGCCATGTACCGATAGATCCGCCTGCATGTCACCCTTGAACCCTAAGGAAGAACAAAACACCGGTTCCCTTACTTCCTCTTTATTAATCCCTGAGGGAGTTCCGGTTTGGCGAATGGCTTTAATTGAACCCACAAAAATGCGCGTCACAGTTCCTCCTCTTTTTTTACAACATACATCACGGACTTAAAAAAGTCATTAAAATCATAACACTAAGAAATAAAATATTAAAACATTGGTAAAAAACACAACAAAACTTGAACCCAAGTCGTCTTTGTGCCATAATTTACGTTTTATTTTAGTTGTTCTTGGAGATAGCCATGGCACGCGTATGTGCAGTGACAGGAAAAAAACCCATGGTTGGCAATAACGTTTCACACGCCAACAATAAAACCAAACGTCGTTTTCTGCCCAATTTGCAGTATCGTCGTTTTTGGCTTGAGAGTCAGAACCGCTGGATACGCTTACGTGTTTCCAATGCTGGTCTGCGCTTAATTGATAAAAAAGGTATTGAAGCTGTTCTGGCAGAGCTAGACGAAAAAGCTCTTCAAGCCTAATATTAAAGGACAGTTACCATGCGCGATAAAATAAAGTTAGAGTCCACTGCAGGAACAGGCCACTTTTATACCACTACAAAAAATAAAAAGACCACTCCTGAAAAAATGGAAATCAAAAAGTTTGATCCAGTTGCCCGTAAGCATGTTGCTTACAAAGAAGCTAAAATTAAATAATTGTTATTTTTAAATAATGATCAATAAAGCCGCTTTAATGCGGCTTTATTGTTTGGTAGTTACATCTGTAAATGTTTCACCAAAACAAGAAGAAAGTGCTGTGCCAAAGAGGGGATTTCTCTGGTACTCACTACTCAGAACTCTCTCGTTATCTTGCAACTCATCAGACAACTAACGCCTCATTACTATCGGATAAAACTGTCATGAGTTCAAAGTCAAGTACCCCCTTTGAGCGGTCAGTGGGTACATCCCTATACCAATATGAGATCAGTCTAAAAGAACAGTTCTGCTGTGGGGTTAGAATTTATCACGTATCATTTTTTTACGGTAGGGTTATTTTTGTAAGGTATAATTACCCTATTAATTTGCTAATGTGGGGTTATTCATGATAGCGCTGTTGCAAAGATGTTGCTCAGGGGAGATCAGAGTGAATGCTATCAGTCTTTTTTCTATAAACTATTTGCACGATCTCATTGTTTAACAATCCCTGATGATTAAAAGCGATCAACAGGATTACAGTTTCCCTCTTCTCCAAAGTGTTGTTGAAAGCGTTCCACGAGCTGTCTTCTGGAAAGATCGCCACTCACGATATTTGGGGTGTAACACGCTGTTTGCACATTATGCTGGGTTAACTCATCCTGACGAGGTGATCGGAAAAACCGACTTTGAAATGGCTTGGAAGGATCAAGCAGACATTTATCGCGCTGAGGACATTCGCGTGATGGAATCAGGAATTCTCAAACTCGACTATATTGAGCCTAAAAACACCCCAGATGGACAGATCATTTGGTTGCGCATGTTAAAAGTCGCATTGCGAGACGCAAACCAAAATATAATTGGTATGTTGGGTATCTACGAAGATGTCACTGCACAAAAGCAGATAGAGGATAACCATAAGATGGTGACTCGCGCGCTCAATCTGCTGAGCAAATGCACCTCGGTGCTGGTGCATGCACAGAACGAAGAAGAGCTGCTTACTAAAGTATGCAAATTAGCCGTGGAAGGCGGTGGCTATTTGATGGCCTGGAGTGGCTTCGCTGAGCATGACGCAGCCAAAACTGTGCGTCCAGTGGCGCAATCCGGCTACGAAGAAGATTATCTAGATCGGGTAACTATCTCTTGGTCAGATACCGAACTGGGACAAGGCCCAACTGGTACCGCAATTAGAACGGGAACCACGGTAGTTAATCAGGATTGCCTGACTAATCCGAAAATGGCTCCATGGCGTGAAGCCGCATTAAAGCGTGGTTACCAATCAAGCATAGCGCTTCCTCTTATCTTCGAAAAACGCATATTGGGTGCCCTGACCGTTTACGCGTCAGAGCCTTACGCTTTTGTCTCAGATGAAGTGGCCTTACTCGAGGAACTGACCAAGGATCTGGCCTACGGTATCCAATCACTGCGTACAAGGGCCGAACACGACCTTATAGTTACCCAGCAACGCCAACACGATAACATACTGCGTCAAAGCCTTGAAGACTCCATCAAGGCCATCGCCGATATTATTGAAGCACGCGACCCATACACCTCCGGCCATCAATCACGCGTCAGCCAGTTGGCCGTCGCCATTGCCAAGGAAATAGGCTTGTCAGAAGATTCAATCGTTGGCCTTAAACTGGCCGCGAGCGTTCATGATCTTGGAAAAATCAGTATTCCAGCAGAAATTCTTACTAAACCTGGCCGATTGACAGACGTTGAATATAAGCTCGTGCAGCAGCATGCGCAGTCTGGATATGACATTCTTAAAAACATCAAATTTCCATGGCCCATCGCAACTGTTGTATGGCAGCATCACGAAAGGATGAACGGCACGGGCTATCCCCAGGGACTTCAGGGTGACCAAATTCTATTGGAGTCGCGTATCCTAGCAGTGGCTGACGTGTTCGATGCGATGGCTTCATACCGACCATATCGCCCAGCACTGGGGGCTGAGGTAGCCCTGAAGGAAATTGAGCAAGGGCGTGATAGCCTCTACGATACCGTAGTTGTTGATGCCTGCCTAAAACTGTTTCGTGAGGGAAAATTAGGGGTTCAGGTATAAAGCTTGCCATGACCTGTAATGGATGAAGTGTGCCACGGTCACATATACTTAAGACTGATCATTGCTCAAGTACACTTTATTATATATCGCGACCGCCAGCTTAACGCTCAGAAATTCATTACCTCATGAGTCAAACTGTTATTTTACCATCATAGATAATTTTCTTTTCAACTAGAGGTGGTGATAATTGACATCAATAGCCCACTGTGTAGAACGACTAAAAGAAAAAAAGGGAAATTAAGTTGTAACTTGACCAGATGCCAAAGAAAAAACCGTCATGAAATCGCAACAAAACATGACGGTTAAATAATGCGATACTCTAACAAAACGCTTAGTGCTTATTCATCATTGTCTTTGCTGTTTTGTAGAACTTTACCATCTTTAGCATCAATACCCACTTCATGGGTAACGTGTTTTGCTGAACGAATGTCAAAGGAAAAACGTAAACCACTACCACCGGTTTTATGCTCTAACTCTTCTTCAACCACAGTTCCAGGAAAAGCCTTTAAAGCAATTTTACGAGCCTCATCAATAGAAATTTTTGCATCTTTTGCGTAACTCTCACCACTATAAGCCAATACATTACTCATCATTGCTAATGTTAATGAAGCGAAAGCTATTAATTTAATGGATTGTTTCATTTATTTCTCCTTGGTTAAAAAACGGGGTAGCATCCTTAACAATAAACGGTCTTTAAAAAACCATTGGTGGACAAACGCAGCGCAAATGTGCAACATGGCTACGTACATCAACCAATTGCCAAGATACTCATGTATATTTTTAGTGGTTTTAGCGTATGGAAGTCCCACATCATCACTAATAAAAACCGGTAATATGAAACCAAAAAAAGGAACATCATCTCCCCTCATTTGTTTAGCTAGTAAACCGACTAAAGGGGCTAACAATAATAATAAGTACAATACAACATGTACTGCATGACTCAGCCTCTTTGACTGCGGAATAGGGATATCTGGTGCTTCAATGACTCTAAAAAAAGGCCTTTGAATCAGTCTTAATAAAAAAAGCAATACGACTAAAACGCCTAACTCCATATGCCAAATTAACATTTGATGCCGTAAGTCATCACTGGCGAATAAATCACGAGTTTCAATTAATATTAATAAAACAACAATCGTTACAGCTGTTATCCAGTGAGTGAGTTGAAAAGCCAATGGATAACGCTCCAACATTCTCATTACTTTCTTACTATCAAGACTCATTAATGTACTCATTTAATTGACCAACCAATTTAGTCTGCGGTTTGGGTAAACTTCACCCAGACTTCAAAAGCCAAATCTCGGTCCGCGAGGTCCTTCGTTGGCATGGGATACTCTGCATTACTCACAGCAGCAATAGCCGCACGATCTAACATACCTGAACCACTACTGGTCAGTATTTTAGGAGAGCTCACTTTACCGTTTCGGTACATAAACCACACTTGAGCGTCGCCTATTAAGTGTGAAATACGCGCGGCAGCAGGATAGATCACGGCATTTTGAACTGCAGAACGAATTTTCTCACGGAAAACAGCATTGATATCCGGTTTTCCTTGAGCGGCTTGCGTGGGTTTTTCTGCATGCGTTGGCTGTGTGACCGCTTTGTTTTGAGCAGTGGTTGGAGTGGGTTTAGCAACCTCTTCTGTTTTGACGGGTTTTGGTTGAACCTTCTTAACTACCTGTTTTTTAAAGGCATGAGGATCAATCTTTGGCTGTGTTTTAACCACGGGTTTAGGGGGGGCGGAGGGTTGTGGTGGAGCAGGAATTGCTGCATTCATTGTTACCATCATCACTTTTTGTGGTTTAGGTAAAGGGGGAGTAGATGAATGACTAAGAAAAAGAATAATAGCGGCAATCAGCACACTTTCCATTACCAAAGCGGCTGATACAGATCGAGTTAAGGATAATTGCACGGTCATCTTCCTTATTAAATTTTCTGCGCAGCCAAACCCACTTGGGTGACACCTGCTTCACGACAAGAATCCATTACCTTCATTAAGACTTGCATTGGGGTATCTTTTGTTGCGGCAATGGTCACAACAGTTTTTGCCGGGTCACCTTTTGATTCAATCAATTTATCTAATTGTTCGACATCTAACCGCTTATCTTCCACCATGATTTCACCTGCAGCATTAACACTCACCACAATATTAGGATGGTTCAAATCAGAGGCTGTAGTACTTTTAGATAAATTAGATGACACCCCACTAACAGGAATCATATGCAATGTAATCATGATAAAAAAAACCAATAAAAAGAACATAATGTCGATCATCGGGATGATCTCAATACGGGCTTTTTTGGTTTCAAAATACTTCATAGACGACATCACTACACTCCCTTAAGTGATATTCTTTCATTACCCATTTCCTCTGCAACCATATCTGGATAATGGTGGTACATACGGTTTAAAAGCATTTTCTTGATGGTTTCAAGTTGATGCATGATAATACGTACGCGATTATTTAAAGCATTAAAGAAAAACAGTCCAATAATGGCGATAAATAAACCTGATGCCGTTGCGATCAATGCCTCTGCTACACCACCCGTAATTTTAGTGGGTTCTCCTCCTACATTTCCCAAGACTTGAAATGCATTAAACATCCCCACAATGGTTCCCAACAGCCCCAACAAAGGGGCCATGGTGACAATGGTATCTAAAATCCAGAGGAAACGATCGATAGAAGGTGCTTCACGCATTATGGACTCATCAAGCTTATCTGAGATACGGTCAAAGTCATGATTCAAATTATGCTCTAAAGCAGTTTTAACCACTTTACAGTGAGGGGAATGTAAAAACTCTCCTCCTAATTTGTTGAGCAACCCTTGGTCAAGGGTCGCTGAATCTTCTAAAACCGACATCACTTGTTGCCCTTGTGTGTTAATTCTCCAGAAGTAGTAACTTCTTTCGATAATCACAGTTAACCCCACGAGTAACATAACAGCCATAATATAAACTATGCCACCAGAATCACCGGCTATACGTTGAATTGAGTCGAAATTCATTTTTTAGTCTCCCTTTCTTTTTATCTCAATTAGAACGTAGTGGTTAAGTTAACGTTAAATGTTCGTCCAAACAGGGTATACAACAATGGATTAGAATTTACCGCCGTGTTGCCGTTAAAGTAAATAGGGTCATATCTATTCGTTAAGTTGTTAGCTTGGAACTGGATTTCCGTATCATGGTTATATCCATAGAGATGATTGAACTTATAACCGGCTGAGAAATTCACTAATGTGTAACTACCTAAATAATAATTATTATTATTCTGGTCTTGACCACCAATACGACTACCCACTTCTTTTGCAATCAAATTAGCGTTGAAGTTATTTTTTTCATACAACAATCCTAATGCAGAGGTCACAACAGGAGCATTGTAGATGGGCGAGGCTGCTGCAGACTGGGTTCTTTCGAAAGAATAGTTACCATATAAACTATAACCATACCCAACTTTGTAAGTGGCTTCTGTATCAATACCGCTGAAGTTAGTATTCCCTGCATTACTAAATATTGTGTAGCCGCCAGGTCCAATCCCTGCATTTTGAATCAGGTTGTTATTATTAATAAAGTATGCGTCAGCTGAAACGGAGTATTTATTTGCCTTATATACCGTACCAAACTGTAGGTTTTTGGTATTTTGGGGATTAATATTTGAGTTGATTCCAAAGGCATTATTTTTAACACTAAAAGCTTGTTTAGCTAAAGGAGGAAGAAAGCCTTCTGCAGCTTGTGCATAGACGGTCCAGTTTTTTCTTAAATAATAATGAATATCTAAACTGGGTAAGAGAGCATGATAAGTAGCACTTCCATAACCCGTCACTGTCCCCACTCCTGAGTAGGCAGCTAACTGATCCTCAGTAATCATATCGTACTTCACTCCAGGAGTAACTTCTAAGTTCTTAATGGGTCTCCATGTATATTCAACATAGGGTTGATATGTGTTATAGCTATTCAACCAAAGTTGATTTCCGCTATTGCTATACTGATAACCACCAGTAAAATCTGTGGCATATTGATTGGATTGCTCAGTTTGCCTGTTTAGCCAAACACCCATACCCAAATCGTCACGTCCAAAATTATATTTACCTCTAAACACATCACCATAGGTGGTGTTTTGTGTTAACGAAGTATTGCCTAATAAATCTGATCCGTTTTGCGTGAAGTTAGCTAGGCCGTTTACACTTTGAACTGCTTGGGTTCCTGTAAAACCATTAACCACAGTGTTATTTTGGGTATTTCCACCTGGATTGGCGGTTTGTAAATTTGTATGGGTATATTCAGTGGTAAACAGCTTGTTATCAAAACTCCATTTTCCATACTGTGACTGTAATTGAATATAGTACATATAGCTACTAAAATGGTCATGGTTTGAACCATACGAATTTTGGCTCAGTCCATTATAATTCAGTCCAGGTGTGACACCTCCGTTAGCAGCTATACCGTCCGGTGTGCCGCCTTGAATAGCGTGTTGATAAGTATCATTGACCATACCTACTATAGTTATCGTATTGTCATCATTAATGGGTTTAATCAGTTTCCCAAACACATTTGTTCTTCTAACCGTGTTTAATGCATAGGCACCATCTGTTTGTGAATGGTTGACGTCCAAGTAACCTCTGGCATCGCCATAGTTTTTCAAATCACCCGTATCAAATTCCGCACCAAATAAGCGAGTATTGAAGGATCCATATTGAACACGTGTTGTTAATCCAGCATTTTGCAAAGGATCCTTTGAGTTAACAAACACGGTACCACCGAAGGTGGCCAAGCCTACGGTATCAGCACGTCCCGGTCCTCTATCAACCACTTCACTGCCCATATCTGAGGCCATCATGAACTGATTTTGATGATGTGTTTGATCGCGACCATCTGCGAAAGGAATCCCGTCAAACAATACGTTATATTGCCCATCTTGAAAACCATGAATACTTAGTGCAGGGACATCTGACCCACCATAACCGTTTATCGGTGCACTAACTGCCCCTGGAGTTAATCCTGCGACGTCTCCGTAGGTAGCTGTTCCAGAAAACATATTATTGATATATTTACCACCTACTACAGATTGAGGTTCGAAAGTAGTCAAAGATGCTTGCGAGGGAGCTTGATTAGGGGCGCTTGAAGGATCTGCAGCATAGTCAGCGCTGGAGCCACTGCTAACCGAACCCAATGGAACGCCGGATGTTACAGAATTAAAATCAACTGCAAACGCTTGTTGTGCTACGGTGGTTGAAAAAACAGATGTTAGCAACAATTGCGTAATCAAATTGAGTTTAGTTTTTTTCATTGAAGCCCCCTAGTTAATAAAGAATATGAGAGCATTGTGTAGATGAAATATTAAATATTTGTTAAACAATCGCTTTTAAAAAATATAAATATTTTTAAGGTAAATTTAATTATTGGTTTGGTATAACCAATAATTAAAACTATTAAGACTGAGTTTAAATCGCCCTGTAAACCAATAGGAATAAGGTTTTATGAAAGTTTTACTTATTGAAGATGATGCATTGATCGGACAAAATATTGTTAAATCTTTAAAAATATCTCAATTTACGGTGGATTGGTTTAGAGATGGTGAATCGGGTTTACAGGCGTTACACCATTCAGAATATTCTCTTCTGTTGTTAGATATTAATCTGCCAGGACTCTCTGGTTTTGATGTGTTAAAAAACTTAAGGCGTGATAACACTAAATTGCCAATACTTATCCTTTCGGCGAGAGACCGTCTTGATGATCGTGTAGGAGGATTAAATGAGGGAGCTGATGACTATCTCATCAAACCCTTTCATTTGGACGAGTTATTGGCACGTATGCATGCTTTAATAAGACGGCAACACTCCACGGCTACGAATATTTTAAAATATGGATCGTTATCCCTGGATTCTCAAAAGCATACTGTCATCTTTAATGATCAGCCAATTGATTTATCTGGAAAAGAATTTGCTATTTTATACGCCTTATTAGAAAACCCTGACGCAGTCCTCTCAAGAAAAAAGTTAGAAGCAAAAATATATGACTGGAACGATGAGATTGGTAGTAACTCTATCCAAGTCTTTATTCACCATCTTCGAAAAAAATTAGGCGAAGATGCTATACGTAATATTCGCGGTGTTGGATATAAGATTGGAACACTATGAAATCATTACAAACCCGATTACAGTTTGGATTAATTGCGCTGTTGCTAACAGGAATATTTTTTGCGGCGATAAGTGTCTATTACAAAACGCAAAATGAGTTAGCCTTGATGCAAGATAATGCTTTGAAGCAAATTGCTCTGGCTTTTCAATCCACACTACCTTGGCAACATGGTGGGGAAAGTGTCTTACTCAAAAAAAATCAAGAACAAGAGGAGGATAACCAAGAGGACGATGAAAACTTAGAATATATTGGTCAAATTTGGGATGAAAAAGGGTCTCTCATCCTCTCTACAAATAATTCAAAACATATTCCTCTTTTTAACGTTAATGGTTATCGGAGCATAACCACTCAACAGGATAGGCTAAGAGTTTTTGGACTAAATACAGCACACTATCATATAGAAATATGTCAGCCTACTGAGGCTAGAAATATTATTGCCATCAGTGCCGCCAAGAGAGCACTCATGCCATTATTAACAATTGTCCCATTACTAAGCATTACTGTATGGCTATTGATTTACTTTCTCTTTAAGCCCTTAAAAAAGATTTCCGCACAACTTCAGAATCGAGATGTGTTTACTACGGAACCCGTTAGCAGCCAGTTTGTTCCTAAAGAATTAAAACCATTAATTCATTCACTCAATAGTCTTCTTGAGCGATTAAATAATGCCATTCAACAACAACAACAATTAATTGGCGATGCCGCCCATACCTTAAGAACACCTCTCACTGCCTTGACCTTACAAACCGATATTCTTTTACGTGAGTCAACCAGCTCTCCACAAAAAGAATTGATTTACCCTTTGCAAGAGGGCATACAACGTTTAAATCATTCTGTCGATCAATTATTAACCTTTGCTCAACAAGATATTGATAAAGTGGATACAAACCTTGAACTCGTTGCGCTCAAACCTTTAATAAAAAGTATTATTTATGAATTTAATAGCCAAGCTTTAGCACGCTCTATTGATCTTGGCTTAACAGAACGTACAAAGCTATTTGTTATGGGTAATGAAATCTCGCTCAGAACCATGATGGAAAATTTAATTCATAACGCACTTATTTATTGTCCCCCAGGTGCCCGTGTGGACATCTCACTCACAGGTGAAAACAATATGGCCATGATTACTGTCACTGATACGGGGCCTGGTATTGCCTTAGTGGATCGGGAACGAGTCTTTGATCGATTTTATCGGGGTCCCAATCAAAATATTCAAGGCACCGGATTAGGCCTCGCTATTGTTAAACTCATTGTGGAGAAACATCATGGGGAAGTATATCTTACTGACAACCCTGAAGGACAGGGATTGAGGGTAGTGATTGAACTACCCTCAGTCAAGGTTAACAAGCCTTAATCACTTATTCAATCATTCCTGCTGCCACAGTATCATTGGTGAGTTCATCAATAATGATGAAGGAGCCGTTGGGACGATTACTCTCATAAGAATCCATATTAATGGGCTGCTGAACACGCACTAGCACTTTTACAATATCATTCATGGCAATTTTTTCTGTGGGAACATGAATAGAATGATTAATATCTAATTTATATTCTAGGGCGGCAATTTTTACGGCAACCGTTTGTGTACCATGACGTAATAATAATCGTCTAGTAATATCTAATCCAGAATTAGATAACCAGCAAATTAGTGCTGAAAAACTTTTTTCTGAACGGGGTGGATGGTCTTTTTCTGCGATCATGTCACCGCGAGAAATATCCACCTGTTCATTTAAAGTAATGGTCACTGATTGACCAGCAATAGCGCTATTAATCGCTCCATCATAAGTATCAATACTGGTAATTTGGGTATTCACCCCTGATGGCAAGACCACGACCTCATCACCCACGGACACCTTTCCTGACTCAACACGTCCGAGATAAAGACGTCTTTCATTGAGCTCATTATTATTTCTAACACGATGCACCAGTTGCACAGGGAAGCGAAAAGGAGCATGTTGAATATTCTCGTCAACTCTTACGCTCTCCAGCACGTCAATCAGTGTTTTCCCCTGATACCAAGGTAATGATTCACCTCGATCTACCACCATATCGCCTTGTAAAGCACTCATGGGAACAGCAATAATGTCGTCAAAGCCCATGGGGTTGGCAAAACTTAAAAACTCTTGATGTAGCTGGTTAAAGACTTTTTCATCAAAATTCACTAAATCCATTTTATTAACAGCGAGGATTATTTGCCGAATACCCAGTAAGCGCACAATATGAGTATGACGACGAGTTTGAGGCAATACTCCCTTACGTACATCCATCAAAATAATCGCTACATCAGCAGTGCTAGCTCCTGTCACCATATTTCGAGTGTATTGTTCATGCCCAGGGGTATCAGCAATGATAAAACGGCGTTTTGGGGTACTAAAGTAGCGATAAGCAACATCAATGGTAATCCCCTGTTCTCGCTCAGCTTGAAGACCATCGGTTAACAGAGCCAAGTCCGTCTCCGACATGCCACGGCGCTGTGAGGTGGCACTGAGGGCTGCTAACTGATCTTCAAAAATCGCCTTGCTATCAAAGAGTAATCGACCAATTAATGTACTCTTACCGTCATCAACGGATCCGCAAGTAATAAATCTTAGTAATTCTGTATGTTGTTCCATTGGTAGATGTTGATCCATTTAAAAATATCCCTGTTTCTTTCTGAGCTCCATGGATGCTTCAGAGGTTTGATCATCCATTCTGGTAGCTCCTCTCTCGGTTACGGAGGTGACGGCGGTTTCTGCAATAATAGCTTGTACGTCCTTAGCCTCTGAAGCCACTGGACAAGTACAGGTAATGTCTCCTACTGTCCTAAAACGAACCCATAACTCCTCCACCACTTCCTCTGGACGAGGGGGCGTGAGATCGGTCACTGGAACTAGCTGAATACCTCGTCTCACCACGGAGCGACGATGAGCATAATAAATATCGGGCACAGCGAGATTTTCTCTAGCGATATAGCTCCATACATCTAATTCAGTCCAATTACTAATAGGAAAGACACGCATGTTCTCGCCAGGGTGAACTCGGGCGTTATAAAGACTCCAAATTTCTGGACGTTGGTTCTTGGGGTCCCAAGTACCAAACTCATCTCTGAAAGAAAAAATTCTCTCTTTTGCTCGCGCTTTTTCTTCATCCCGACGAGCTCCGCCAATACAGGCATCAAATTGAAACTCATTAATCGTATCCACTAGCGTGACGGCTTGCAACGCATTACGACTATCGTTTTCTGTTTTAATTCGTGCACGACCCTGTTTAATCGATTCCTCTACACTGCGCACAATGAGCTTTTCGTTCAACTCTTTGACTCGGCGATCACGAAATGCAATCACCTCAGTAAAATTGTGTCCTGTATCAATATGAACTAGAGGAAAAGGGAAAGCTAAAGGTCTAAAGGCTTTTTCTGCTATACGTAGCAACACAATGGAATCTTTTCCACCGGAAAACAATAATGCAGGATTTTTAGATTGCGCAGCCACTTCACGCATAATGTGAATCGCTTCACTTTCTAATCGATCTAAATGATTTAATGCCGACACGTCCACCTCACTATAAAAACTGTATTAAACTATTGTTGGGCAATATGTAAACCACATTCTTTGGTTTCAGGATGCTCCCACCACCAGCGCCCCGAGCGTTCAGTCTCCCCCTCACGCACAGCTCTTGTACAAGGCTCGCATCCAATACTAGGATATCCTTGATCATGGAGAGCATTATAAGGCACATGATGGTCACGCACATATTGCCACACTTCATCCCGTGACCAATCTAACAGAGGATTATATTTAATCAAACCATGATCGCTATCCCAAGCACTCTTCTCTAACTGTTGCCTGGTCAGAGACTGCTCTCGACGCAATCCAGTTATCCACGCTTCCTGCCCTTCAAGCGCTCTTGCTAGGGGCGAGACTTTACGCACCCTACAGCAAGCTTTACGGGCGTCGATACTCTGATAAAAACCATTCGTCCCCTGCTCCTCAATCAGTTTTTCCAAGTTGCTGGCCTCAGGAACATATACCTTAATAGAGAGTTGATATTGCTCTCTGACACGAGACAATAAACGATGTGTGGCCTCGGGAAGGCGGCCAGTATCTAAGGTAAAAATACTAATGGGTATTTTCTGTTGAGCAATAATATGGGTAAGGAGCATGTCCTCCACACCCAAACTGCTCGCTAATACTACTTTTTTATACTGCTCACAAATAGACTGTAATTCATCTATCAGAAGCTGATCACGTTGTCCCATAGTCAATCCTTATGCCGTTTGTAAGCGTCGACGAAATAATGGAATTTCATCGACGGCTCCCTGGTAGCTTTCTGAAAACACTTTAAACCCTTGCAGAGCATGTTCCAGGGTTTCGCTCTCTTTAACCAAGAAAGAGTTAAAACCACAGCGTTTCAAATAAAAAACGGTATCTTTAAACACATCACCGCTCGCTCTCAGAACCCCTTGGAAGTGATAAGCCTCACGTAATAATCGAGCCAACGAGTGACCGCGTCCATCTGTAAAATGCTGATAATGAATATCAATCAACTCAAACTTGGCCATCACCGGCAAAAAAACAGATAAATCCTGGTCCGTACCCATGCGAACTCCTAGATGCCCTGAAAAACCATCAAAAGCTTTTTGTTCGGCAAAATAGAGATCCAGAGGAGTAATCACGTGGGTTACGTGTTGTAATTCATCCGGGCTTGTGATGAGATGAAAGGGGTCATCACTGATCACTTCATTTAAAATTTGTTTAGCCATCTACCACCTCATCAGCGACTTCCTTGCGCCCATAGACTGCTGTCTTAAATGGTTCAATACCTAGTCGCTCAACCACGTCCACAAAGCGCTCCTCTGGATTGACTCTGGCCTGCAAATAGACTGTGATGAGCGTTTCGATCACTTGAGGGACATCTTCTTGTTTCAAGGATGGACCAATTACTTTACCCAAGCGAGCCGGTGCCTGAGATCCACCAATGGTAATTTGATAGAACTCCTCACCGTGTTTATCAACACCTAGGATACCTATGTGCCCCACATGATGATGACCGCATGCATTCATGCAACCAGAAATATTTAGATCTAACTCACCAATATCGTACAAATAATCTAAATCAGAAAACTGCTGTTGTATAGCTTGTGCCACAGGAATTGACCTAGCATTGGCAAGGGAGCAATAATCTCCACCAGGGCAAGAGATAATGTCTGAGAGCAGGCCAATATTAGCGGTGGTAAGACCCAATGCACGTAACTCTTCATACACACTTATCAATTCTGTATTTGGCACGTCTGGCAGGATTAAGTTTTGCTCGTGACTGACTCGCACTTCACCAAAACCTACACGCTCAGCAATTTCCGCCACCTTTTCCATTTGCTCTGCACTCATATCTCCCGGTGCTTGCCCTAAGGCTTTTAGAGAAACGGTAATCGCTTTATAACCCTGTTGCTTATGTGGAAAAACATTTCGCTCGTACCATGGTTTGACATGGGGTTGACGCACAAATGCTTCCACATCAGCGGGCAACTCTGCATTCAAAGTCTGATAAGGTTTTTTAGGGATACGCTGTTCGATACGTTTGATTTCTTCGTCAATTAATGTAGTAGGTCCATCTTTTAATCTTAACCATTCCTCTTCTACTGCCAAACTAAACTTCTCTGGCGTCATCGCCTTAACCAAAATTTTAATACGTGCTTTAAATTTGTTATCTCGTCTTCCGTAGCGATTGTAAACACGCAAAATGGCATCAAGATAACTGAGCAAATGTTTTTCTGGTAAAAACTCTCGAATAACAACGCCAATCATAGGCGTTCTTCCAAGACCGCCACCCACGATAACCCGAAAACCCAGTTCATGATTACTATCGCGGACAGCATGTAAACCAATGTCATGCACCATGGTGGCAGCCCGATCCTGAAGAGCACCATTAACGGCAATCTTAAATTTTCTTGGTAAAAAGGCAAATTCAGGATGAAAAGTGGACCATTGACGTATCAGTTCACAATAAACGCGGGGATCAATAATTTCATCATAGGCAACACCTGCGAAATGATCAGCGGTAGTATTGCGCACACAGTTACCACTGGTTTGAATAGAATGCATCTGTACCGCCGCCAAATCAGACAGAATATCTGGCACATCAGCCAGTTTTGGCCAATTAAACTGAATATTTTGACGGGTTGTAAAATGTCCAGTTCCGCGATCGTAGGTTCGCGCTATATGGGCCAATTGTTTCAATTGCTGACTAGAGAGAACACCATAGGGAATGGCAACTCTCAACATGGGTGCATGACGCTGAATGTATAGCCCATTTTGCAAACGCAGTGGCCTAAACTCGTCTTCAGTGAGTTTCCCATCTAAAAAACGCAAGGTTTGATCACGGAATTGAGCGACTCTTTCATTAACAATTTGCTGATCTATTTCGTCGTAAATATACATAAAAAAATAGGTGGATCCATGTGTAAGATTCACCTATTCTAAACGAAACTTATATACTTAATTAAACTAAAAAATTAAGTAGTAATAACTTTTTGTTATAAAAAATTAAACATACGCTTTCAGTGTATGAGAAAACTTTTCTAACGCAATGATTCCACTGCTTTCCGCTTTGTCACACCAAGCTCTCAGGTCATTTACCAACTGATCTTTGTTGGCATTGGTTTTTGTCCACAGAGCCGCTAATTCGTCGCGCATAGTGATCACTGTTTGCAGGCATTTACTTTCCGCCATAACTGTCGATAACACTTGGCGATCTTGCTCTTTGAGTTTATCACTGTCACGATGTAACCATCGGTTAACCATAGCCAACATTTCACTTCTCTTGGGCAACCCATGTCCTATCTTCAGATGATTCAACTCTTGAGAACAGGTTTTAGATAGCTCAGCTGAGTAACGGGCGATCACATCATATCGGTTACGAATAATAGCTTGTAGGGTAGCCTCATCACAGCTTGATTTTTTTCTATCAAAGCTGACGGTAGGAGCAACATTTTTAACTTTAGCTTGCCCTAACATTTCAAGGATACGAATATACATCCAGCCAATATCAAACTCATACCAACGATTGGATAGCTTTGCTGACGTAGCAAAAGTGTGGTGGTTGTTGTGTAACTCTTCACCGCCAATAATAATACCCCACGGGAAAATATTAGTGCTGGCATCGCGACACTCGTAGTTACGGTAACCCCAGAAGTGACCCAAACCATTCACAACACCTGCTGCCCAAAAAGGAATCCACAGCATTTGTACTAACCAAATCAACATACCAGGGATGACTCCAAACAAGGACATGTTAACTAAAGCCATAATGGTTACCCCTAAACGACTGTGTTTAGAGTACACGTGACGCTCCATCCAGTCATCGGGGGTGCCGTGACCATAGCGCTCCATTGTGGTTTTATTTCTACTTTCCTTCACATACAGGGCAACGCCACCCCATAGTACTTTATTAATACCCAGAATTTGCGGGCTGTGGGGATCTTCAACGGTTTCGCATTTAGCATGATGCTTACGATGGATGGCCGCCCATTCTTTAGTGACCATGCCTGTAGTTAACCACAACCAAAAACGAAAGAAATGACTGGCAACAGGGCCGAGTTCAAGGGCACGGTGCGCCTGATGACGATGTAAGAATATAGTAACACCCGCGATGGTAATGTGTGTTAGCACTAACGCAACAATAACATCTTGCCACCATGAAAAATGTGAGAATCCAGAAAGCCACATACATTTACCGCCTGTAAAATTATTATAATTTTATTATAGCAAAAATACACATTTTACTCAATGACTTACCCATGACATCAGGGTAATGGTGTACTACCACGAACAGGGTCAACAACCACCATTTGTATGCCTGACTCACTTAAAGCTGAATAAATACCCGTTAATAACTGACTACGTATCTGATTTTCTGGTAATTTAGCATCGCTAATCCAATATTCCAATAACAGCTCTAAACCATGGGGGCCTAACTGCGTCAATTGAAGCGCAGGTTCCGGTACAGGCATAATTTGTGGCTGTTTCTTCGTTACCCCTTCGACCAAGGCCTTCACTTTAGCGAAGTCAGTACCGTATAACACTTGCAGTTTAGCCGTTCTGTATAACCCTCCCCCTCCTTGTGTATGATTAATTAGTGATTGGGTCATGAAGGTTTCATTAGGTAAAACATACAAAGTTCCATCACCGCCTTTTAAGGTGGTACAACGTGCTTCCAGCTTTAGTACTTCACCCTGCTTGCCATCAATAGTAATGATGTCACCAAGGCGAACAGATCGATCGGCAAGAATAATAAAACCACTGACGTAATTACTGGCAATTTTTTGTAATCCAAAACCCAGCCCCACACCTAAAGTTCCACCCAACACCGACAAAAATGTGGAGTCAATGCCTACCATGGGCAGAGTTAGGATAACAGCGAAAAACAAAACCAACCCTTTTAATAACTTGATGGCAATGGCCTTAGCGTTATTGTCCAAGGATTGAGTACGCATAACTTGACGTTCAATGGTTGCACCAAACCATAGTGCAAGAGTAATCATTATCGAGAACACCAGTATGGCCTGAACAACCTGCAATAAGGAGATAGTGCTCCCACCAACCGGAAAAGTAATGTCCCTTAAAATATCAAGTAAAGGAACCAATAACCCGGTAATGTGAAGCGCAAAGCCAATCCATACCAAACGCACAAAAACAGTTTGCAAACTCAGCATACGTGCTGACATGGTAAAAACATGTTTTAGGATATAAACACCAATTCGCGCCAAACCCAAAGCTAAGGTTAAGGCTAATGCCATGTGGACAATAGGTGCCGGGCGACCCTGGGAGAAAAAACGGGTAAAAAGATCAAGAGTGACAGTGGCTACCAGCGCAAAAACAATCCCCCTTAAATCTTCTTGGTAACGATTACCGAGAGTCTGTCTTGCAAGGACAGTTGAAGCCCCAAAGGCAATAATTAAGGAGGCAAAAATAACAGGCATCTGCCACAGATGCTTGGTTTGAAATAAGGCCTGAAAAAATTCCACTAAAGTAATGCCATAATCACTGACATCGCTCATCCAAATACTCCCTAATTCATTTTACGTTGCCACATGGCAGCAAAAAAACCATCGGTACCCTGTTGATGGGGTAAACACTGTAAAAAATGTCCGCTTGTCATGCCCAACTCTGGAAGATTCACTTCTGTTAATTCAAAGTCCTGATGTTTTTCAGAGAACCACTGTACCTGCCCTTCATTTTCTTCTGGCAATATACTACAGGTTGCATACATGAGCAGCCCACCTGGCTTCACACATTGCGCAGCGGACTCTAATATGGCTCTTTGCTTTACCACCAATTCATCAATACCCTCTGCGCTTTGACGATACTTCAGGTCAGGGTTACGTCTTAAGGTTCCCAAACCACTACAGGGAGCATCCACCAACACCCGATCCGCTTTACCACGTAAACGTTTTACCCTTTGATCTCGCTCATTTTCAATCAAAACCGGCATAATGTTTGACAAACCCGAGCGTTTTAACCGTGGTTTTAGTTGATCTAAACGCTTAGCCGATACATCAAAAGCGTACACTCTACCCAGATTTTGCATCAGCGTGGCAATCAACAGTGTCTTCCCCCCCGCCCCAGCGCAAAAGTCTATGACTAAATCCCGTCTTTTAGGGGCCAGCATTACACCTAACAACTGACTGCCCTCATCTTGAATCTCAAAGTACCCTTTTTTAAACAGTATTAAATCTTGTAAGGAGGGTCGCCCTTCAAGCCTTAATCCAAAAGGGGAGTGAGGGGTTACGCTGACCTTCAAGCCCATTCCCAGTAACTCGTTCAGAACATCCTCTCGGCTCACTAAAAACGTATTCACACGAATATCAAGGGGTGCCTCATGCATCATTGAACGGCCTAAGGTTAACAAGTCCTGCTCATTATAAATAGGCTTTAGCTTTTCAAGTACCCATTCGGGTAATCCTGTTTGTACTGACAATGACGGGGGCAAACCAGCCGCCTTAACTTCCTTTAACCAGCGAAGCTCTTCTTCTGAACATAGTTTTTCTAAATCTCGCAAACTTCTGCCTTCAATTTTCATATGAAAGAGTAACGCCAAACGTCGAGCGGCGTGCAGAGGAGCGAATGGCGTTAAACTCTCTGCGTGTCGCAGAACACCATACACAGTTTCAACTATATATCGTCGATCATGCCCCCCAATTTTCGACTGCTCACGAAAAAATTGTCTTAATACCGCATCAGCTGGGCGGACAAAGGTCAGCACCTCGTTTAAGGCATCGATTAAGGCTTGAAATTGGTTTAAATGTATGGGGCTTGTCATGAGTTTAAGCTTGGAGCTATTAGGGCCTGCTGCGGGTTGTCAAAGGGCACTATAACCACGGTATGATTATCTCTCCACTGTAAACGTCCTTGGGCCCACCAATTGATAACTCGCGGATAAATGATATGTTCTTCATTTAACACGCGTTGGGCTAAGGAGTTTTCGTCATCTTGAGACAATACAGGAACTGCAGCTTGAGCCACGATGGGTCCAGCATCTAATTCTTCTGTCACAAAATGAACGGTACAACCGTGAACCTTAACACCAGCTTTAAGCGCTCGTTGATGGGTATGTAAGCCTGTAAAGGCGGGTAATAATGATGGGTGGATATTAATTAACCTGTGCTTGAAATGGTTGACGAATAGAGGCGTTAGAATACGCATAAATCCCGCCAACACTACCAATCCAGGGGCATACTCTTCAATCACATCAATTAATTTTTTGTCATAGTCAAGGCGGTTTGGGAATGAACGGTGGTCTAAAAGACGCGTAGCAATCCCCATTTCACGGGCAAAGATCAGCCCCTCCGCCTCGGGCTCGTTACTGATAACGGCAGCTACCGTAACGGGTAGTTGGGCTTCTAGAATGGCTCGCATATTCGAGCCACGACCTGATATCAGAATAACAATCGGTGATTGTTCAGACACGTTAAAGGACTACAGTTGCAGGTTGATTTAACTGACGTAGTTTAATCACCCCTATAGGAGAAGCTTTGACGTCATACTGCGCGAGATGCGTTAAGGTGGACTGTTGCTCATCGGCGGATACAATGACCACAAAGCCAATACCACAATTGAACACACGATGCATCTCATCTTCCTCAACTTGGCCTATGGTTTTTAGCCAATTAAATACGGCTGGGCGTTGCCATTGACTAGAGTGAATCTCTGCTTGCAACCCCTCTGGTAGTACACGCGGAACATTATCCACCAACCCACCACCTGTTATATGTGCCATCCCCTTAACTGTAACACTATTCATTAAAGACAAAATAGGTTTTACGTAAAGTGCAGTAGGACGCATTAACACATCACCCAAGCTTTGTCCTGGATAATCCTCTGCTGGAAAAGGGCTGTCCCAAGACAGACCAGAGCGTTCAACTATTTTTCTGATCAGGGAATAACCATTAGAATGCGGACCACTAGAAGCCAATCCAATGACCACATCGCCAGCGACAATACTCTTACCGTTGATCAATTTACTTTTTTCAGCTACCCCCACAGCAAAACCAGCAAGATCATACTCACCGTCTGGATACATGCCAGGCATCTCAGCAGTTTCGCCACCAATTAAGGCACAACCTGATTCTTCACAACCCTGAGCAATTCCACCAATGACGCTGCTAGCCGTCTCTACGTCTAAATGACCACAAGCAAAGTAATCAAGAAAAAATAAGGGCTCCGCCCCTTGCACTAAAATATCATTAACACTCATGGCCACTAAATCTATGCCCACACTATTGTGTCGATTTAACTCAAAAGCCAACTTAAGCTTGGTTCCAACACCATCTGTACCCGACACCAACACTGGCTCCACAAAGCGTTTCCCAATTTCAACTAATGCAGCAAAACCACCGATACCGCTAATTACCTCAGGGCGAAGGGTACGCTTTGCCAATGGCTTAATCCTCTCAACCAAGGCATCTCCAGCGTCAATATCTACACCTGCATCACGGTAGGACAAGGGGGAATTTGAACTTTCAGACACAAAACTCTCCAAATTTATAGTCAGACTGAGTGACATCACTGTTTGACCTGTTAGAATAGGTTAATTATGATTCGTTTGATTATTTTAACCTAAATGGCACGAAATAACCCTTTTTCTGCATCTACCCCTTGGGGCTTGGTGGCAATCTTATTTGTTTTATGGCTAATATACTCACTTTCAGCCATATTGATGCCCTTTGCTGCAGCCATTTTGCTGACCTACTTATTTTTTCCCGTGGTGCGTTTTTTAGAAAATATAAGAATACCAAGAGTGCTAAGTACTTTTATTGTACTCAGTATTTTATTAGGGTTTTTGAGCCTAATCCTCCTTGTGGTGTTACCTCTCTTGTTCCATGAAATCAATCAGCTTATTCAACAATTGCCTACGATTGTGGATAGACTAAAACAAGGACCGTTACCGGATATCCCGAACTTAACCTCAGACAATCCTTGGCTTGATATCTCGAAAATAAGAACTAACGTGCTGGACTATCTCCATTCTTCAAATAGTCACGTTGATAAATTGGTTCAATCGGCCACACACGGCAGCGCCATTCTTATCGAGTCATTATTAAGTTTATTGCTTATCCCTGTGGTATTTTTTTACCTCACCAAAGATTGGGAAAAAGTGGTGGTTTTTTTACTCACCCTCTTCCCAGCCAATCAGCAAGAAAGAGTCACACTCATCGCTAAGGAAATCGATAAGGTTCTTGGACAGTACCTGCGTGGTCAGTTATTAGTCATGCTTATAATGGCATTATTTTATAGCGTTGGTTTGTCGGTTGTGCACTTATCAGCAGGCTATGCGCTTGGATTGTTAACAGGCACCCTAGTTTTTATTCCCTATCTTGGTGTGTTTACAGGTTTTTTATTAGCCTTAATTGCAAGTATCGCTCAAGACCCAAGCTTTTCCCTTACCTCTTCCATTATTATGGTGTTTATTATTGGTCACGTCATAGAAGCTTGGCTTGTGACCCCAAGGGTGGTGGGAGAGAGGATTGGTTTACATCCTGTTATGGTTATTTTTTCCTTACTAGCTTTTGGTCGGTTATTGGGTTTTTTTGGTATCTTAATTGCACTACCCATGGCAGCTAGCGTCAAAATCATCCTCAAACATCTTCGATCAGATTAAATCAATCCTACAATGCGTCAATTGGTCCTTGAAATACCCCCTCTTCATCAACCGAGTTTTGATAATTTCGTTATCGGTAAAAACCATGAAAACATTCTCCTATTAAAGAACTGGACTCAAAGGATTGGGGATCCTTTAGTGTATCTTTGGGGAGAGAGTGGCAGCGGTAAAAGTCATTTATTAACGGCTCTTAAGGAACTGTTAACACAACACCAACACAACATAGAGTTTATTGCCGCCACACCAGAAACCATCCTTAAGGAGTCACAATCTCCTTTTCTGCTGATAGATGATGTACAACGCTTAAGTAGCGAGGGGGCAGTGAGTTTATTTAATCGTTTTAATGAAAGACGAGAAGAAGGGTTGCGCCTATTAGTCAGTGGTGATGCTCCACCCCATCAATTATCCCTATTACCCGATTTAAGTACCCGACTCAGTTGGGGCCTAGTACTCCGCTTACATGCCTTAAGTGACGAAAATAAAGTGGAAGCCTTACAAAAACATGCGATTAACTTAGGATTTCATCTGTCTAACGAACTTGCCCAATACTTATTACAGCGCTGGCAAAGAGATATTCGCTCCTTGCTACAAGTTCTCGAGGAACTCAATCGTTGGTCGCTGTCTTTACATAAACCGATTACAATGCCCTTAGTACGTGATGCATTAAACAATTTAAAAGAGCTCTCAGTATGACTAACAAGCGTTTAGTATTATTTGATTTAGATAACACCTTATTAAGTGGCGACAGTGATTTTGAGTGGGGGTTATTCCTAGCCAGTAAAGGGGTTCATGACCGCAGTACCTATGAAGCTAAAAATCTGGCTTTCTATGAGGATTATCGGTCTGGTCGTTTGGATATTGATGTTTTCTTAGACTTCCAATTAAGCCCTTTAGCGCGCTATAGTCGACAACAACTCAATCTTTGGCACAGAGAATTTCTTGAAACTCGAATCACTCCGTTGATCACCGACAAAGCTAAAGCCATTATTGCCACTGAAAAAGAAAAAGCCAGTTTAATGGCCATCGTGACTGCCACCAACAGCTTTGTGACAAGGCCCATAGCCAACTTGCTAACGATCGAACACTTGGTCGCCACTGAACCTGAAGTACTCGATAATGGCGAATACTCAGGTAAAATATTAGGCATTCCTTGTTTTCAAGCGGGTAAAATCACTAAAGTTACACAATGGTTACACTCGTTAAACCAAAGTTGGGATGAATATAACGATACCGTTTTCTACTCCGACTCTCTTAATGACCTGCCTTTACTCGAAAAAGTCAGTTGCCCTATAGCCGTAGATCCTGACGAAACGCTGTTAGCTCATGCGCAATATCGAGGATGGCAGATTATTTCATTACGTTAAATTATGATAAAAAAGTTTATTGCCAAAGTATTTAAACGTCCTAAGACTCACTCTTCCGTGACAGCAACGGTTATTCATGCTGGCACCCACCAAATAGATAAATCACACATTAGTCAGTGTGCTCTGTCTGTGATTAAACAATTACAAGAGTCGGGACATCAGGCTTACATAGTGGGTGGGGCGGTTCGTGATTTACTGCTGCAACAAACGCCAAAAGACTTTGATGTGGCCACTAGCGCAACCCCAGAGCAAGTTAAAAAATTAATACGCCGCTCTCGGATTATTGGCCGCCGCTTTCAAATTGTTCATGTTCAATGTGGCCAAGAAATCGTCGAAGTATCCACCTTCCGAGCAAAGGCCGACCTCAATTCACAACATCAACAAGCCGATGAGCATGGGCGCCTCACACGAGATAACGTATTCGGAAGTCTTGAGGAGGATGCAGAGCGACGCGACTTTACTATTAACGCCTTATTTTATGATCCCCAAAAAAATATAGTGTTAGATTACTTTAATGGCGTAAAACATCTTAAACACAAACACATCACCATGATCGGGGATCCCACTCAGCGCTACCGTGAGGATCCTGTCCGAATGTTAAGGGCTGCGCGCTTTTGTGCCAAACTTAATTTCACTCTTGATCCATCCTGTAAAGCGCCCATTAGCGAGCTTAGCGAATTATTACTTAATGTTCCCGAGTCACGCTTATTTGATGAGCTATTAAAAATTCTATTGTCAGGGCACGCCACCAAAAGCCTTGAGCAGTTAAGTTCGCTTAACCTTCTTAACTATTTGATTCCTTCTCTGGATAAGTCTCTCCTTAATGAGAAAAACAAACTCTTTGTGCAACAGGCACTGAGTAATACGGACTTACGTATTAAAGAAGATATGGGGGTATCCCCTAGCTTTTTAATGGCTACTTTATTGTGGCCTAGCCTTCACGAACGCTGGCAAAATTATCTGAACAAAGGGGAAAAAAACTTACCCGCCTTGTTTGCCGCCACACAGGATGTGCTAACCACGCAAGACGAAGTGTTGATGATTCCAAAACGCTTTGAAGGCACCATGAAAGAAATCTGGGGATTACAACCCCGTTTTGAACAGCGCTCAGGACAACGTCCCTTTAGATTATTGCAACACCCCCGTTTTCGTGCAGGGTATGACTTTTTAGTACTGCGCAGCCAATCAGGTGAGGTGGATGCCTCGCTAGCACAATGGTGGACAGCCTTTCAACAGGCCCCAACTGAGGGGCGTGAAGCGCTATTAATCAAAAGCGATAAACCCCACTCCCGTCAACGCAGGAAGCCCAAGGCATGAGTCAGGTTTTTATTGGCCTTGGCAGTAACCAATGCCTACCAATGGACCAGCTAAAAAGAGCGATTCACAGTTTAAGTGCTCTACCACATAGTCAATTGGTCCATGTTTCTCCATTTTATGTCACCAAACCAGTAGGTTACTTACATCAACCTGATTTTATTAATGCCGTCATTGAAGTAAACACCACCCTCGAGCCCAAAGAATTACTTAAACATATGCAACATATTGAAGAGCAGCATGGGCGTGTCAGAACATTTGCCAATGCTCCACGCACCTTAGATTTAGATATTTTAGCCTATGATCAGTTAAGTTATCACGATGACGAGCTCACCATTCCTCATCCAAGAATGTTTAATAGGGCTTTTGTATTGGTGCCTTTCAACGATATTGCCAAGGACTTCATGATTCCAGGACTCGGTAAAGTGAGAGAGCTTGCTCTGCAATGTGAAAAAAATGAGATGGTGAAATTAGAGGGCTGTCACCTATGAATACCCTTGGTGAACGTTACCGCTATATTGCAATTGAAGGGCCCATTGCTGTGGGAAAAACAACACTGGCCAAGCTATTGGCCACCACACTCAATGCTGAGATTATGCTTGAGGATGCTGAATCAAATCCTTTTTTAGAGCGTTTTTATCGACAACCAGAGCGCTACGCCTTTACCACCCAAATGTTTTTTTTATTACAAAGATCTTTGCAGGCTTCCACCATTAAACAACGAGATTTATTTGAGTCTCCTACGGTGTCTGATTTCTTACTGGACAAAGATTTATTGTTTGCCAAACTCAATCTGGCTAATGATGAGTTTGAGTTATATCAGCACATGTATCAGCACTTAAGGCCGGCCACCCCAACTCCAGACTTGGTTATTTATCTTCAAGCTTCAGCGGATGTGTTAATCGAACGCCTTGATCGCCGCGGATGGTTTGTTGAAAAACCGATTTCAGAAAAATACATACGATCAGTAGCAAGTAGTTATGCACAATTTTTTCATGATTACGAGGCGTCACCATTATTAATCGTCAACAGTGATAATCTCAATTTTGCAGACGAACCTCAAGACTATCAACTGTTGTTATCACGCATACAGCAAATAAGAAGTCGTCGAGAATTCTTTAATCGTGGTTAAAGGCATGAGACAATATGACAAATTATGTCAATTGAAAAGCTATGGATGTTATTACTACTGTTAAACAATTACGTGAAAGACTAGCCCATGAAAAAAATGTTGCCCTGGTCCCCACCATGGGTAACCTTCATGCAGGTCATATTCAACTTATCAAAGAAGTCAAACCTCATACTCATTGTTTGGTAACCAGTATTTTTGTTAACCGTTTACAATTTGGACCAAGTGAAGATTTTAATCGTTATCCCCGCACTTTAGAGAATGATTGTAAATATTTATTGGATGCAGGTTGCGATGTAGTCTTCGCTCCAGATGAAAAGGAAATCTATCCTACCGTTCAAGAATACACGGTGGATCCTTCAGGATTACAGCATCTCTTAGAGGGAGCATTTCGTCCCGGACATTTCCGGGGTGTGGCCACGGTAGTCCTCAAACTATTTAATATGGTACAACCCCAAATCGCTATTTTTGGTAAAAAAGACTACCAACAGTATTTGGTTCTAAAAGACATGGTGACACAATTAGCGCTTCCCATTGAAATAGTACCGGCGGAAACGGTAAGAGCTCCTGATGGGCTTGCCTTAAGTTCTCGCAACAGTTATCTCAATCCCACAGAAAGAGAAGAAGCCGTGCAACTCTATGGGCAGTTAATGGCCATTAAAAAAGCCATTCTTGCAGGCTACAAGGATTATACTACTTTAGAAAAAGTAGCCACTGCTTATCTCAACTCACGGGGATGGCATACAGACTACATCGCCATTCGTGCTCAAGATCATTTACGTCTCACTACCCCCGATGAGACACAACTGGTAGTGCTAGGTGCGTCTAGGCTAGGAAAAACTCGACTCATTGATAATCTAGAAATTGCATTAAATTAAAAAAGGAGTGTGATGATGCTAACCACTGACTATATAAAATCACTAAGAGATCAGCATCTTCACCTTGACCAACAAATCCATGTCCTTATGCAACATTCTAATAATGAGTTAGAAATCCGACGGTTAAAAAAATTAAAATTGAAATTAAAAGACCACATTGATCAGTTAGAGCGTTCACAAACCCCTGATATTCCAGCATAAGGTCCTTACAATGTTAGTCAGCACATTCATGGTAGGTATTCACCATCTTAATGACGCCAAATTAGCTCGGCAACACGGGGCCCAATTAATCGAGGCCATTCATCCCACTGATAGCCAATCCTGCATGTCCTTAAGTGAATTACGTTTAATCACTAAAGAGTTTGAGGACGTGTGTCCTGTGGGAGCTTTTTGTGGTGAAATCCCCTTAGAGAGCGCGCGCTGGATTGAGGCCATTGAAACTCTGTCAGCGGCGGCCGTTGACATCATCATGCTCCCTATTCGCCCACCAGGAAACCTGGTCAGTGTGTTGGCTGACACGAGTCATCTCACCGATCTGTATCCTACCTGCGCTGTAATCAATCCCGATCATCTGCCCACAGAGTTGAGTATGGAAACATTGATAGCTGCCATTGGCGGTTGTCACTGGATGGGAATATGTATTGAGCTTGATCACACACTGAATGAGGCTGAGTTAAGGGCATTGCAAGGTTGGATTGAGTTAATCCATGAATCAGACTTAATGGCAGGCTTATCAGTTAAACAGCGTGATGAAGAACTTAATACGCTAGAGGCAGACTTTATTCGCCTGCCTTTAGCACAACTGATCAGTTAAAGCTGGCCTTCACACCAAGCGTAGACAGATTCTAAAGCGGTATTCAACCCTTCAGGTTGGGTCCCGCCTGCCTGAGCCATATCAGCCCGCCCCCCTCCTTTACCACCCACCTGCATCGCAACACTGTTAACCAACTCGCCAGCCTTTACTTGATGAACCAAATCAGCCGTTACGCCGGCAATCAGAGAGACTTTACCCTGCGCTCTTGAGCCGAGCACTATAATGGCAGGGGATAAACGGGATTTCAACACGTCCAACGTCTCTCTCAGGGTTTTAACATCGGCATCAGGAATCTCAGCACTTAACACCTGAACACCTTTGATCAACCTCACTTGATTAACCAGTTCAACACCCTCAGAGTGGGCAAGTTTGGCTTTTAACTTTTCTAATTCACGTTCAAGCTGTTTTACGTTATCTAATAGGTGTGATAGTTTTTGAACTAATTCTTGCGGTGGAGCTTTAAGTTTCAATGCTGCTTCAATTAATTCATCTTGCTCTTGATGAGTATATTCAAGTGCCAAGCGACCTGTCACAGCTTCAATGCGACGAATCCCTGAAGCCACACCCGATTCACTTACAATTCTAAATAAACCAATATCTCCTGTTCTTTGTACGTGAGTGCCACCACATAATTCAGTGGAAAACTCAGCCATCCCCACGACTCTGACTTCATCACCATATTTTTCATCAAACAAGGCCATTGCCCCTTTATTGATGGCGTCATCATAGGACATGATACTCACTGATACCAAATGATTATTGCGAACTTGTTGATTCACTAATTCTTCAATACGCCGCTTTTGTTCTGGTGAGAGAGGTTTGTCATGGGAGAAATCAAAACGTGTTTTCATGGGGTCCACCAGCGAACCTCGTTGATGCACATGCTCACCCAGAACCTGACGCAACGCTGCATGCAATAAATGGGTAGCCGAGTGATTCAATTGGGCAGCGTGGCGTAAGGGCATATCGACCTCAGCGCGCAGTGTATCTCCCACCTGAATTTTACCAGTGAGGACATGGCCACTGTGACCAGATACCCGCGCCTGAATTTTACGTGTATCACTGACCTTAAAGGTACCGTGGGAGCTGATCAGTTGACCTTGATCACCTACCTGCCCCCCGGATTCCGCATAAAAAGGGGTTTGATCTAACACCACCAAACCTTGTTCACCATGGTGTAACTCTCTGACAGCCACTCCCTCATGGTAGAGTGCTATAATTTCCGCTTCACAGTTGAGCTGTTCATAACCCACAAACTCCGTTCCAGATCCTTGGTAATCAATGTGATGTTGGCTGGTAAATTTGGAAGCTGCCCTAGCCCGCTCACGCTGGGCCTCCATAGCCTGTTCAAAACCCGCTATATCCAAATTAATGCCTCTTTCACGAGCGATGTCAGCGGTTAAATCCATAGGAAAACCAAAGGTATCATAGAGCTTAAACACCGTTTCACCATTGAGCATTTTATCCTCTTGGTGAAGAGCTTCCTCAAGAACGGCCATACCATTTTCTAGAGTTTCAGCAAAACGTTCCTCTTCTTGCAAAAGAACTGCCTTCACTTGCTCTTGCTTCACTAACAATTCAGGATAAGCCACACCCATAATACGAGCTAAATCAGCCACTATGAGATGAAAGAAAGGTTGGTTTTGTCCTAATTTATAACCATGACGAATAGCGCGACGAATAATACGGCGCAAAACATAACCACGCCCTTCATTACTCGGAATCACTCCATCTACAATTAAAAACGAACAAGCGCGAATGTGATCAGCAATCACCTTAAGTGAGTTATGGGTTAAGTCCGTTGCGTGTGTTTCACGGGCTGCCGCTTGAATTAATTCTTGAAAGAGGTCAATGTCATAGTTACTGTGCACATGCTGCATAATCGCTGAAATTCTCTCTAACCCCATGCCCGTATCCACTGAAGGTTTAGGTAAGGGGTGTAATACTCCTTTTTCATCACGATTAAACTGCATAAAAACCAAGTTCCAGATCTCTATATAGCGGTCTCCATCCGCATCAGCAGTCCCGGGTGGACCGCCCGCCACTTCAGGTCCGTGGTCATAAAAAATCTCACTGCATGGCCCACAGGGCCCCGTATCGCCCATCTGCCAAAAGTTATCAGAGGTACTGATTCGGGTGAAACGGGCTTCAGGTACGCCAATCTCCTTTAGCCAAATATGAGCAGCCTCTTCATCGTCATGAAAAACAGTGACCCACAATTTGTCTTGAGGTAGCTTTAACTCTTCAGTTAAGAATTGCCAAGCAAAATGTATGGCATCATGTTTAAAATAATCACCAAAACTAAAGTTACCCAGCATTTCAAAAAAAGTATGATGGCGTGCTGTATAACCGACATTCTCAAGATCGTTATGTTTTCCACCTGCGCGAACACTTCTCTGGCTGCTAGTGGCCCTCGTGTAAGTTCGCTTGTCAGTACCGAGGAAAACATCTTTAAACTGAACCATGCCAGAGTTGGTAAAAAGTAAGGTTGGGTCATTAGCAGGCACAAGAGGACTGGAGGGTACGATGGTGTGCCCATGGCGCTCAAAAAACCTTAAAAAACGATCTCGAATCTCAGCAGATTTCATGATGATTATCTAGTCTTTATAAATAAAATTGAATAAACTATTCTACCAAAAACCAAGCTCATCAAAGAGACAGAATCACGGGGAAGTATTCATTGAATGATCCGATTGGTCATTCTTTTAAACTGTACTGACTAATCCTCTCCTCTAAAAAGAGCTTGGATCACTGCCATACTAAAGCCTCTGTTTTGCAAATATCTCCCTTGCTTAGCCCTCTCCTGGGCATTAACCGGTAACTGATCAAAGCGTTTTGCCCAGACTTCTTTCACCTGTGAGAGCTCATCCTCCTTTACTTCAATAAGGAGCGATTGAATAATCGTGTCGGGAATGCCGTGCTGTTGTAAATCTTGCCTGATGCGTAAGGCGCCATGCTTTCCTTGTCTTGCACGAACAATAGTCTCAGCAGTTCTTCTATCAGACTGTAATCCCTCCTGTTCAAGTTCATCTAATAGAGTATAAACCTCATCATCAGATACGGCTAAAGGCAACAGTTTCCTCAACAACTCACGCCGAGAATGCTCTCGGCGTGCTAGATATTGAAGCGCTTTATGTCTTAAGGAGACCTCAGCCACAATAATTAGTCTTCATCGACTACAGGGACTGCAACAGCTAACTTAACCCTATTGGATTCACGGATTTTATTTTCTATCTCATTGGCAATTTCAGGACGTTCTTTTAAATATTCTCGAGCATTGTCTTTACCTTGGCCAATTTTTTCACCTTGATAGGAGTACCAAGCCCCCGCCTTTTCTACGATTTTTCCCAACACTCCTAATTCGATGATTTCACCTTCACGGGAAATACCTTCACCATACATAATATCGAAATCGGCCACCTTAAATGGAGGGGAAACTTTATTTTTCACAACCTTGACACGTGTTTCACTTCCTACCACCTCATCACCGCGTTTAATTGAGCCCACACGACGAATATCAAGACGAACGGAGGCGTAGAATTTCAAAGCATTACCACCTGTGGTGGTTTCTGGGTTACCAAACATTACCCCGATTTTCAAACGAATTTGATTAATAAATATAACCAGACAATTTGAGCGCTTAATGTTACCCGTCAACTTTCTTAAGGCTTGAGACATTAACCTGGCGTGGAGCCCCACGTGAGAATCTCCCATTTCACCTTCAATTTCTGCACGGGGTGTTAAAGCCGCTACAGAATCTACCACCACTATATCCACCGATCCAGAACGTACCAACATGTCTGCAATCTCAAGGGCTTGTTCACCAGTATCAGGCTGGGAAATCAATAGATCGCTAACATTCACTCCTAACTTTTGTGCGTAAACAGGGTCCAGGGCATGTTCTGCATCAATGAATGCAGCAATGCCTCCTTTTTTTTGCATTTCCGCAATCACTTGTAAAGTTAAAGTGGTTTTTCCTGATGACTCTGGGCCATATATTTCAACAATCCTTCCCCGTGGTAACCCCCCTACACCGAGCGCTAAATCTAGCCCCAAAGAACCTGTTGACACCACATCAAAGTCACGCTCAATCTCGGTTTCACCAAGACGCATAACGGCCCCTTTACCAAATTGCTTTTCAATCTGAGAGAGTGCCGCCGACAAGGCTTTACTTTTATTATCGTCCATAATCAATATCCTGAAATATCTATGCATTGAGGGCGCCAGGTCATCCCAAGAAGTGGGGTTGTTGGCGGACTTAGTCTAAGCCGACCAAGTACTGTAATTATATCCAGTTATCATTCTTTTGCAATAACTAAATCAGCGATTGCCAATTATTCGACAATATACCCGTCTGTCAGATTTTTATTAAGCAGTAAAAGGACAATTTTAGGCATTAAACCGCTTCCCCCTCCTCAGTAATAAGGAAGGGGAACAAGGATAGATTAATCTTGTTTTTCTAATCGATGGTTTAATATCAAGGCCAATAAGGTGGTGACAACCCCAGACAAAAGATATAACCCCACAAAGGCCAATCCATAATGACTGGTTAGCCACAAGACAATTAAGGGAGAGAAAGCGGCACCCAATAACCAGGATAAATCTGCGCTCAACGCCGCACCCATGTAACGGTATACCGCAGGAAAGTTGTTTGCAGTAGCCCCTGATGCCTGACCATAGGAGAGCCCTAGTAAAATAAACCCGACAAAAATATACAAGTTTTGTCCCCATTGCCCACTACCAATTAAAAGCGGAGTGGAAACACTAAATACTCCAATTAATATGGCCACAGCAGCCAAGGTATGGCGGCGCCCAAAGTGATCGGCAATCACTCCAGAGGCAATCATGCCAAGTACCGCAAAACCCGCACCGATCATTTGAATCAAAAGAAAATCATTAATTGAGCGGTCTGTGTTTAACACAATATAGGACAGCGGGAAAACGGTGACCACATGAAAAAGGGCGTAACTTGCTAGCGCTGAAAGAGCGCCCAAAAGAATATTGCGCTTTTGACTCACCACTAATTCAGAAAACTGAGGTGGGGGAACTAATGCAGACGTATCCAGAAGACGCGTATATTTCGCTGAAGTCACCAATCTAAAACGTAAAAAAAGTGCCATCATATTCAGAACAAAAGCAACAAAGAATGGATAACGCCAACCCCATTCAAGAAAATCCTGCGCTGACAGCTGTGAATGAAGATACCAAAACACTCCTGTGGCAATAGCAAAGCCAAAAGGCGAGCCTAACTGTCCGAGCATGGCATACCAGCCCCGTTGCTTAGCTGGAGCATTCAACGCCAAGAGCGAGGGAAAACCATCCCAAGATCCGCCCACAGCGATACCTTGTCCAATACGCAAAATAGCTAAAAGAACGATAGCCATCACGCCTAAAAATGAGTAACTAGGAACAAAAGCCATGCCCGCCGTTGAAAAACCCAATAGGAACAACGCCACAATTAATTTCGTTGTTCGATTGGAGCGCTTTTGGACATACATCAATAATGTTGTTCCAATGGGACGCGCGATAAAGGCCAAGGAAAACATAGCAAAAGAGGCTAAGGTCCCTTCCAGCTGCGATAAGAACGGGAAAAAAAGTGAAGGGAAAACCAACACCGACGCTATGGCGTACACAAAAAAGTCAAAATGCTCTGAACAGCGTCCCATAAAGACTGCCGCTGAAACCTCACCGAGATCGATTTTCTGTACATCTTGATTAATACGTCCACGGGAATCTAATCCGCCAACGTTTAATTGCTTTAAGTCCCCTGTCACCATACTCTCCTCCTCCTAAATCTGATCATTTTCTATGTTTTTATGGTTTATTCTTATTATTATTATTTGTTTTAGTCTATCAGAAAAAAATCTACTGACAACTTTATTACTTAGTCGTGGTCTTTTTTTAAGGAAAGTCTCGCTTGGGGTTAGTTTAAGTTATTGGCTTAATCCACCCTTCATGGGGGTCAATGATCTAGACGAGTGATCAATCCTTGTAGAGCGTAACGGGTTGTTTGAGCTCTAACTTGTTGACGGTCTCCGTCGAAATGGTAGGTTTGTACTTCGCAGGGGCCACCCTGATGGGCCCAAGCAACACATACCGTCCCCACGGGTTTTTGCGAGCTCCCGCCAGTGGGGCCTGCCACACCACTCACAGCAACGGCCCAATGGGCGACGCTATGTAGCAGCGCTCCTTCGGCCATCGCCTTAACCACCTCTTCGCTGACAGCACCATATTGGCTAAGCGTGGCAGCGGGAACACCCAATACCTGCTCCTTACTTAAATTACTATAGGTGACAAACCCTCGCTCAAACCATTGGGCCGAGCCTGAAATTTCGGTTATCAGTGCTGCGATCCCACCACCGGTGCAGGATTCGGCAAGCGCCAAGAGTTGTCCTTGGTTTAATAACAATAAGCCCACACGCTGGGCTAACTCAATATCTTTAGAATCCAACTATTAGTCCCTCCAAGCTATACCAAACACCCACTGCAAAAAACATGGCCAACAGATCATCTAACATAATTCCTAAACCACCTTTAATGTGTCGATCTGCCCAACATATGGGATAGGGTTTCCAAATATCAAATAAACGAAATAACAAAAAGGCCCACAACAATCCGATTCCTTGAGGTTTCACCCACAATAACATCATTAAAAACGCAACAATCTCATCCCATACCACTGCGCTAGGATCCTCCACGTCTAACTTTGATGCCGTGAAGTGACAAATATAAATCCCTACTAATAACGATAATCCGGTAATGAACCAGCCAAGGGGAGCGTTGAACTGACGTATTAAAAAATAAAACGGCAAAGCCACCAGCGTGCCCATTGTTCCGGGAGCTTTAGGTGACAAGCCTGACCCTAAGCCTAGGGATAAAAAATGGCGCCAATCACTGAACAAAAGCTCTCTTAAATTGGGTGTCATGACAGTGTTCTAAAATGATCAAATCCTTGCCAAGAGGGCTGACCTACCCCTTGCTCTGGATAGTTTAATAATGTTCTTTGTTCAGCATCGCTGACAATCTTACCAATCCGCGTAACTGATAAATTCATTTTTCTTGATAGCTCTATAATGGTGTGATCATGATGGGGAGGGGCTGTAAAACACAGTTCATAATCATCACCGCCTCTTAAGACTGCTTGCCAAAATGAGGGGTCAAGTTGATGCTCAGACAATAACTTTGAGACGGGAATCTGGTCCGCCTTCAAGATTGCCCCCACCTGTGAAGCCACTAAAATATGATTTAAATCTGCCAACAATCCATCAGAAATATCAATAGCACTATGGGCTAGCGATAACAGGCTACGCCCCAACTCAACTCGCGCAGTGGGATTGTCTAAACGAGCACGAAAATACTGCTGAGCCTCCATCCCAAGCTCCACTTGCCCTTGGAGAAAAGCCAGCCCCCAGGCCGCATCGCCCACGCTCCCTGACACCCAAATGTCATCATCCACCTTAGCTCCAGACCTTTTTAGTCCTTTACCTGAAAGCACTTCACCCATGATAGTTACAGCAAGGTTAAGGGGACCTCGAGTCGTATCCCCCCCTACCCAATCCACCCCGTGTTCAGAGAGGGCCTGATAAAAGCCATCGCAAAAATCTTTTAGCCATCCCTCATTCATCCCTGGGATACTCAATCCCAGAGTAGCCCAACGAGGAGTGGCGCCCATGGCAGCCATATCAGACAAATTCACGCTGGCAGCTTTTCTACCCAAAGAAAAAGGAGAAACATCAACAAAAAAATGATTCCCTGCCACCAACACATCAGTGGAGACGGCCAATTGGTGGCCGGGGCGAACAGTCATCAGCGCTGCATCATCACCCACCCCAAGATCAGTATGAGCGGTTAAACGTTGACAATATTGCTGTATCAAATCGAACTCAGAGGGCACTCAAGAGCTCCTTATCTTTGGGCTAACTTGACTTCCTTAGAGCGGACATCCAACGCCATCTTATCTACCACACCATTAATATATTTATGGCCATCGGTGGCACCGAAGGATTTTGCAATCTCTACAGCCTCGTTAATGATTACACGAAATGGCGTGTCTAATGCGTAGCGCAGTTCATAGGCCGCCAGCCAAAGAATAGCCTTTTCAACGGGACTAACATTCATCAAATCACGATCAAGATAAGGCGCAATAAAAGTATTTAATTCATCGACAGCGCCATAAATGCCTTGTAAATAATGATTTAGTAAGGCGGCATCCGCACGGCCCATGTGATGTTGTGCTAAAACATGTTGGCTAATGTGCGTCAAGGTATCGCCGTTCATCTGCCAAGCGTAGAGTCCTTGTACTACCCCTTCACGTGCTAGTCTTCTGGCTGATTTCACATTTCACCTGATCTGATTTCTGCTAATAATCGTGCCATTTCTATGGCCGCCATGGCACAGTCTAGGCCCTTTTGTTCAACCCGTGCAAAGGCTTGAGCATCGTTCTCTGTGGTTAAAATACCATTGGCAATGGGGACCCCCGTATCCAACTGCACAGCAGTAATTCCTGCTGCACTCTCGTTGGCTACAATCTCAAAGTGATAAGTTTCACCTCGCACAATTGAGCCCAGTGCAATTAAAGCATCAAAGCGCTTGGTTACAGCCAGCGTCTTAAGTGCTAAAGGAATCTCCAAGGCTCCTGGTACACGAATCACCGGAATATTCTTCTCCAGTACCCCATGCTCAATTAAAGCTTTGCCTGTGGCGGCTAACAAATGCTCACCAATCGCCTCATTAAACCGTGAAATAACAATAGCAATACGCAACCCTTTCCCGTTACTTGAAATATCAGCCATACTGGTATTTCGCGGACTACTCGTTGGGTGTAACATAACCTACAACCTCCAATCCAAAACCTGCCATACTCGGAATTTTACGTAATCGAGATAATACTCTCATTTTAGTGACTCCTAGGTCTCTGAGAATCTGTGCACCGACTCCATATAACCTTGAGTCCCATTTTCTTTGCGGTAATTCTTGATTAGGGCTTGCCCAAGCGATGAGATCTTCAGCGCTTTCCTCCCCTTGCAATAATACCAACACTCCCTGCGGTGCTTGGGTAATACGTCTTAGGGCGCTTTGAATTCCAAAAGAATGCTGATAGGCCTCCTCGTCAAAAATATCTACCAAAGAAAAAGGTTCATGAACCCGTACCAACGTCTCCTGTTGCGAATCAATGTGGCCATGAATTAATGCTAAATGAGTTTTATTGGCAATGGCGTCATAATAAGCAGCCACTTTAAATGTCCCGTAGGGAGTAATTAATTCACGCTCTCCTGCCCTTTCAACCAGTTTTTCATGTTGATTGCGATAATGAATGAGATCAGCAATAGTGCCCACTTTCAGATGATGTTGTTGAGCAAATTCTATTAAATCTGGGAGTCGAGCCATCTCCCCGTCATCCTTGAGAATTTCACAAATCACAGAGCAAGGTTCGAGATTAGCCAGCATGGCAAGATCACACCCTGCTTCAGTGTGGCCAGCACGAATTAACACTCCGCCACGACGAGCCATTAAAGGAAAGACATGCCCTGGTTGCACAAGATCCTCAGGACGGGCAAAGCGGGCCACCGCCGCTTTCACCGTTTGCGCTCGGTCTGCGGCAGAAATGCCTGTTGTGACGCCCTTAGCCGCTTCAATTGAAACGGTAAAGTTAGTCGTCATACTAGAACGGTTGTCAGACACCATTAAAGGTAAGTTCAACTGACGACAACGCTCTTGAGTTAAAGTTAAACAGATAAGACCGCGACCATATCGCGCCATGAAGTTGATGGCTTCAGGGGTAACAAATTCAGCCGCTAAGACCAAGTCGCCTTCGTTTTCTCGGTCTTCATCATCAACCAAGACCACCATTCGGCCCGCTTGAATTTCTTCAATAATCTCTGCAGTAGGAGAAATACCAGGTAGCACTGACCGTGACGTACTAGTGGGGATCATGGACTATTCCTTAGGATCAAATTACTATTTTAACTTATTTCTCACTCACTCTCCCATAATCGAGAGCGTTCAATGTAACGAGCGATTAAATCAATTTCTAAATTTACAGAGTCTCCCACAGACAATTCTTTAAAGTTAGTCACCTCACGAGTATGCGGGATGACATTAATGGTGAAGAGATCTGCGTCAACGGTATTGGTGGTCAAGGAAATCCCGTTGACGGTAATAGAGCCTTTTTTAGCGATATAACGTGATAACTCATGGGGCGCTTTAATTTCTAAAAACCAGCTCTCCCCTATCGCACGGTAATCCATAATCTCACCTATCCCATCCACATGTCCTGACACCAAATGCCCTCCTAAGCGGTCTGACAACCTCAATGCCTTTTCTAAGTTGACGATACGCCCCAACTCCAGACCTACTGTAACATCCAGGGTGTGTCGTGAAACATCCATTAAGAACCCTAAATTAACCAACTTGACTACCGTCAAACACACGCCGTTGACGGCAATGGAGTCCCCCACGGCCACATCAGACAAATCCATTGACGTGTCAATGTGTAATCGTTGCCCTTGCTCCAGTTTTTCACTACCAGCGATTTTACCGGTAGCTGCAATGATACCTGTAAACATATTCATACCCTATTTAACCATTCTAAAGAATGGGGTTGTCTCAAAATAATACGTAAGTCTTCCTTGAAAGGCTTAACTTCCACAAACTTTAAATCTATGCGCTGCGTCAAGTCTGCTAAGGGCCCAAATTGCGCTAAGCCTGCACCGCCTAGACCAAGAAAACTCGGAGCCACATAACATATCCATTCATCAACCAAGCCTGACTGCAAGAACACCCCATTAAGTCGCTGACCTGTCTCAATCAATACTTCATTTAACTGCAATGAATGTAAGGCTTTGGTCACCGCCGGCATGGAGACGCGACCATTGAGATCAGGCTCTAACAGCATTACTCTGACGCCACGCTCTAAAAAAGGTTGGGCCAGCTGCCGAGAGGGATTCACCGTAAAAATCACTGCATGGCCCTCTTCATACACCTGAGCATGAGGGTCAGTGTCAAGCTGGTTGTCAATAACAATTCTTAAGGGTTGGCGCGAGCTATCAATGGAGCGAACCGTTAAACGTGGATTATCCACTCTCACCGTTCCCGCCCCCGTTAACATGGCACAGCTTCTGGCACGCCACAAATGACCATCAGCGCGAGCCAAATCATGGGTTATCCACTGACTTTGACCGGTGGCGAGCGCACTCACCGCATCCATACTGATGGCCACTTTCGAGCGGATCCAAGGGCGCTGGCGCTCCATACGGGAGACAAAGCCAATATTCAATTCTCTGGCTTCACGCTCTTCGAGTCCCACCGTCACGCTGATTCCATGGCTCTTTAATTGTGCAATACCTTGGCCCGCCACCAATGGATTAGGGTCTTGCATGGCGATGACGACCCGTTTTATCCCAGCGTCAATCACACTCTTCACACAAGGGGGGGTGCGGCCAAAATGACTACAAGGCTCAAGGGTCACATACAAGGTAGCCCCTTGAGTGAAGCCCTCTGCCTGCCGCAGAGCCAATACCTCCGCGTGGGCCTCCCCTGCCCGACAATGAAAACCCTGCCCCACCTTTTGTCCTGCATTGACCACCACAGCCCCTACTCTAGGGTTGGGCATGGTGGTATGTAAGCCCCGCTGTGCTAAGCCTAGCGCTTGACGCATCCATACGCCATCTTCCGGAAGATTAGTACTATAAGTCACGAATGACATCCCTAAAGTCATCCACATCTTGGAAACTTCGGTACACTGAAGCAAATCGAATATAAGCGACTTTATCCAAGCGTCTTAACTCCTCCATCACCATCTCCCCCACGCGCAGCGATTGAACTTCTCTATCCCCTTGGGCGAGAAGTTTTTGATTAATCCTATTCACTGCCTCATCTACAAGCTCTGCTGAGACAGGACGCTTATGTAAAGCGCGTAGGAAACTTGAACGAATTTTATCAATAGAGAAATCTTCACGTTTTCCGTTTTGCTTGACTATTTGCGGGTAACGAACATCTGCCATTTCATAGGTAGTAAAGCGTTTGTTGCAACCCACACAACGACGTCGACGGCGGACGCTATCGCCCAATTCATTTACCCTTGAGTCAATCACTTGTGAATCGAGCGTACCGCAGAAGGGACATTTCATCTCTATATCCTTAGCTATTCTCCAGCAATAGTCATATGGTCAATCAAAATAGAGCCAGTAATTTTAGACCCTCGAATTAATACATCATTACCCACTCCAACAATTTGCTTAAACATCTCTTTTAAATTACCCGCTATCGTAATTTCCTGAACCGGAAACTGAATTTGCCCATGTTCCACCCAGAAACCAGCAGCGCCTCGGGAGTAGTCTCCGGTCACAGAATTAACACCATGTCCTAGTAACTCAGTGACCCATAAACCCGTACCCATTTGTTGTAGTAAGTCCTCAAAAGACCCACCAAAGGGCTGAATGATCAAGTTATGACTTCCTCCCGAGTTACCGGTGGTTTGCATGCCCAGTTTTCGAGCAGAATAACTGCTCAAGAAATAACCTTGCAGAACGCCATTTTCTACCACCTGTCGTCGACGTGTGGCCACTCCCTCATCATCAAAGGGGGTGCTAGCCAACCCCCTAATTATAAAAGGATCTTCAATAATATTGACTTGCGAAGCAAATATTGTTTGCTCAAGCGAATTGAGTAAAAATGAGGATTGACGGTATTGCGCCCCACCACTCACCGCCCCCACAAAATGTCCCAGTAGCCCTGAAGCGAGGGTTGCATCAAAGAGTACGGGAGCTTTACATGTTTTAACCCGTCGAGCATTAAGACGTCTAACCGTTCTGCTACCGGCCTCATAACCCACTTTCTCGGGACTATCCATATCTTTAGCGTTGCGCGCGGTGGTATACCAATAATCCCTTTGCATACCATCATCTATTCCAGCAATGACAGAACAACTGATACCGTGGTTAGAGCCGCTAAAGCCCCCTAAGAAACCCGCCGAATTACCGTAAACAAATTGGGACTCTTGCGTATATACGGTAGCGCCTTCAGAATTTTGAATCGCCTTATCCACCTTTAGCGCTTCTTTTTCACAGGAGGTAGCCAGAACCACTGCTTCTTCAACGGGTAAATGCCAGGGATGATATAAATCCAGTTCAGGAAAAGGATGATGGGCGAATAACTGCGCATCCGCCAGTCCCGCAAATTCATCAGCCGCTGTATATTTGGCAATGGTGGCAGCTTTCTGAACAGTGTCTTTCAATGCCTGTAAAGATAAATCAGAGGTACTGGCATGACCCTTTTTTTGCCCAAAATACACCGTGACACTCAAATCCTTATCGCGATTATATTCAATGGTTTCAACTTCATTAAGTCGTACTGTCACAGAGTAACCAAATCCCTCACTCACTTCTGCCTCAGCAGCTGATGCGCCATTGATCTTCGCTTGCTTTAACGCTTCCTCGACAAGTTGAGACAAATGCTCCGGACTATTAGAAAAACTTGTATTGTTCATGACTGATCCCAATGGTGACTCGATTGTCTATTAATTACCTAGTCTAACGGCTTACTCTCTAAGCCTCAATCCGGTATCATATCAAGATTAGCACTAGCTGGGAAAAACCGTGTCTTTAGAAGAACCAATTAGTAAAAGTCAACGTAAGCGTGACATGCATGAACTGCAAGCTTTAGGAGAAGCCTTATCCGAACTCAGCAATGATAAAATCAGGCATCTTTCTTTGCCCGAGAGTTTGGAAAAAGCACTGCTAGATATCAAAACTTTCAAGGCACATGGCGCCATTCGTCGACAACTTCAATACATCGGAAAACTCATGCGCGAGGTGGATCCAGAGCCCTTGCAAGCCTATCTCGATCAGCTCAAAGGGGTATCTAAGGAAGTGGTAGCGCTGCAGCATCTTGCCGAACAATGGCGTTTAAAAATCATGGATGACATTCGTTTGCTGGACGAATTCTGCCAAAGCTACGCCATGGCTGATCGCGCTCAATTGAGGCAGCTTGCAACCAATGCTCTGAAGGAACAGCAAATGCAAAAACCACCCCGAGCTTTTCGACAATTATATCGACTCATATTTGAATATATCACTGCTAAAACCTTACCCATTAACCCAGATTATTCTGAACATGACTAATACAGAACTCTTACGTATAGGTATCCTCTCTATCAGCGACCGTGCCTCAATGGGGGTGTATGAAGACAAAGGCCTTCCTGCACTCAAAGAATGGTTTGATAACACACTTGAAAATCCCCTTCACTTTGAGAGTTGTTTAATTGCTGATGAACAGGAGTTAATTGAAAAAAACTTAATTCATCTCGCCGACCACTTACATTGCTCACTCATCGTGACCACCGGCGGAACGGGGCCTGCTAAACGTGACGTTACTCCGGAAGCCACTTTAAATGTAGCAGAAAAGGTGCTCGACGGTTTTGGTGAACAGATGCGCCGCACTAGTCTACAATATGTTCCCACCGCTATTTTGTCTCGACAAGTAGCCGTCATCCGCGGTCACTCATTAATCATTAATCTGCCCGGTCAACCCAAGGCTATTAAAGAAACCCTAGATGGAATTTTTGCAGCAGTACCCTACTGTATAGACATTATTAGTGGACCTTATATCACTACCAAGCCTGATACCGTTACTATTTTTCGTCCAAAATCTGCCCTGCGTCCTGGGAGTAACCAATGAGTATTAATCTCTCCTGTCATATTGTTGAGCCTCCTCTGACGGCGCAATGGAGCGTCATATGGCTGCATGGTTTGGGTGCTGACGGTTATGATTTTGCTCCCATTGTCAAAGAGCTCGGTCTCCCTGAAAACCACTCTATTCGCTTTGTTTTCCCTCACGCCCCTCAGCGTCCTGTCACAATTAATAACGGCATGGTCATGCGTGCATGGTACGACATTGCCTTTGATGGCTTAAACCGACAAATTGATATGCAAGGGGTAGAGGAATCTGTCAAGGCCATTACCTCTTTGATTGACGGACAAATAGAACAAGGCATAGGAAGCGAGAAAATAATTATCGCTGGTTTTTCTCAAGGTGGGGCCATCACTCTCACTCTGGCCACACAAGCGCGTTATCCCCTGGCGGGCTTCATGGCTCTCTCCACTTATCTGCCACAAGTGGATAGTCAACCTCTGGTCAAGGATGTGAACAAACATTCCCCCATTTTGATGGTTCACGGCACTTTAGATAATGTTGTTCCCTTGACTCTTGGTAAACAGGCTGCTGAGTATTTATCCTCTTCAGGCTGTCAGCTTGAATGGCGCCAGTACGCCATGGGACACTCTGTCTGTTGGGAGGAGATTCAACTAATTGGGCAATGGCTGAAAAAACGTATTACCTCTACTGCCGATAAACCTGAGTGACCCCTTTAACAGCGGAGACTATTTTAAGAGCACGCCCCAATTGTTCTAGTGCATAGATTTGAACGGTAAATTTCATATGTGCCTGAACCCCCCTAGATAGCGTATTCACTGCCGTAACATTGATATGCTCTCTGGTGAACGACTCGGAAATATCTCTTAATAATCCCTGTCGGTCTTGAGCTTCTACCACTACATCCACACTATAAAGACCCTCTGTTGATTGCCCCCACTGGGCCGGCATCATTCGCTGCCATTGAGTGCCAGTTAACGCTGCCAAGCTGCGACAATTAGCCCGATGAATGCTGACTCCGCGCCCTCTGGTTACAAAACCCACAATAGGTTCTGGCGGGACTGGCTTACAGCATTTGGCAAAAAATGTTGCAATATTGGTAACGCCTAGCACCAATACCCCACCTGAGCCTTGGTCCAGAGCCGGATGAATCATTTGCTCTGGCGTGACAGAATCATGTTGGGTCTCAGGAATCAGTTGCAATTCAATTTGATGTTGAGAAATATCTCCTCTAGCGAGCCCAATTAAAAAATCTTCTACGCGGGAGTAGCCTACCTGTTGCGCTAAACGTTCAATATTAACTGGAGTTTTACCGATACGTTGCGTCAGTTTTTCAAAGATGATTTTGCCTTGGGCAATATCTTCTTCCTGATGTTGCTGTTTAAACCACTGGCGAACCTTGGCTAAGGCCCGAGAGCTTTTTAGGTAGCCATACTCAGGATTCAGCCAATCACGACTTGGCCCTCCTTGCCGTACCGTGATAATCTCAACCCGCTGAGCATTATCAAGGGGATGGTTTAAATTTACGATCTGCCCATCCACTTTAGCCCCCCGGCAATGGTGACCCAGATCCGTATGAACGTGATAAGCAAAATCAATAGGCGTAGCGCCTCGAGGCAAATCAATGACGCGTCCCTGCGGAGTAAAAACATAAATCACATCGTCTAACACTGGGACAGCAGTGCGTGCAGAGTTGGTCATGGTCACTTCATACTGCCAGGCCAGCATCTGGCGCAACCAAGCCACTCTCTCATCAAAATGTTTATCGGTTTTCGTAGCTCCCTCTTTATATCGCCAGTGAGAGGCGACTCCTAACTCAGAATCGCGATGCATTTCCTGGGTTCGAATCTGTATTTCTAGTGCCTTATCCTCCGGGCCAATCACTGCCGTGTGTAAGGAGCGATAAAAATTACCCTTGGGTCTTGCAATATAATCATCAAATTCACCCGCAATGGGGATCCATAGGTGGTGAACAACACCTAGCACGCTGTAACAGTCACGAATTTCTTTGACCACCACTCGAACTGCTCTAACATCATACAAATGCTCAAAATCGAGATTTTTAGAACGCATTTTTTTGACAATGCTATAAATATGTTTGGGTCTTCCATGAAGCATGGCTTCAATGCCAGCAGTCTGGAGCTCTTTGTCAAGTGCTTTAATGACGTTATTAATGTAATGTTCGCGATCAACTAATTTTTCATCAAGTCGCTGGGCAATTAATTTATAGGTATCCGGCTCTAGAATACGAAAGGATAAGTCCTCCAGCTCCCATTTCAAATGCCACACGCCTAAACGGTTAGCAAGAGGGGCATAAAGATCCATCGTTTGATGAGCGAGGCGTAATTGATCTGACCGGTCTAGCTCACTGGCAAAGCGCATTAACCAGACTTGTTCAGCGAGGGCCACAATCACTACGCGTATGTCTTGCGCCATAGCCAGTAATAGTTTTCTGATCCCCTCTAAGCGCTGCTGATCATGTTGTTTGGCTTGCGGGACAGCCTCGATAGCATTGATGGTTTGGTCAATACGATGTAAATCATGAATAATAGTGACCACCTCACCACCAAACTCTTCCCTGAGCGCCATTTTTTCTAGTCTTGACCAAGGTAATGAACGGAGTAACGCGGCGACAATACAATGAGGATGAGCTTCGATATCGCTCAGTAAACGAGCAATACTGAGGGCTTTTTGTGTTGAGGTAGTGGTAAGCTCTTCCTCTTGATCCGACTCAATAGCTAACTGGAAAGCTTTTTCAATAAGTTGAGTTTCACTTTGACCATAACGCCCACCTAAGGCAAGCAGGGAAATACCCTCTGCATAGTCAAAATGCTTAGGTGTACGAGTGCGTGAAACCATACTTAAATCCTTATTTAAACATCTTTAGTATAACTCAAAGAAACACCTCATTAAGCACCACTTAGGTGCATTCCTGATGCCTACAAATTGTGCGAACTCGCACCAAAATGGCTATTATCCTCATGAGATACCGATACTACTTGATCTTTCAACCCCTATCGGGGTGGCATGGATATTGCGTGCTTTAGAACAACATACATAAGGATGCATTATGACTATCCATGATGAAATGTACGAAAAAAATGGCGTCATTACTCCGCTATATCAGAATTATCAAAAATGGCTTGCAAAACAAGATCCTGATTTGCTAAATAAAAAGCATCGGGAAGCTCAGCTACTTTTTGCACGGCTCGGTATCACTTTTGCGGTGTATGGAGATGGCATGGGCAATGAACGCTCCATTCCCTTTGATGTTATTCCTAGGTTACTTAGCCAATCTTCATGGAATACGGTAGCGCTGGGTTGTATTCAGCGTATTAGGGCACTCAATCTTTTCCTCAAAGACATTTATCACCAACAAGAAATCATTCAGGCAGGCATTATTCCTGCTGAGCAAATCATAAATAATAGTCAGTTTAGACCAGAAATGAAGCATATTTATGTGGCTCACGATATTTACGCACACATCGCGGGTATAGATATTGTCAAAGTTAATGACAATGAATTTTATGTTCTTGAGGACAATTTAAGAACTCCTTCCGGTTCCTCTTATATGATCGAGAACCGACGAATGATGATGCGTCTGTTTCCAGAGCTTTTCTCAAAACTCAATATTGCCCCTGTTGATCATTATCCGGAAATTTTAGTGGAAGGATTAAGAGCGGTGAGTCCTCAGCAAGTAAAGCAACCCACGGTGGTGTTATTAACACCAGGCTCCTATAACAGTGCTTACTTTGAACATGCTTTTCTAGCACAAGAAATGGGCATCGAATTAGTTGAAGGAGCCGATTTATTTGTTAAAAACGATCAAGTATTCATGAAAACCACAGAAGGGCCTCAACAAGTTGATGTGATCTATCGCCGCATTGATGATGACTTCATCGACCCAGAGGCATTCAGAGCAGACTCTATGTTGGGGGTACCAGGGCTATTAAGACCTATCCGAGCAGGATCGGTGACCCTTGCCAACGCCATCGGCACTGGGGTCGCGGATGACAAATCCACCTATGTCTTTGTCCCTGAAATGATACGTTTTTACTTAGGGGAAAAACCTATTCTTAATAATGTACCGACTTTTCGGCTCACTATCGCCGATGACTTTATGTATGTGCTAGCCAACTTAGAGAACTTGGTAGTGAAAGAAGTTCAGGGATCTGGAGGTTATGGCATGTTAATTGGGCCGCAAGCCAGTCGAGATGAAATTGATACCTTCCGTAAAAAAATCATGGCCCATCCTGAAAAGTATATTGCTCAACCCACGCTTTCACTATCCACATGTCCCACGCTAGTGGAAAAGGGCATCGCACCACGCCATGTAGACTTAAGGCCATATATTGTGAGTGGTAGAGAGGTTAAAATTACCCCTGGAGGATTGACTCGTGTTGCACTCAATGAGGGCTCGCTCATTGTCAACTCCTCACAGGGTGGTGGCACCAAAGATACCTGGATAGTGGGAGAATAAACATGTTAAGCCGAACCGCAGAGAATCTTTATTGGATGGCACGGCATATAGAACGCGCAGAAAATACTGCACGACTTTTGGATGCGACCTATCACAGTCTATTAATGCCAGGTCATAATCAAGAGAGTCCTAATGCCCCCTCTTGGGAGGTCCCTCTCATTTCCATGGGTTTGATTGAACATTTTTATGAACTCTTCACACAACTAACACCAGAAAATATCCTACAATATTTAGTCACCTCCAGTGACAATCAATCAAGTATTTTCAGTAGCCTCGCCGCTGCCAGAGAAAACGCAAGGACAGTTCGTGGAGCGATCACTTCAGAAATGTGGGAGAGTATTAACAGTACTTGGTTAGAGTTTAAAGACATGAGTGATCTTCAACTAAATCCGTCTCAGGTTGGTAAGCTGTTTGACCGAGTAAAGCGACGCTCACATGTTTTTCGTGGAGTAACAGTTGGCACCGCCCTGCATGATGAAGCCTATCACTTTATTAGACTGGGCAGTTTTATGGAACGAGCTGACAACACGGCACGCATTCTTGATGTGAAATACCATATCCTCTTACCTACAATTGATGATATTGGGGGTGCTGTTGACTATTATCAGTGGGGAGCATTATTAAAGTCTGTTAGCGCTTTTGAGGCTTATCGAAAGATTTATCGCGATGTCATTGACGCTCAGAAGGTGGCTGAATTATTGATTTTAAGAATGAATATGCCCCGCTCTCTTCATGCCTGCTTAGATGAAATTGATGGTATTTTAAATATTATGATTACCCTCAATAATTACGAGGCGAGACGTCTCTCAGGAGAGATTCATGCGAAATTACACTACGGACAAATAAAAACCATTATTAAAAGAGGATTACATGAATATTTAAGTGAATTCATTAATGATATGGCCCTATTAAGTACAGAAATCAATCGTAGCTTCTTCGCTATTAATCATGATTGGTTTAGTGACCGCCCGTATTTTTCTTAAGTATGGTATGTTTTATATATAAATTTCAGGAAATCTTTAAATGACCTATTGTGTGGCCACGAATTTATTACAAGGAATGATTTTTGCCTCGGATTCGCGAACCAATGCAGGAGTCGATAATATCGCCAAATTCTGTAAATGTCGTATTCTTGAGAAACAAGGCGAAAGAGTTATTGTTACCTTAAGTTCAGGCAATCTAGCTATCAGTCAAGGAACCATCAGTTTATTATTGCAAAGAGGGCGAGATAACGACCAAAAAAATGTGTGGAATTGCCATTCCATGTATGACGTAGCTATTTTAATTGGTGATTGTTTACGTGATATTCAAGAACGTGACGGAGAGTATTTAAAACAACGAAATATTGATACCGCAGCTAATTTTATTGTGGGCGGGCAAATCAAAGGAGAAGGTCCGCGTTTATTTCTTATCTACAGCGAAGGAAACTTTATCGAAGCCTCTGAGGGTACTTTGTTTTTCCAAATTGGCGAAACCAAATATGGCAAACCCATTCTTGACCGCGTATTAACTCCCGCCACCTCGCTTCCTGTGGCCACTAAATCAATCATTGTTTCATTTGATTCAACCATGCGTAGCAACATATCGGTGGGACCGCCCATTGATTTAGTGATCATTGAAAAAGACACATTTAAAATAGCCGTTCATCAGCGCCTAGAGGAAGGAGACCCTTACCTGAACCTTGTTCATCATCAATGGGGGGAAGGTCTTAAGAAAGCCTTTACTGAACTGGCTGATATGCCATGGGAGACTAACGGCAACTCTGTTTATCCGTTAGTTCAAACGCCAGACAATTAAACTGCTAAGGAGTCTATTTGATGTAGTTCTCCATCCCGTAATTGATACTGAATATCCGCTCGCGCTGCTAACTCCAAATCATGGGTCACCATAATTAAAGCAGCGCCTTTTTTCCGGTTTAATTGCATCATCAAATCAAAGACATGTTGAGCGGTGAGTCGATCTAAGTTCCCCGTGGGTTCATCAGCGAGCACAATCCGTGGTTGATTGACGAGTGCGCGGGCCACAGCAGCTCTTTGTCGTTCTCCACCCGAGAGCTCCGCTGGACGGTGACCTAAGCGATGACCGAGGCCCACAGCCTCGAGCATGAGACTCGCTTGTTGCTCACTGGACTCCCTGTCCTGTCGGCCAATCCATAAAGGCATGGCAACATTTTCCAGCGCACTAAATTCTGCTAACAAATGATGAAACTGATAAACAAAGCCCAATTTCTGGTTGCGTAGGAGACCCACCTGTTTATCGTGGAGTTGACTTAACACCTGCCCATCGAGGATCACCTCCCCTTCAGTGGGACGATCAAGCCCGCCTAACAAATGTAATAAAGTACTTTTACCACTGCCTGAGGCACCAATAATGGCCACATGTTGCCCAGCGTGGACGGTTAAGTTGATTTTTTTTAGTACCACAATAGAGCTTTGCCCTTGAGTAAATACCTTACTGAGGTTACGCACCTCCAAAATCACCTGACTATTCATAGCGTAAGGCCTCCGCAGGTTGAATACGTGATGCACTATAGCTAGGATAAAGAGTTGCGAGGAGCGTTAGAAAAAAGGATGTCACGGCGATAGTCCATACATCTGACCATTCTAATTTAGAGGGTAGTTCAGAAATAAAATAAATCTGAGGGGATAGAAAATGGACACCAAAAAGATGCTCAATAAAGGGAACAATAGAATGAATATTTAAGGCTATCAACACGCCAAATATCATGCCTCCCAGAGTACCCACCAGACCTATTAACGCTCCTTGAATAATAAAAATTTGCATAATGCTTTGTGAAGAAGCGCCCAGTGTTCTCAGGATAGCAACGTCCGCTTGTTTATCAGTCACCGCCATCACTAAAGTAGAAACAATATTAAAAGCTGCAACGGCCACGATTAATAAGAGAATGATAAACATAACATTTTTCTCAAGGGCCACCGCGCGAAACAAGTTAGCGTGCTCCCTTGTCCAGTCGCTGACCCACGCATCAATGGGTAAAGACTTAACTAGCTGATCCGCAACATGTGGCGCCAACATCAGGTCATCCAGTTTTAAACGAATCCCTGTGACGTCTTGCCCCAAGCGGAACAGCTTTTGTGCATCATGAAGCTCAATCAAGGCTAAACCACTATCATATTCGTACATCCCAACACTGAAGATCCCCACCACGGTGAATTGTTTTAAGCGGGGTAACATGCCGGCAGGAGTCACCTGTCCTTGTGGCGTGATTAAAACAACCTTATCCCCCATCCCCACATGCAAGTGATCAGCCAGAGCACTGCCTATAACGACCCCAAACTGTCCAGGCTGTAAATTATCCAAACGTCCAAGTTTCATGTGTTGACCTAAATCAGCCACCGTATCTTCCTGTTGTGGAATAATCCCCCGCACAATGGCGCCTTGTGCCCGGTTATCGCTGGTTAACATTCCTTGCCCCATGATATAAGGCGCTGCTGCACTGACATGAGGAACACGGATAGCTTGATCCATAATCTGTTGCCATTGGCTCAGCCCTGTATCCTCATTGGCATAAATCTGTACGTGGGAGGCTACGCCAAGAATGCGCTCACGCATCTCACTTTGAAAACCGTTCATCACGGAAAGCACTATAATAAGAGCAGCGACACCAAGACCGATGCCAGCCATGGAAATCATGGAAATAAAGGAGATAAAGTGATTTTGACGCTGGGCACGCGTATAGCGCAAACCTACGATATGTTCAAAACGTTGCACGATTTAGTCTTTATACTTGATACAAAAATACATTGTAACCTTTAACGCGAAGATTATGAACCATCTTACTTATATTGTGCCAGGCTTAATCCCCGAGAGATTCTCAGGGTCAGTGCCTGAACTACCCTATCTTGAACAGCTATTAGCCCATGCTAAGGTGAATTCTCTAGCCTATCGCCTCACTCGAGAACAATGCTCCACAACCCCCCTTAATACCAGTCAGGCTCGTGAAACTGCCGAGCGAGCAAACCTAACTTCACGCTATCCACACTGGTTACTGTCTACCCCCATTCATTTACATGTAGAGGGCGATGGCTTAGTCTTGATGGATGCCCATACTTTCCCGATCGCTCGTTCAGAGTCCGAGGCGTTGGTGACCACCTTCAATCAACATTTTTTATCAGAGGGGCTTGAGTTTTTTATACTCTCAGAATCTCTGTGGTTGATTGGGAGTCATCATCCGCTGACAACCAATATCCCCCATCCCTTGAGCCGCGCTGGGCGGAGTATAGCGCCTTATCTCCCGCAAGGAGAGCAAGACAAATTCTGGCGCCAATTATTTAATGAATTACAGATGCTCTGTCATGAACACAGCGTAAACCTTAAACGTGAACAAGACCGTCTTCGTCTTATCCATGGGGTTTGGTTTTGGGACAGTCTCACACAACTCTCATTGCCTACCATAGAGGTCATCACCCATTTAGAGGCTCATGCCGCTTATGGAGATTGGGAGAGGTGGAGTGAGGAGTTAATTAATTTGGATAACAGTTTGTTCAAACAAATATACGAACAACTCAAGCTCTCTCAAGGAGAGATCCGGTTATTTGCAACGGATCATCCCAACAGCCGAGAAATTATTTTTAATCCAGTGAATAAATGGAAATTTTGGCGCCGCCCTATCTCTTTATCAACTTTAATTTAACTCTATGAGCTATATTCGTCCAGAACAACTCAAACAAAGAGTATTTGATCAATCTGTGGTCAATCAACTAGTGAACCAAGGATTATCTCCTCTTCACGCTCAACTTTTAGCGCAAAGAGGAATTCACTCAACGACTGATCTGAAACAATCTTTAAAAGAATTACCTCACTGGTCGCAACTCAAAGGGATACATGAAGCAAGTCAGGCTTTAGTGACAGCCATTCTTGAACAAAAAAAAATTGTTATTATTGCAGACTACGATGCTGATGGCGCCACAGCCTGTGCTGTCGCTGTGAGAGCGTTACGCCAGCTAGGGGCCAGAGTGGATTACGTGGTCCCCAATCGCATGACCATGGGCTATGGACTGACGCCGGAGGTGGTGAATCTTGCTGTTCAGAAGCAAGGGCAAGTACTTGTTACCGTTGACAACGGGATTGCCAGTATCAAGGGCGTAGAGTACGCCAATCAGTTAGGTTTAACTGTGATTATTACCGATCACCACTTGCCTGGCGACACCTTACCCAAGGCCAGCGCCATTGTGAATCCCAACCAACCCTTTTGTCCTTTTCCAGCGAAAGCCTTAGCCGGTGTTGGAGTTATCTTTTACGTCATGTTGGCAGTGAGACATGCCTTAAAAGCTCATGGCGTCATAACGGAAGAAACCCAGCCTCATCTTGCTAAGCTTCTTGATTTAGTGGCCCTTGGGACGATAGCGGACTTGGCCTCACTGGACGCGGATAATCGACTCTTAGTTCAAGAGGGCTTGAACCGTATACGGCAAGGAAGCATGCAGCCTGGAATCAAAGCCTTGTTGCAATTGGCGGGCAAGGACTTTCGTCGTATTCAAAGTAATGATTTAGGGTTTGCTTTGGGTCCTAGGATTAATGCGGCGGGAAGAATGGATGATATGACCGTTGGGATTGAGTGCCTAATCACCGAGCGGGCAGACCATGCTTTGCTGTTAGCAGAACAATTAAATAACTTTAATCAGGATAGAAAGTTTGTTGAAGAGAGCATGCAGCAAAATGCTCTAGAACAACTCGATACGCTCGATATTAAAGATCAATTAACCCTCTCTTTATATAATGAAGCGTGGCATCCTGGGGTAGTAGGTTTAGTGGCATCACGTCTCAAGGAGAAATATCACCGCCCTGTCTTTGCTTTTGCTAACAATATTGAGAACTCAACCATCCGCGGCTCAGGGCGCAGTATTCCAGGCTTTCACTTACGCGATGCCCTAGACATCATTAGTAAACGCTACCCCAATGTGATTGAGCGCTTTGGGGGGCATGCTGCGGCAGCTGGCGCCAGTATTTATAAAGATCAATGGACTGTATTTTCAGAGGCATTTGAAGAGGTTGCAAAAGTATATTTAAACGAGGAGGCTATGACGCAAACAGTGTTTTATGACTCAACACTTAACGTCGACGATATTACACTTGATCTCGCCGAACTGTGCGTGCAAGAAGTATGGGGGCAAAACTTCCCTAACCCGTTATTTATGGGTGAATTCCTGATTCAAGAACAGCGTTTAGTGGGAGAAAAACATTCCAAGTTGGTGTTAACTATGGGAGAGAAAAAATTCCAAGGTATTTATTTTAAATACTCAGATCCGCTACCCAAACAAATCAGGCTATTGTTTCGCGTCACGAATAATGAATGGAATGGTCGCCATCAATTACAACTCGAAATCAACCATTGGTGTCATGTATAATACAAATTTTTGAATTAAGACAGGCTATGGAAGCAGAACAACTCAATACTCTTATCCATTTACAACAGGATCTTGAAACTCGGATTGCTGCGCTTCGGGGGTATCTTTGACTACGATAATAAAATCGTACGTCTCGAGCAAATAATCTCTCTCTCTGAAGACCCTCTTGTATGGCAAGACAGTAAAAAAAGCCAAGAACTCGGCAAAGAAAGGAAGCTACTTGAGGAAACCATTGATCAAATCGATCGTTCTACCATAGCTCTTAAGGACGCCAAAGAGCTTAGCGAATTAGCCTTATCTGAACAAGATGATGAATCGCTGGAAGCTGTTTTTTCGGATATTCGGCAATTAGAAAAAGATGTCGTGCAGATGGAATTCAGAAGAATGTTTTCTCATCCCATGGACGCCGCCAACTGTTTTGTGGATATTCAATCGGGCTCGGGTGGGACTGAGGCACAGGATTGGGCTTCTATGCTATTGCGAATGTATTTGCGCTATACGGAAAGAAAAGGATTTGGTGTTGAGATTTTAGAAGAGTCTCCTGGTGAGGTAGCTGGCATAAAAAGTGCCACACTAAAAATCAATGGATCCTATGCCTACGGGCATTTGAGAACAGAAACTGGGGTTCATCGTTTAGTACGTAAATCTCCCTTTGACTCTGGTAACCGCCGCCACACCTCCTTTGCCTCAGTCTTCGTTTATCCTGAGGTGGATGAAACCATAGAAGTGGAAATTAATCCTGCTGACTTACGTATTGATACCTTCCGTGCATCAGGAGCTGGTGGCCAGCATATCAATAAAACCGATTCTGCCGTTCGCATTACTCACCTGCCCTCAAATATTGCCGTGCAGTGTCAAAGCGATCGTTCTCAGCACAGAAACCGGGCTGAGGCCATGGCAATGCTTAAATCTCGTTTATATGAAGTGGAACTTCGTAAACGCAATGAAGAAAAGCAAGCGATGGAAGAGAGTAAAACTGATATTGGATGGGGACATCAAATTCGTTCCTATGTTCTCGACCAATCGCGTATTAAAGATCTTAGAACACAAGTTGAAATGGGTAATACACAGGCTGTATTAGATGGCGATTTAGATATTTTTATCGAAGCCAGTTTGAAACAAGGGGTTTAACCTACGTTAAGGATGAATTATGTCTGAAGAAAGTAACCAAATCATTGAGGAACGTCGCCAAAAACTGAAAGCCCTTCGCGAAAAAGGCGTTGCCTTTCCCAACGACTTTAACCGACAACATGAGGCAGGGCCACTGCATGCTCAATTTGGACAAAGCAGCGCTGAACAACTGGCAGAACCCCGCCAACAGGTGGCTATGGCAGGACGCATGGTACTCAAGCGCGTCATGGGTAAAGCCAGCTTCGCTACCCTACAAGATGGCACAGGGCGCATGCAAATCTATGCGCAACGTGATGAAGTGGGTGAAGAGATTTACCAAGATTTCAAACATTGGGATTTAGGCGACATTATGGCGGTGGAGGGCTATCTCTTTATCACCAAAACTGGGGAACTGACTATCCACGCCACAGCTATTCGTTTGTTAACTAAAGCCTTGCGTCCTTTGCCTGAAAAGTTTCATGGACTCAACGATCAAGAACAAAAATATCGTCAACGTTATCTGGATTTAATCACCAATGAACACTCACGGCATGTTTTTGTAACACGCAGCCGTATTATTCAAAAAATTCGTGAGTTTTTAGTGAACCGCCATTATCTTGAAGTGGAAACCCCCATGATGCATCCAATTCCAGGTGGGGCTGCTGCTAAACCTTTTGTTACCCATCACAATGCCTTGGATATGCCTCTTTATTTAAGAATCGCTCCAGAGCTCTACTTAAAACGGCTCGTGGTTGGTGGGATGGAGCGTGTCTTTGAGATTAATAGAAACTTCCGTAATGAAGGCATTTCCACGCGACACAACCCTGAATTCACCATGATTGAATTTTATGAAGCCTATCGTGACTATCGTTATTTAATGACTTTAACCGAGGAAATGTTCCGTTTTGTTGCCGAATCGGTGTTAGGGACGACACTCATTACCTATGATGAAAAAACCATCGATTTGGCACAACCCTTCCACCGCCTCACCATTATAGAGGCGATTCAAAAATACCATCCTCATTATAGCGATCAACAATTAAAGGATAAGACGTTTCTAACCGAAGAAGTGAAACGTCTAGGGGGACACATTCGTCCCAATGAGGGGTTAGGGGGATTACAACTTCTGTTGTTCGAAGAAACCACTGAATCTTTATTGTTTGAACCTACCTTTATTATTGACTACCCCGCTGAGGTGTCTCCTTTAGCAAGACGCAGCGATCAATTCCCAGAGATTACCGAACGCTTTGAATTATTTATTACCGGTCGTGAGATTGCTAACGGGTTCTCTGAGCTGAACGATCCGGAAGATCAGGCGCAACGCTTCCTGGATCAAGTGAAACAAAAAGAGGCTGGGGATCAAGAAGCAATGCATTATGATGGGGATTATATCCGTGCGTTAGAACATGGACTGCCCCCCACGGCCGGAGAAGGGATAGGTATTGACCGCTTAGTCATGTTACTCACTAACAGTCCAACCATTCGAGATGTACTGCTGTTCCCACAAATGCGGCCTGAATAATCTGGGGTGATGAGAGATAGCAAAAATTGTTAAATAATAGCCACATTGCTATTGATGGGTAGGCCCTAAATCTCGATTTTGAGTATGATAGAATCTGTTTTATTTAAGAAAGGTTTTTTATGCAAACTCGACTCTCTCTAGAACTCAATGATGCAAAACGTATTGCCGAGGCAGCTCGCCTCACTGCAGAGTCTAATCAATGGAATGTGGTCATTTCTATTTTAGATGAGGGTGGCCATTTGATTTATTTGGAGCGCATGGATGGAACCCAAAAAGGCTCTGTGGTCGTGTCTCAAGAAAAAGCCAAAACCGCCTATTTATTTAACCGTCCCACTAAAAAACTCGAAGAAGTGGTAGCTGGTGGTCGCACAGTCATGCTCAAGCTGACTGGTTCCACTCCCATTGAAGGAGGGTTACCGCTGGTATATCAAGGCCAATTAGTGGGAGCCATTGGTATTTCAGGTGTCCAATCTTCGCAAGATGGCATTATCGCGCAAGCGGGAGCTGATTACCTCGCACAGCTTTAGATGGATGTAAAAACGCCATACTGGCATTGCTTTTGTCAAGTCATCGATAATTTTGGTGATGCCGGAGTGGCGTTGCGTCTTTGTCGCGAGTTATCCCTCAGGCAAGAGTATTTGGTCACATTGTTTATAGATGATCTGCCTCTCATCCTCAGCCTAATGGATGAACAAGATCGGCAGTTGTTTACTGTTCGGGCATGGTCGGCTGTAGATACTCTTGAGGAGACTGCGCCAAGAATCGTGAGTTTATTTGGTTGTTCTCTTCCCCTTGGGTACATAAAACTCATCGACCCTAATACGCCAATTCCCCTATGGGTAAATATAGAACATCTCAGCGCAGAAAAGTGGATTGAGTCATTTCATCTCAAACCCTCACCGCATCCACCACTCACGGAGTTTTTTTTCTATCCAGGCTTCACAAGAGGGAGTGGGGGACTGATTCACGGTGATAACAATGATTCTAAAGAACTTGAGGCTCCTCCTCCTTCAATCAGAGACTGGCAACAGCAACCTTTTAAAATACTGTTATTTTATTATCACAACCCTTCAGTCTTAAGCCTGCTTAATAGCCTTAAGACTCTATCTATCCCTTGTCTACTCTATATCCCTACGGCTTTGAGGCAAGCCGAAGAAATCAGAGCCTGGCAGAAACAATATCTCAGGCATACAGCTCTTAAAATTATTTGGTTGGAGCGTATGGTTCAGAGTGCCTTTGATGACATGATGAGGCAATGCGATCTTCTCTTTGTCCGTGGTGAAGACACTTGGGCACGGGCTCAATTGATGGGGAAGCCCCTTCTCTGGCAGATTTACCCCCAGGAAAAAAACGCTCACTGGCCCAAGCTTGAAGCTTTTTTAGAACGTTACACTGAAAACATTCCTCAACCAAAGATAAAACAAATGATTATCACCCTTCACCATCAGTGGAACCAAGGCGTTCCCATTACTCCTATGGAATGTGAGGAGTTGGTGACCCACTGGCAGAATTTAATAGAACATGCTGACCGTTGGCAAAAAGAGTTACTGCGGCAAAATGATCTGATCCATCAACTTATCCAATTTATAGAAAACCACCGTGAAATTTGAGTATAATATGCGGTTTATTGAATCACATTGAGACCCATTATGAAACAAGCTCAAGAATTACGTCCCGGTAACGTCATCATGGTAGGCAAAGACCCTATGGTGATCCAAAAAGCCGAATACAACAAAGGCGGCCGTAGTTCCGCTGTTGTGAAAATGAAATTAAAGAATCTACTCACAGGCGCCGCAAGCGAAGTGGTTTACAAAGCAGATGATAAATTAGATCAAGTGATTTTAGAGCATAATGAAGTGACCTACTCTTATTTTGCAGATCCTTCATATGTCTTTATGGATAGTGAATACAATCAATTTGAAGTGGATCAGGAAAACATGGGGGAGGCACTCAACTATCTAGAAGATGGGATGGCCTGTGAAATTACACTCTATGATGGTCGTCCTATTTCGGTACAGTTACCTAACTCTGTGGTCCGTGAAATTGAATACACAGAGCCTGCTGTACGCGGAGACACCTCTGGTAAGGTATTAAAACCTGCCAAACTTAAAAATGGTTACGAAATTGCTGTACCGCTTTTTGTGAACCCGGTGACAAGATTGAAATTGACACCACGACGGGTGAATATCGTCGTCGCGTTAACTCTTAAGCGAGACACTTAGTGCTTATCTCACGTCCAGATATTCAACCTGGACGTGTATTTTTTCTTGAACATCATTCACAGGTCTTGCACAATAATCCTCTGCAAGATAGCGCCACCCGACTTCACCCTGTTTGGGTTCCCCCAGGCTTTTCAGAAAAACAACAACAGGGGCAACGTTTCTCCTTAGTATTTGAATTAGCAGGTTTCCTTGGCTCAGGACTGGGACGCATTGCTTGGCGACCCTTTGATGAGAGTATTGTAGAGAGACTAAACCGTCTGTATCATGAGCAACGAATTCCTGACCTGATTGTAGTGTTTCCAGATGCTTTTACGCGTCTTGGAGGTAATCAATATATCAATTCAAGCGCTGTAGGTAATTATGGCGACTATATTAATCAGGAGTTACTCTCCTTCGTAGACAGATCCTTGCCCACTATTAGCCATCCCGACAAACGCATTATTTATGGAAAATCCTCAGGCGGTTATGGTGCTTTCATGGCAGCCCTACTCTACCCTGACACCTGGGGCAATGTGGGAATGCTCTCTGGGGATTGTTTCTTTGATGCGCTCTACCGTCATGATTGGCACAATACCCTAACCACTCTTTCTCAATATGCGCCACAACCCCTGCTGGCAGAAAGCTCTAACCTGCCAAACGAGCAGTCACAAGCGCTGCTATGCCAAGGAATAGATGATGGTCGGATTAGCGCTTTCCTTAGTGCCATGGGCCATAAGGAGCGCCCCAGCCAGCAAGAAAGTCATGCCTTAATGAACCTTTGCATGGCGGCGACCTATGACCCCGATCCTGACGTAGCGAATGGGTTTCGTATTCCTTTTGATGCTTATACAGGGGAACCACTTCATCAACGATGGCAACACTGGCTATCTTGGGATCCTATTCACCGTATGACAGCTCATGGCGAGGCCCTACAAAAACTAAATCATTTATATTTAGATTGTGGCTGGTCGGATCAATACCACATTCACTATGGGATGAGACAACTTTCAAAACAATTAACAGCTATCCATGTTACTCATTCCTACCATGAGTTTTCGGGGACTCACTCAGGTATTGATCACCGCATCGATAAAGCTCTTGCCGTGTTAACTTCTTAAGCGCAAACAACGGTTAAAAATCCTGTCATATGAAAAACCCCAACAGTTAGGACAGATGTCCCACTGTTGGGGTGACGTTTATACAATAAAAGCTTGGTTGTTTAACTTAAGCAGGAATGTGCGACAAAATTGCATCCACACTCTTTTTCGCGTCACCGAACAACATGCGCGTATTGTCTTTAAAGAATAAGGGATTCTCTACACCAGCGTAGCCAGTTGCCATACTGCGTTTAAAGACCACAACTGTTTTAGCTTTCCATACCTCCAGCACGGGCATCCCAGCAATAGGACTACCTGGATCTTCTTGGGCAGAGGGATTAACAATATCATTGGCTCCCACTACCAGAACCGTATCTGTTTCCATGAAGTCGGCGTTGATTTCATCCATTTCAAGGACAATATCATAGGGTACCTTCGCCTCAGCTAGGAGTACGTTCATGTGGCCAGGCAGGCGTCCTGCCACAGGGTGAATGGCAAAGCGAACCTTCACTCCTTTAGCACGTAATCGCTTGGTAATCTCACTGATCACTCCCTGTGCTTGAGCCACAGCCATGCCATAACCTGGAACAATAATCACTTCCTTAGCGTCCATCAACGATTGGGCGGTCTCCTCTGCACTGATTGATACAGCCTCACCTTCTACGGCCGCGGCGCTGGAAGTTCCACCTCCTGTTCCAAAACCTCCCAAAATCACACTGATAAAACTGCGATTCATGGCACGACACATAATATAAGAGAGAATGGCACCGCTGCTACCCACTAAGGCACCGGTCACGATCAAGAGATCATTTGATAACATAAATCCGGTGGCTGCGGCAGCCCATCCTGAATAGCTGTTGAGCATTGACACCACTACGGGCATATCCGCTCCACCAATAGCCATAACAAGATGAATACCTAACAATAGAGCAATCCCTGTCATGATTAGTAAGGGAATAATGCCCGTTGTCGCTGACGCATTTAAAAAGACGTGACCCAAGTAAACGGTCACAATAATACCGAAGAGGTTAAGCCAGTGGCGTAATGGCAGAGTTAACGGTTTACCAGAGATCATGCCACGCAATTTACCAAAGGCAATGATGGATCCGGTAAAGGTCACAGAGCCAATGAACACCCCAATGTAAATCTCTAACTCATGAATGGTGTGTTCAGCGCCCACATAGTGGGCATTGGGATCTAAAAAGCTAGCGTATCCCACCAGCGTTGCAGCCAGACCGACAAAGGAGTGGAGGACGGCAACGAGTTCTGGCATTTGCGTCATCTCCACTCTGACTGCCAGCATCCAACCCACCGCCCCGCCCACTAGAATGGCAGGGATGAGAAGCCATTGACTAATACCTGTCCCAAGAACCGTGGCCAAAATGGCGATGGCCATTCCCGCTGCACCATAGAAGTTTCCTCTACGCGCGGTATCCTGACGTGACAGACCACCTAAACTTAAAATAAACAATATCGCAGAGGCGATATAGCAAACAGTGATTAATCCTGAGTTCATGGGTCAATCCTCAATCTTTACGAAACATATTAAGCATGCGCTGAGTCACTCTAAAGCCACCAGCAATATTTATGGTTGCAATCAACACTGAAAACAGTGCGAGGATCATCACCACGCCATCGGAAGAACCCACCTCAAGCAGGGCACCAATCACGATAATACCGCTAATGGCATTGGTGACACTCATCAAGGGAGTATGAAGGGCTGGAGAAACATTCCAGACCACCATATAGCCCACAAAACAGGCCAATACGAATACCGTAAAATGCGGCAAGAAAGCAGCCGGGGCATAGAGTCCGATGAAGGCAAATAAAACAGCGCCAATCAACAACACACTAGCCAAGGTAGAGACCTTCATAGGTCCTGAGGCGTCACCGTGTTTTGGGGGGGGCGCTGGCATAGCGGCTTGTGCCTTAGCAGGGGCGATGGCAGGCACCTTAAGAGGCGGGGCTGGCCACATTAACTGACCATCATGCACAATGGTAGCGCCGCGAATGACATCATCCTCAAGATTAAGAGTTATTTGCCCATCTTTACTTGGGGTTAAATCCGTTAACAAATGTCTTAAATTGGTCGCGTAGAGTTGACTGGATTGCTGAGAGAGCCGTGACGGAAGATCGGTATAACCGATGATTGTGACGCCCTCTACATGAGCGACTTGCCCCGGTATGGTCCCTTCACAATTGCCACCTTGCTCTGCAGCCAAATCAACAATCACACTACCTCGTTTCATGGAGGCCACCATTTCTTTGGTGATTAATTTGGGGGCTGGTTTACCAGGAATCAAAGCAGTGGTCACAATAATATCCACTTCTTTAGCTTGATTAGCAAAGAGCTCCATTTCCGCTTTAATAAATTCAGGGCTCATTTGTTTAGCATAACCCCCGGTACCAGAGCCTTCCTCCTCAAAGTTAAGCTCTAAAAACTCAGCGCCCATACTTTCGATTTGTTGTTTCACCTCTGGGCGCGTATCAAAAGCGCGAACAATGGCGCCAAGGCCCCTGGCCGTTCCAATAGCAGCTAAGCCTGCCACTCCCGCGCCAATGACCATCACTTTGGCTGGAGGCACTTTACCTGCTGCAGTAATTTGTCCGGTAAAAAAACGTCCAAAATAGTTGGAGGCTTCAACAATGGCACGATATCCTGCGATATTAGCCATGGAACTCAACGCGTCCATTTTTTGTGCCCGTGAAATACGTGGAATGGTATCCACAGCCAGAGCCGTGACACCCTGCTGAATAAAGAGCTCTAATAATGCACTATTTTGGGCTGGCCAGACAAAACCAATGATGACAGTTTTAGGACGTGCGAGGGTCACCTCATTGATACCCGTGTTGGGATCAATTTGTGGCGCGCGAACTTTAAGAATAATGTCAGCTTTTTGCCAAAGGCTATCTCGATCAACCACTTCCACGCCCACAGCGCGGTAATCTTCATCCTGTAGGGATGCCAATTCACCGGCACCACTTTCAATCATGACAGAATAACCCAACTTCATCAGTTGAGAAGCAGATTCAGGGGTGGCAGCTACGCGTCGCTCACCTGGGTGGATTTCCCGAGGAACTCCAATCATCATGGCCATGTACTACTCCTATAAATCGTTTTACGAGACAGTATTCTTTCCAAATTGAGGCATTGTATCCTAGGATCGCGCTTTTATATAGTGACCTTGGTCAAGAGAGCGCTTTAATAATCCTCTCGCAATTTATTTACTCGCTGCCAATCAAAGAAGGGACCAGGATCCTCCTTTCTACCAGGTGCCACATGTTCGTGACCCACAATGTCTTTAATTGGATAATGTTTTTTAAGTAATTCTATAAGCTCTATCAATGTTGTATATTGCTCCTCAGCAAAGGAAGTATCGATGGCTCCTTCTAATTCAATACCAATTGAGTAGTCATTACAATTGGTTCGATTCCGCCATAGGGATTCCCCCGCATGCCAAGCACGATCTTTGGACGAGACATACTGAATCAACGTACCATTACGACGAATCAAAAAATGTGCTGAAACCTCTAACCCCTTTAAAGACTGATAGTAAGGATGAAGAGAGTAATCCAGCTGGTTTAAAAAAAGTTGGGTGATGGCTTCTCCGCCAAACTCCCCCGGAGGCAGGCTAATTGCATGAATAATTAACAGCGACACATCGCAATCTTGTGGTCTCGCATTAAAGTTAGGGGAGTGCATTCTCTGCGCACCCCACACCCAACCTTGGTGATCCATCTTGAAACTCATTTACTGACCCGATTGATCCTGTTGTTTATGGGCAAGGGAGCAGTAGTATCTGCCTCTTACTGCAACCGCCTCTTGGCGCACCACAAAAACGCCACATTTAGCACAACGAACCATTTCTTGAGTATCCTCCAGAGGAGGCTCTTGCGCCTTATTGAGGCTATTTTTCTGTCTTTGCCAGAGTGGATAAACGTACTTAACGCCGAGGTAGAGAATAATCAGCCAGAGCAACAATTTCATCTTACTAGGTGCCCTTTTATTAAAGTTGAAAAAAAGTTCATTAACTCTACAGGAATAAAGTCTTTTACAGTATTATAAAACATTTGCTTCCTAATCATGTCTATTAACCCAACAACTCCGCGCTGGCAAGGTTATCTTGCCGCTTTTACCGTTGTCTGCTGCTGGACAGGATTCAACGTTGTCTCTCGCCTTGGCGGTAAAAGTGTTCTTACCCCCTTTGATGTGGCGGCCCTGAGGTTTTTAGTGTCCGGCATAGTGATGGTACCGGTTTTCTTTATCTTTGGTAACCAACTTAAACGACGACAACTGTTGACGATTGGAACCGTAGGAGGCTTTGGCTATGCCCTATGCGCTTATTCAGGCTTTATGTTCGCTCCCGCCGCTCACGCCGGAATCATTATTAATGGCGGCATCCCTCTTGCCACCGCTGGAATCGCCTGGTTGTTTTTAAAAGATCGACCAAAACCCTTATCGCTGTTAGCTCTTTGCCTCGCCGCCCTAGGCGTTGCCATTATCAGTTTACACAGTTTACATCATCATAATAACGACACGCCCCATGTGATTTGGGGTGACATTTTCTTTATACTGGCCGCCTTAGCCTGGTCAACTTTTGGTATTCTGGTACGTATTTGGCGCATTAGACCTGTAGATGCCATGAGCGGTATTGGAGTGACCTCATTACTGATTTATATTCCTATTTATTTGCTTTTTCTTCCTAAGGGTATCCACGAAGCTTCTCTGTCGACTATCGTATTGCAAGGCTTTTATCAAGGCATTATTGCCGCCTTGGTAGCAGGCTTTTGTTATACCTTCGCCACCTTGGTATTAGGAAGTGGAGCAGCCTCATTAACCTTAGCCATTGTGCCGGGGACTTCAGCGCTTCTTGCTGTTCCTTTTTTAAATGAGGCAATCACTTGGACTACGGGGGCTGGAGTCTTGTTGGTCAGTATTGGCGCCTTGTTAGGCGTTCGAGCGAAAAAAGAAAAAGGCTGAGGAAACAAATCAATAAAACATGATTAATAACCAAATCACTGCCACATTAATTAAACTAATTAACACCGCCGCACTGCCAATATCCTTAGCCCGTTTAGATAAACGATGATTTTCTAAAGAAACCCGATCCACGGCAGCCTCCACCGCAGAATTCAATAATTCTACTAACAGTACCAATAAGACACTGCCTACCATGAGGGCATGACCGACACCGGAGGTTTTTAAAAACAGAGAAATAGGTATCAGTAAAACCGATAACATCACCTCCTGACGAAAAGCACTTTCATGATGATAAGCGTCTTTTAACCCTTGTATAGAGTAGCCCAAAGCATTAATAATTCTGCGCAGCCCTGATTTGCCCTTATGCGGGCTTTCATTAAGATGCTCTGGTGATGGCTTCATTAGCTGCATTGACCTTTATGGACTCGGGAAGAGGTTTTAAGTAACTCACAAACTGTTCGGTGGCCTTAGCCCAGGAAAAGAGTTCGGCATGGGCGCGGGCTTTTTCACGGGAGATGAGTAGCGCATCAAGACAGGCTTGACGAAGATCATGGTTTAATGCACCGGACCCCGATCCACCGATCACATCAAGCGGTCCTGTAACGGGATAGGCCGCCACAGGACAGCCACAGGCCATCGCCTCCAGAAGAACCAATCCAAAGGTATCCGTTTTACTCGGAAAGACAAAGACATCCGCAGAGCCATACACGTTAGCTAACTGCGCCTGACTTAATACACCCAAATAATTTACATGGGGATATTTTTTACGAATCTCAGCCATAGCAGGACCATCTCCCGCAACCCATTTAGAGCCAGGAAGATCTAATTCCAAAAACGCCTCAACGTTCTTCTCAACAGCCACCCGTCCCACATATAAAAACACTGGTGGGGTGGTGGGTAGCTCAGTTCCCTTTACTTTTTGAAACTTAAAAATGTCCAAATCCACACCACGGGTCCACAGCACTACATTAGTCATACCAAAGCGTTGTAGGTCATTAATCACAACAGGGGTTGGCGCCATGACTGCATGGGATGGGCCATGAAACCAGCGTAAAAACGCATAGGTCCAGGATAAGGGAACAGCAAATCGGGCCCTCACATACTCGGGAAAACGGGTGTGATAGGCAGTAGTAAAAGCCAATTGCCTCTTGACGGCAAAGGCTCGAGCCGCAAGCCCCAAAGGTCCCTCCGTAGCAATATGAAGTGCATCAGGATTAAACTCTTGTATTCTCTGCCTAACCTTGCCCCCTGGAAAAAGAGATAAACGAATGTCAGGATAAGTTGGACATGGAATGGTGCTGAACTCCTGAGGCGTCAACATCTCCACTTGGTGACCTAGTAACTCTAATTCTTTACGGGTATTTTTAAGTGTTCTCACCACACCATTAACCTGTGGATCCCAAGCATCAGTGACAATCATTATTTTCATGAAACAATCCCCTCTGTAAATAGTTCTTCTTGATGAACAGGGCCAAGATTCAAGGGCGACTCTACGCGTGTGCGCCACTCTATAATTTTTAATTGCCCTTCATGGGTTTCAACTAAGGCAGTCAATGATTCAACCCAGTCTCCGTCATTGCAATACAATAAACCGTCTATTTCGCGCATTTCAGCACGATGAATATGACCACACACTACGCCCTGGCAGCCACGACGTTTAGCCTCTGCCACCATGACCTCCTCAAAGGAAGCGATGTAATTAATAGCGTTTTTAACTTGATGTTTGAGATACTGAGATAAAGACCAATAGGGCAAACCCATTCGTACACGAACAGCATTAAACCATTGGTTAAACTTTAAGATCATCGTGTATAGGGTATCGCCAAGATGGGATAACCATTTGGCATGTTCAGTGATACCGTCAAAGAGATCACCATGAACAATCCACAATTTTCTACCATCCCGAAGGGTATGAATAGCCTCGTCACAGACCTTGATTTCACCAAAAGCTAAACCGATAAATTGGCGCGCCAATTCATCATGGTTACCAGGAATATAGACAACATGAGTTCCTTTTCTGGCCTTTCTGAGTAACTTTTGTATCACATCATTATGAGTTTGTGGCCAATACCAGCCTTTTTTAAGCTGCCAGCCATCAATAATGTCTCCAACCAAGTAGATTGTATCCGCTTCATGGGTTCTGAGAAATTCGAGAAGATAATCCGCCTGACAACCGGGAGTTCCAAGATGAGTATCTGAAATCCAAATTGTTCTATAGTGGTAATGGGTTTCTAAGTCGTTTGTTTTCACGTAAATCATTAAGCCATGTGGTCATTAATGATACGTGACATATTTATTAAATTTTTATGACTGTCAATGGGAAAAATCCATCAACAACTCGAAGATAGCTGTTAATGATAGATACCTTACTAACGGAATTAGGGATGAAAACCGCTTTGGAATGCCAGGGCATTCATACTCCCTTCTTAGTGATTTCTGTCCACAGACAAATTCGCCAAACTTTCCAACGCCTGCCGATAAGGGCTATCAGGCAATTGTTGAATAGCATCTATGGCTTTATCAACTTCAAGTTGTGCGCATTGCTTCGTGTAAGTTAAAGCATCCGTAGTATTGATAATGGACATCACTCGGTCAATCTGAGCAGTCCCTCCCTCAATGATCACCGAACGCAAAAAATCCCGGTCTTCATCACTGGCCACTTTCATTGCCTGAATGAGTGGTAAGGTGGCTTTCCCCTCAGCCAAATCATCACCAAGGTTTTTGCCCATTTCGCTGCTGTTACCCGAGTAATCCAAAGCATCATCGATGATTTGGAATGCATTACCTAAATATGTACCATAGTCTCTTGCGAGAATTTGTTGCTGGATATCCTGATCAGCAATCAGGGCTCCCAGTTGCCCTGCTGCGGAAAAGAGTTGCGCGGTTTTATACTGTATCACTTGACGATAACGCGCTTCATCCACCTCTGGATCATGACAATTGAGAAGTTGTAACACCTCACCCTCAGCGATAATATTGGTGGCGTTAGCGAGTATTTCCATCACCGACATCCTCTCAATACTTACCATCATCTGAAAAGCTCTAGAATAAAGAAAATCTCCTACTAACACACTGGCCGCATTACCAAACAATTCATTAGCTGTTTTTTTACCGCGCCTCATGTCTGACTTGTCCACCACATCATCATGCAAAAGAGTGGCGGTATGAATGAACTCCACCACTGCAGCCAAAACATGATGGTCATTTCCCTGATAACCAAAGGCCTTGGCCATTAATACTGTAATCAACGGTCTGAGACGTTTGCCTCCACTATGAATAATGTATTCTGCAACTTGGCGAACCAATACCACGTCAGAGTATAACTGCTTGCGAATCACTTCATCCACCGCAGCCATATCCCCTAGGGATAAGGTTTTTATATCTTCAAATTTCATGCAAAATCATCACTGGTTAATAGTTGAACAAACGATAATAGAGTTAGGTTTATCTAATAGTCAACAGTAACAATTAGATTTATCTCTTACTCACTTGTCAGCCGCGTTAAATAAATGACTTCCTGAGCTCATCAAATCAGTAAAATTCATTGTGACTATTAAACTAAAGCATCAAGGGACAATGTTTTACGCTGTCAACCCATGGATAACCCTTACCCTATACCTATAATTATATCTAAATTTTCTTTATTTTATGTTACAGGGACTCTACCCCTACAAAGTTTTGACAAAAACCACAAAAGGCACCTATAATTGCAGATTATGTTTTATTGATCTATTTACAGGAGCGTCACATGTACGCTGTGATTAAGACAGGTGGCAAGCAATACCGCGTGCAATCTGGTGAAAAATTAAAAGTTGAGTTACTTGCTGTGGAAGTTGGTTCAACCGTTGACCTTGACCAAGTGCTATTAGTTGCAGATGGGGAAGAGATTACGTTTGGGCGTCCTCTCGTGGCGGGTGCTAAAGTTACTGCTAAAGTATTGTCCCACGGCCGTCATGATAAAGTGAAAATCTTTAAAATGCGTCGCCGTAAGCATTATCAAAAACATCAGGGGCACCGCCAAGGTTTCACTGAAGTCCAAATTGATAGTATTGTTAAAGGCTAAGGAGTAAAGACACATGGCACATAAAAAAGCCGGTGGTAGTTCACGCAACGGTCGTGATTCAGAATCAAAACGCTTAGGGGTCAAGGCTTACGGTGGTGAATTAGTTAGCGCTGGAAGCATCATTGTTCGTCAACGTGGAACACGCATTCATCCTGGTGCAAACGTAGGGATGGGGAAAGACCATACTTTATTTGCTAAGGTTGATGGCCACGTGGCTTTTCGCACTAAAGGACCTCTTAAAGACAAGTTTGCAGTGATTGAACCCATTGAAGCCTCTGCTTAAGGGCTTGAATTACTTTTTAAGGAAAGCCCTATCTAACGATAGGGCTTTTTTGTTATGAAATTTATAGATGAAGCAACAATTCAGGTACTTGCCGGTAAAGGAGGCGACGGCTCAGCGAGTTTTCGTCGCGAGAAGTATATCCCCAAGGGCGGACCAGATGGTGGGGATGGAGGTCGCGGGGGCAGTATCTGGGCACGAGCTGATCGCAATGTGAATACTCTGATAGATTACCGCTACGCCCGTATTCACCGTGCTAAGAATGGTGAACCAGGGCGTGGTTCCGATTGTAATGGAAAAAGTGCTGAGGATATAGAATTAAGGGTTCCCGTTGGGACCTTAATTAAAGAAAAAGAAACCGGTGCTACCCTCGCTGACCTCACCCATCATGATGAGCGAGTATTAATTGCTCAAGGTGGCAAGGGTGGGCTGGGTAACTTACATTTCAAATCCAGCACCAACCGAACCCCACGCCAATTTACACGGGGCGAAGAAGGAGAAGAAAAAGAGTTGCAATTAGAGCTTAAAGTGCTGGCTGACATTGGTTTACTGGGTTATCCCAATGCTGGCAAATCTACTTTTATTCGTTCAGTGTCGGCAGCGCGACCCAAGGTTGCAGATTACCCTTTCACCACATTACACCCAAATCTAGGTGTGGTTCGTGTGGATGAGAATAAAAGTTTTGTTATTGCCGATATCCCTGGCTTAATCGAGGGCGCCGCTGAGGGGGCAGGTTTAGGCCACCAATTCTTACGTCACTTAACTCGTACACGGTTAATATTGCATCTGATTGATTGCGCTCCTCTTGACGAGTCGATTAATCTTGTTGAACAGGCAGAAGCGCTCATTACCGAGCTTAAAAAATATGATGAAGAACTATTTCAAAAGCCACGTTGGATTCTACTCAATAAAATCGATCTCTTAGATAATGATGCACAACAGGCCATTCAACACATTATTAAAGAGCATTTTCAAGATATGCCTATTTTCTCCATCTCAGCGCTAACAGGAGATGGCACTAAAGCCGTCACCTACGCAGTCATGAACTATTTGGATACGCTCACTCCCCGGGAGGAAGAGCATTTAACAACCCCAAGACGATGACATAGAAGAAACCAATCACAATAACAATGAGTAACTCTTTTGTACAACACGGCTCACCGCTAGTCATAAAAATTGGTAGTAGTTTATTGACCAACGATGGCCAAGGGCTTGATCGCTCTGCAATCGGTCAATGGGTTAAACAGATGGTGCAGTTGCACCAACAATTAGGAAAGACGGTGCTCTTAGTCTCATCAGGAGCCGTTGCTCAGGGTATGAAACGGTTAGGGTTAAGTGATCGCCCCCGTGAACTTCCACTCCTTCAAGCTGCTGCTGCCGTAGGCCAAATGGGGCTTGCCCAAATGTGGGAGAGCTGCTTTTCGGAGTATGGTCTTACCACAGCCCAAGTTTTACTGACTCACGAAGATTTTTCAGATCGCACACGCTATCTTAACGCCCGCTCCACTCTCCTGACGTTAATGAGTATGAAGGTGATTCCTATCATTAACGAAAATGATACGGTAGCCACTGAAGAAATTCGTCTTGGCGACAACGACACCTTAGGCGCCTTGGTGGCGGGTCTTGTGGACGCCGAAGGGTTAATCATTCTAACCGACCAACTGGGGCTTTTTAATAAAGACCCTAGACACCATATTGATGCGCAATTAATCAGGGAAGCTGAGGCGGGGGACCCCCAGTTAGAATCGATGGCGGGGGGAGCTGGCTCATCTCTGGGCAGAGGGGGAATGTTAACAAAAGTGTTAGCAGCCAAACGGGCCGCCATGCGGGGGGTACATACTGCTATTGTGAGCGGTCGCGAACAGAATGTATTAACTCGTCTTGCAACAGGCGAATTATTGGGCACTCAATTAATGGCAAGAACCCAAAAACTCAATGCTAAGCAACATTGGTTAGCTAGTCAGTTACAGGTAAAGGGCCAACTCACTCTCGATCAAGGTGCGGCGTATGCGGTGAGTCAAGATGGAAAAAGTGTCCTACCCATAGGAGTACAATCCATCACAGGACAATTTAATCGGGGTGAACTGGTTTCCTGTGTCAATGAACAGGGTCTTGAAATTGCTCGTGGATTAATTAATTACAATTATCAAGAAGTCCAGAAGATCATTGGTAAGGCCAGTGATCAGATTGAAGTCATCTTAGGCTTTGTGAGTGACGAGGAACTCATTCATCGAGATAACCTATTGCTCGTTTAGGCTCTCACCCTTAACTTGACACCCTCATCATGCTGTCTGTTTTTCTATGGGCATCTAATACCTCTTTGTACAACCAAACTAAAGTTAATGAAGCCCTTAGGATAGAGTAAAATACTGTTTTACTTTTTTTGAGCTACCCATGCGCGCTACACAATTTTTCATCTCAACACTTAAAGAAGCTCCTCAGGAAGCAGAACTCATTTCTCATCAACTCATGCTGCGTGCGGGGTATATAAGACGACTGGGTAGCGGTTTATACACTTGGATGCCATTGGGTTTGAGAGTGCTTAGAAAAATCGAAGCCATTGTCCGGGAGGAAATGAATAAAGCTCAGGCACTTGAACTGTTAATGCCCTCAATTATTCCCGCTGAGCTGTGGCAGGAAACTGGTCGCTGGGATAAATTTGGCCCACAAATGCTAAAAATAAAAGACCGTCACGAACGAGAGTTTTGCTACGGGCCTACTCATGAAGAAGTCATTACGGATATAGCCCGTCGTGAAATCAAAAGTTATCGTCAATTACCGGTTAATTTTTATCAAATCCAAACTAAATTTCGTGATGAGATTCGTCCTCGTTTTGGGGTGATGCGTGCCAGAGAATTCTTGATGAAAGATGCCTACTCCTTCCATGCGGACTTTGAGAGCCTTGAACAAACCTACGCATTAATGAAGGATACTTATCAGCGTATCTTCAGCCGTCTTGGAATTAACTTTCGAGCAGTAGCCGCGGATACCGGAGCCATTGGAGGGTCTGGCTCACATGAATTCCATGTCTTAGCAGATTCTGGCGAAGATGCTCTGGCTTACAGTGATCAATCAGAGTATGCCGCCAATGTGGAACTCGCCCAAGCGCTGCCCCCACAAGGACAACGCCCCACCGCTAGCGCCGCAGTCACTGAGGTGGAGACTCCCTCCGTTAGCTCCTGTGAGGAAGTGGCTCAGTTCCTGAATATCCCTACTCAAAATATCCTTAAGTCACTCCTGTTGATTGATCAAGATCATCAACCTCACCTTTTATTACTGAGAGCAGATCACGAACTCAATTGGGTAAAAACTGAAAAAGTCATTCCAGGCGCTCGTTTAGCTACAGCTGAAGAAGCTGCCCAGTTAGGACTTATTCCTGGATTTATGGGACCGGTTAATCTTCCTGAGACCATCAGTGTGATAGCCGATCATAGCGTATCAGTCATGGCTAACTTTGTGTGTGGCGCTAACCAGACAGACAAACATCTGAAGCACGTGAATTTTGGTCGTGATTGTCCAGAGCCCTCAGAGTATATTGACCTGAGAAATGTGGTAGACGGTGACCCATCCCCTGATGGACAGGGCACTTTAAAATTGTGTCGGGGTATTGAAGTGGGACATATCTTTCAATTAAGAACCCAATACGCACAAGCTATGAATTTAACCTACCTGGATGAAGAAGGTAAAAGCCAAGTGGTGGAAATGGGTTGTTATGGTATAGGGGTCAGTCGTATTGTGGCAGCGGCTATTGAACAGCACCATGATAAAAACGGTATCACTTTGCCCTTAGCCATGGCTCCCTTTTCAGTGAGTTTAATTTCTATTGGTCTAAAAAAGAGTCCCTTAGTTGAAGAAACCTCCAGTCAAATTTATGATTTATTAACCCATCAAGGTATTGATGTGTTGTGGGACGATCGCGATGAGCGTCTTGGGGTCATGCTCGCTGATCAAGAATTAATGGGTATTCCCTTTAGAATTATTGTGGGCGAGAAAGGCCTTCAAGAAGGAACCGTTGAAGTGAGGGGTCGCCATGATAATGAATCAAGGAAGATATCATTTACCGATCTTGCGCATACTTTACGCCAATGGATTATGCCTAACGCATTAACCTAGAGTTTCATTTTCCATTGTGGCAGACTGGCCGTTAATACAGCACAAAAAAGTACTACTGCCCACGATAACTGAATCCATAACAAAAATATGGGCAATGCTGTAAAAGCACCATAAATCATTTTGTACGCTGAAAAATGAATAATAAACCACGTTAACCCATTTTTTAGCGCCTCAAAGGCACCGGCTGCCACAACCCCTCCTATTAGGGCATGACTTTTTTTAACGGCTTTACCTGGAATCACATAATAGGCGGTGCTGAGAATTAGGACGAGAATACACAATGAACTCCATTGCACTGCGTGATTAATTAAATGATGACTCTCCCCTGCCCAACCAAGGGATCTTTTAATTAGGGTAGTAAACGCCCATAAAGTAACTCCCAACATAATGGGACCGCCCACTACCACAATTAAATACATCATTAAACGGGCATACCATTGATGCCGTGGGGTCGTTCCCCATACTGCATTAAATGCATGATCCACAGTAATCACTAAAGAAAGTACCGTCAACAACAGTACTCCCAAGCCCACTAAGGTTAATTGCTCTGCATGTTGAGAAAACTGTAAAGTGTAAACACTGATCATTCGTGAGGCCACATCAGGCAACAGATTCGCCATGAGAAAACCACGGACACTTTTACTTAAATACGCCGACCCCGGCAACAGAGAGTACACACTCAAAGATAACGTGACAACAGGAATAATTGAAAAAAGGGTGGTAGTGGTTAAACTAGAGGCTGTTTGAAGACAACGGTCACGATGAAACTTCTTGAGCACAAACCATAAAAACCCCAGTGTGGTGATCACTGGGGTCAACGGATACAACCAAAGACGAAAACCCTTCACACCGCCTCGTGGGACTGAGGACTCATCCGTTGTGCTTTACTATCCAACTTATTTAAGGCACTTAAATAAGCTTTAGCAGAGGCCACAACAATATCCGTGTCGGCACCCAAACCATTCACAATTCGTCCACCACGACCCAGACGCACAGTGACTTCTCCTTGCGACTCAGTACCGCTCGTGATGTTGTTAACTGAATAGAGTTGTAATTCAGCACCACTGTTAATTACTGCTTCAATAGCTTTAAACGTTGCATCAACAGGACCGCTTCCAGTGGCTTGGGTTTGACTCTCTTGACCATGATGAGTAATCACCAACTTAGCGAAAGGAGACTCTCCCGTCTCGCAGTGGGCAGTCAGAGAGATGAGTCCATACAATTCGGCTTCAGGTTCCGTTAACTCTTCACTGACTATGGCATGAATATCTTCATCAAAAATATCATGTTTTTTATCAGCTAAATCTTTAAAACGTTGAAATGCCGTATTCAAAGCAATTTCCGAACCCAACTCAATACCCAATTCAGTTAAACGTGCTTTAAAAGCTGAACGTCCTGAATGCTTGCCTAAAACTAATTTATTAGCGTTCCAACCCACGTCTTCAGCACGCATGATTTCATAGGTTTCTCGGTGTTTTAATACCCCATCTTGATGAATCCCTGATTCATGGGCAAAGGCGTTAGCCCCCACCACCGCTTTGTTAGGTTGAACTGGAAAGCCGGTAATGGTTGACACGAGACGGCTGGCAGGAACAATTTGCGTTGTATCAATTCTTGTCTCCACCGCAAAGACATCATGGCGAGTTTTAATGGCCATCACGATTTCTTCTAAAGCGGCATTACCAGCTCGCTCACCCAAACCATTAATCGTACACTCTACTTGACGCGCGCCGGCCAATACTGCAGATAAGGAATTTGACACAGCCAACCCCAAATCATTATGACAGTGCACTGAAAAAACTGCTTGATCTGAGTTAGGAATACGTCCAATTAAAGTCTGAATTAATTCACCATACTGAAAAGGAATAGCATAACCCACCGTATCAGGAATATTGATGGTCTTGGCTCCTGCACGAATCACCGCTTCAATCACACGACACATAAAATCCGTTTCAGAACGTACCGCATCTTCACAGGAAAACTCCACATCATCAGTAAATTGTCTCGCCAAAGTCACTGCTTTCACGGCAGCCTCTAACACTTGCTCTGGTGACATACGTAATTTTTTTTCCATATGAATAGGTGAGGTGGCGATAAACGTATGAATGCGACCCCGTTGGGCAAGTTTGATCGCTTCTGCTGTACGCCGAATATCCCCTTCCTGTGCTCTAGCGAGACCACATACCGTACTGTCTTTAATCACCGAGGCAACGGCTTTTACTGATTCAAAATCTCCTTGACTGGCGGCCGGGAACCCTGCCTCAATCACATCCACCCTTAACTTTTCCAGTTGACGGCCAATGCGGATTTTTTCCTCGCGGGTCATAGAGGCCCCGGGACTTTGTTCACCATCCCGCATGGTGGTATCAAAAATAATCAATTGTTGTTTCACGATCAGCTCCTAACTATCTGATTTAAATAACAGAAGTGCCTCCATTATATAGAGACAAGAATACATCGAATTGTGGGGATTGAATAGTTTTAGCGCGCAGAGCGCAGTAGTGGAAGACGTAGATTTCCACCGACAGAAAAGAAAAATAAAACAAATTGTTTAATATGGCTCATGAATTTAATATAAAAGTTTTTCTCCTTTTTAGCAAGTAGTTTGTACTGCAGCCATGAAGCCCTGAGCTCTCTTGCTCTGGTCATCAGCTATCCTCCTATTACACAGGACCTATGCATATCTCAAGACTCACTCATTCACTTGAGCATGAGTTGTTTCAAGTACATTCGGTTATTAAGATTCAGTTAAGAATGATGTGTTGCAATACATAAAGACAGATGCAGGTCATGAATAAATATGATTATGGCTGTCTCCCCCCTTTAGGTGGTCTTCTTAGACCACCTTTTTTTATGGTCTTAAGAGTTAAGGTGGCATTAAGATTAAAAGGCTATGATAAGTTATCAATAACTGGAGAAAAGTCATGGAACACTACCAATACGAAAGACGTAAAGTGTTTGATCCTTTGTTACGTCTAACTCATATGTGGTTGGGGAGTTTAATTGTCATTCAAATCTTTACAGCCTTAATTTCAGACTATATAGAAAAAGGGGTACCCCGAGACACACTCTGGCATATTCATGTATGGATTGGCTACGGTATTACAGGAGCTCTGACCCTTCGAATTCTATTGGGCTTTCTCGGCAGTACTACGGCTAAATTCAGTGATCTCTGGTATCCTGGAGCCTGGCTTAATGTACTCAAAACCAGACGCTGGATTGATCCCCCTCGCTGGGGTCACGCCACGTTAGCGAGTGCCGCCTATCTGCTATTTTACCTACTGTTGGTTGTCATGGTACTAACAGGCTTAAGTCTGGCAGCCATTAAACTTAATATGGGTCCCTTCGAGTCTTGGCTAGGTGGTAATAAAGCGTTGAAAGGTTTATTTCATGAACCTCACGAATTGCTTTATAACTTTTTCTGGGCCTTTATCATCGTTCATATCAGTGCTTTAATTTGGCATGAAATAAAAGACAAAACACCCCTAGCGCAAGCCATGGTCAGTGGTTATCTCTACCGATTAGTTAGCAAGAATAAACAAGATTAAACTCTCTTGTGGATTGTCCATGATTAGAAGATACTCACTGAAATAATTAACAATATCTGTTTACCTCGAAGAGGCTATTGTTTTCATTATGCGAATATTACTGGTTGAAGATGATTCTATTCTGGGTGATGGTATCCGCGCTGGTCTGAAGCAAGTAGGATATGTGGTGGACTGGGTCATGGATGGAATGGCGGCTGATCATGCCTTGAAAACAGGAGATTATGGCGCCATGATTCTTGATCTTAATCTACCCAAAAAATCGGGCTTAGAGGTTCTCTCGGATTGCCGTAAACAAAATAACCCGATCCCTGTTTTAATTTTAACAGCACGCGATACCTTAACCGATAAGATTAAAGGATTGGATACTGGCGCCGATGATTATTTAATTAAACCGTTTGATCTTGATGAGTTACTGGCTCGGCTTCGAGCCTTGGTCAGACGCAGTAACGGACAAAGCTCTCCCATCCTAAAACGAGGAGAACTTATGCTAGATCCAGCCGCCCATAGTGTGACGCTTAACCATCAAGTTATCGCCATCTCGGCCAAGGAATTTAATATTCTGGAACAACTATTACTTAATCAAGGGCGAGTCTTTTCCCGGGAACACTTAGAGGAAAAACTCTACGGCTGGGACGATGAAATAGACAGTAATTCTGTAGAGGTACATATTCATCATTTACGAAAAAAACTCGGTAATGAGTTAATTCGGACCATTCGCGGCATTGGCTATGTGATTGACAAACTATGACCTCTATTCGTAGACGTTTGATTTTTTTACTGATCGCGCTCTTATCCAGCGCATGGTTAGTCACTGCACTGTTAACCCGTTATGAAACGGGAGATGAAATTGATACTATCTTTGATGCAGAAATTACTCAAGCAGCCCACATACTCCTTGGCATGGCAAGGCATGCGAAAGAGGAAATCATTGAGCATGGTATAAACAACAATGACGGTAGCCAACCCTATGCCCAAACCATGCTCTATCAAGTTTGGGACAGTCATGGCATTGTCATGCGCTCCCTTCACGCTCCAGAGCAACCTCTTAATCAAGGTCATCAACTTGGTTTCCAAGAAATTAATTACTTGAATCAGAAATGGCGCCTACTTAACCTGTGGGATGAAAACCATGTATTTCATATTGTTATCGCCGAACCCCTTGTGACCCGCGCTAAATTAGCGCGTCATATTACTTATCAAATTTTATTGCCCACCCTGACCTTTTTTCCTTTTTTAGGTTTTCTGATTTGGTTCACTGTACGTATGGGCCTCACTCCCCTACAAAAACTTCGCCAAGCCATTTTACAAAGAAATGCCTCACGCCTGGAGGCCATACCCTTGGCCGCTGTTCCCGAAGAAGTACTGCCACTCGCCGTCTCGATTAATGATCTGTTAAATCGTTTAAAACGATCCTTAGACAGTGAAAAACAATTTACTGGTAATGCTGCGCATGAGCTCAGAACGCCCCTGGCTGCCATCAAAACTCAGGCCCAAGTAGCCATGAGAGCTGATAACCTTGAAGATCGAATGCATGCCCTGCAACAGGTCATACAAGGGACTGAACGCTCCACCCACCTTATTGAGCAACTGTTAATCCTCGCCCGCGTAGATCCTGACAATGCTCACAACGAAATGACTCAGGTTGATCTGAGCCAAATAGCTCACAAAGTCACTGCAGAGCTGATGAATTATGCCCATCAGCGCCGCATTCATGTAGAAAGCGATCTGGATCATCACTTAACGGTCATTGGTAATCCTTGGCAACTAGAGATTGTTTTACGTAATCTTATTGATAATGCTTTGCGGTATGCTCCTCAACCTTCCACTATTCAAGTTCTCCTCCGCACAGTTAAGGGGAAGATTGAATTATCGGTTATTGACCAAGGAAAAGGGATAGGAATAGCGGAACAGGAAAAAATATTTAACCGTTTTTACCGACTGGATGGTACCGTTGAACAAGGTAGCGGTTTGGGCTTATCTATTGTCAAGCGTATCCTTGAATTACATCAAGCCACCATTTCCCTCACGCAATTAGCTGATGAGAGCGGATTTAAAGTGAGTATTTTCTTTCCCAAATAATACTATTTTTCCCTCCAAGCGGATTAAGGCTATGCAATCCAACACCTTTACCCATACTGCCTTGACCGCTTCCGAGTTCGCCTCCATTCAGCGCGCCATTGATATTAGCGGTTTACCTGCCCCGGTATGGGTAAAACATACATTACTTTCCCAACAACCCTCCACTTTGAACGTTGAATGTTTTTTATTTGAGTTACATCATATAAAACTACTCTTAAGCCAATGGCACCAACAACGCTTAACAACCCATTCTACTGCTCTAATGTTCAATGATTTGTATATGAAACTCAATACATTACTGGAGGAAATTCATTACTTTTATCAATGTCAAGGATAAACCTCTGGATTTTATCTGGCGAGAGTTTAAACACTCATTACTCTTTTGAGAATATTCTCCTCTATCTCACACGTGACTATTATGAAGACGACAAGTGGGCTATTAGTCAAGGGCTAATGGGTATAAACACCTTAGATTTTCCACTGTATCAAAAAAGTGATTTATTAAGTTTGGCTCAGGTACTCAGGCGTTCCTACTTGCTTTCTGATAAGCCATTCACTCTGCATCATGCGGTACTCAGCTGGCAGGCATCTACCGTTAGCTATTACAGTATTAAACAAGAAATCAATTCCTTCTTAGCACGCCATCCACATAGCTACCAAGAAGCACTGTGGTTTATTCATACCGATACCAACCACCCGCATGTGCATCTTTTGCTGATATCTAAGACTGCAGAGTTGGCGCTTAAAAAACAGCTGAAAAAAGAAATCTTGCAATATAATCAAAAAGATACCAACGTCAGAAATGTATCGCAGACTCCCTTTCATTCAGAATTACTTCATACCCAACCCTTATCCTTTTATCAATGGATACGTTTTTACTTAAAAAAAAACTTAATGAAAGTGATTGAAGAGGAGGGAAGTCAATGGCGCTCTTTATTGCAAACACTTAACTTTTGTCAGATAAGCATCCACCCGCGCCATCAATCATTTGTCTGGTCAACTCAATTAAATGGTAGACCCATCTATATCAAACCCTCGGTGATTGATAAACAGCTCAGTGCCACCTCACTGATTAAAAAATGGGGACCAGTGACGCCAGATAACTCCATCAACAGGCAAAGCTTAGTGAGTTATCAACAATATTACTCATTATTCTCCCCTAAGAAAATAGCTGATCTAAACGCAACACAACACAGCTTTAATCATTATTCCTTGCTGCAACTTCAACAAAACTATCTGTACTCCACTACCACAACTATTTCTTTAATACAGAGAAAAAGTAAAGATGTTGTCAAGCAACAGTCCATTATTGAACAACTACACAGGGATTTTTTATTAACTGAAAAAGAGGTCAAACAGCTACATCAACTACTACACAATCGCCCTAATACCTTAAAAGCATTACGCAATAAGGTCATTAAAAAGAAACCCTCTTGGACACAATTTCTCATTAATGAAACTTATTTAAACAATACCTTGGCCAAGCAATTACTCCATCATATGTGGCAGAGCCAGTTAAAGCAAACGCAACGTCTCAGTGAGTACGTCAATAGTGTTCATGCCGTTGCTGTCAGACAATTGGCTCACGTTAATCATAACTTTACTCATGATATCAGCGTGACAGATAACACTAAAAACAAAAGTATTAATAGATGATCACATGTACACGGTAAGGCCCATGTGCACCGATGATGATGGTTTGTTCGATGTCAGCAGTTCGCGATGGACCAGATATAAAGTTAACGGCTCTAGGTAGTGTTTTGTGTTCAGAGAAATAAAGAGTCCAGGCATCTTCCATATAATTGACTACTCTTCTTTTATCTAACAGAGCAATATGTGTCTCAGGGAGAAGACTGACGGTGGAAGGTGTATGGCTTCCAGAGGGCATCATTAATGTTGCGGTTTCTGCAATGGCACAGTAGGCACCCGTTACCCCTACTAAATCCCCTTCTTTAGCGCTGCCCGTACGAATATTTAATCCAGCGCTTTGCCATGAAAGATACTCCAACTCAGGCCAGATGACCATGTCATGAGGCAACTGATGCTCTGTTAAATAGTTGGCCACAGCCTGTGGAATAGCGCTCTTATCACTCACTTGATCTGTGGTGGTAGATAATTGTTCACATCGCTCAATGAATCGCTCTATAGGGTCTTGCCATACTTGACTGGGGTGAGGTCCACGAGGTTTATCTCGTAGTACCTGTAAGGCTTCCTCACGCTCTTCTGGTTCAGGAGTGCCTGGTAAACCTAAGCCACGGCGAATACGAGCAAAAATATTATCTCTTGCGCTCATTGCGTTGTGCCTTATATTGATCGCGGAAAGTGGTTCCGGCGGGGGCTGGCATATCTCGTCCTTCAGTCCATCCGTCAAGACCTGGTAACCAATGAATTTGCCCTGATTTGCCTCCTAGCCATTGTAATAATTTAACCACTAGACGAGTAAGAAAACCGTACAACTTAGGATGGTTGGCCGTATATCGCCATACATGCACAGAGACTCTTTCATACCAAGGACGAAGACCCTGTGAAAAAGAGTCCTCGCGTAATACACGCATCAACTCAGGTAAGGGAATTTTTACGGGGCACACTACTTGGCAAGCCCCACAAAGCGTTGAAGCTTGTGGTAGGTCAAGAGCTTCTTTTAATCCCACATAAGATGGGGTGAGCACAGCACCAATGGGACCTGGGTAAACCCAGCCATAGGCGTGACCACCAATATTTTGATAAACAGGGCAGTGATTCATGCATGCCCCACAGCGAATACAACGCAAAGCCTCTTGTAGGCGACTGCCTAATAAACGTGATCGTCCGCTATCCACCAATATGACATGGGATTGCTCAGGACCCTCTGCATCAGGTCCATCTTTAATACCCGTTAAAACAGAAACATAATTGGTAATAGATTGCCCAGTAGCGGAACGTGTTAATAATCTTAAAATGGTAGAGAAATCATTTAAGGTACCCAATACTTTCTCAATACCTGTTATGGCAACATGAATACGCGGCATGGTGGTGACCATACGCCCATTCCCCTCGTTGGTCACAATGGCGACCGAACCTGTTTCAGCAATTAAAAAATTGCCTCCCGAAATCCCCATGTCAGCTGATAGGAAATGGGGGCGAAGCTGTTCTCGGGCCTCGCGACACAAAGCCGGAATATTAGTACTTTTAGGCGTATGGTGATGCGCTGAAAAAAGTTCAGCCACTTCCTCTACGCTTTTATGAATAGCTGGAGCGATAATGTGTGAGGGAGGTTCCTGGGACAACTGTAAAATATATTCTCCCAAATCCGTCTCAATGGCCTCAATCCCCGCCTTGATCACAGCATCATTAAGACCAGACTCTTCGCTGACCATGGATTTTGATTTAACAATCTTTTTAACTTGATTGGCTTTGGCGATCTCAATAACAATGCGGTTCACATCATGGGCTGTCTCGGCAAAGTGAACAATAGTTCCTCTTTGTCGAGCTTGCTCTTCGAAGAGGATCAGGTAGGTATCCAAATGTGCCAGAGATCGATCACGTATGGCGGCAGCGGCCACTCGAATATCCTCAAGGTTATCCACCTCCTGCATTACTTTTGCACGCGCCTCAACAAAACGTCCTCCAAAACGACGCATATTGTTTTGTAATGACGCATCTGCGAGTTTATTTTTAACGTTTTTCTTAAACGTAAAAGAGGTGAGTTCCATGATTATTTGGCTTTAACAGTCAGAATTTCCGCGATATGCTTAACTTGAGTAGTATTATCTCCTCTCCGTCTTAACCGCCCCTCGATATTAAGTAAACAACCCAGGTCTCCACCCGCAATCACCTCAGCACCACTTTGTTGTGCGTAATGACATTTATTGTCAGACATACGTGTAGCAATATCTCCTAACTTAACCGAAAAGGTTCCACCGAAGCCACAACATAATTCGGCTTGGTCCATCTCCTTTAGTGTGAGAGTCTCTATGGAGTTGAGAAGCTTTCTGGGTTGCTCTTTAATATTGAGTTCTCTTAATCCAGAGCAAGAGTCGTGATAAGTGACCGAACCTTTAAAACCACTCTCCACACGATCAACTTTGAGTATATTGACCAAAAAGTCGGTTAACTCAAAGGTACGCTGAGCTAACAAATGAATTCGTTCCTGCAGTGCAGGGTCTTCGGGGAACAAATCCTGATAATGGAACCGAATCATACCCGTACAAGATCCACTGGGGGCCACCACATAGTCACAGTGATCAAAGAGTTCAATAAAACGTTTAGCGAGGGTTCTACCCGATTCACGGTCCCCGGAGTTAAAACCAGGTTGTCCGCAACAGGTTTGATTATCAGGAACCACCACTTCACAACCTGCTTGACTTAATAACTCTATGGTAGAAAAACCCACTGCAGGACGCATCATGTCAACAAGACAGGTGACGAATAGACCAACCTTCATACTTCTTTCCTGATTTAAAGCTGTCCGACGGTGGTATTGGTTGTTCTTGAGCGATACTCTAACCACTGCCTAACTCGGCGTGCGTCATTAATACGCGCCTGGTGTCCGTGGGAATCCAGTAAAACGATCACCATAGGGCGCCCTGTAATAGTGGCTTCCATTACCAAACATTGACCTGACTCATTAATATAGCCCGTTTTTGATAATCCTATTTCCCAATCCTGCTTTGCCACTAAAGGATTGGTATTTTTAAAGCGTACCATCTGATGGTGGTAACCTACTGGCAAAGTCACCTCTGCAGTGGTGGTGATTTTATGGATAAGAGGAATTGTTCTGGCCTTTTCCACTAAACGGACCAAGTCCTCAGCTGAAGAGACATTCTTGCCATTCAGCCCCGACGAATCAGCAAAATGACTATGCACCATCCCTAATTTCTTAGCTTCTTCATTCATTTTGAGGACGAAAGCGCTAAGACCGCCAGGATAGCTTCTTCCTAGTGCACTAGCTGCCCGGTTCTCTGAAGCAATTAAAGCCATTTTCAAAAACTCTAGTCTTGATGCTTGAGCACCAACTCGAAGATGTGAGCTACTAAAGCGCAGCATATCCACATCATCTTTTGTAACCGTCAGTTTTTCGTCGAGATTTTGCTGTGACTCTAGCACCACCACCGCCGTCATCAATTTAGTAATTGAGGCGATAGGCTGGATGGGGTCTGGATTTTTGGAAAAAACCACATGATGATCTAACTCATCAATCACTAAAGCAGAACGTGACAATAAATTAATTTGTGACGGATTAAAGGAAAGACGATGCAAGTGACGGTGATGTTTATGCTTGTTTTTATGTTGTGCATCAGCGGCAAAAACTGAAGAGGAAACACAGCCAGTAACAAGAAACAAGACAGCGGAAGCGCAACTTAAAAGGCTTTTTGTCAGCACGTTCAAGACCCTTTTATTGTAATGATCTTACAATACAAAAAAAAGGCCTTGAACGCAAGTGAAATTTACAAACATTCTTCAAATCCGTCAATTGTTTAGCGCATTTTTATAAGGTAATTTGCTTCATGCTTCTATTTTTGTTTGTTCCTTTTGTTGCAACACCCACATTCTTCGGTAAGCACCATGTTCTGCCAACAGATCTTCATGGCGACCACGTTCTATGATTCGGCCTTGATCCATCACAATAATTTCATCGGCATGAACCACTGTAGAGAGGCGGTGAGCAATAATGAGGGTGGTATGGGACTTAGCCAAAGCAGTAATTTCCTGTTGAATCTCTTTCTCTGAATGTGAATCCAGTGCTGAAGTAGCCTCATCAAAAATAAGCACATGAGGACGTTTGAGTAATGTTCTGGCAATCGCTACACGTTGTTTTTCTCCACCGGAGAGTTTTAGTCCACGCTCGCCAACAATGGATTCGTAACCCTCAGGTAGACTCTCAATAAATCCATCAATATGGGCAGCTTTAGCCGCCGCAATAACTTCTTCGCGACTGGCGTCAGGGCGACCATAGGCAATATTGTAGAACACCGTGTCATTAAACAGCACCGTATCTTGTGGAACAATACCTATGGCAGCACGCAAACTTTGTTGCGTCACATCACGAATATCTTGGTGATTAATGAATATTGATCCACTTTGAATATCATAAAAACGAAACAATAAGCGCGAGAGAGTCGATTTACCGGCACCGCTATGGCCCACTACCGCAATGGTTTTACCTGGATCAATAGTAAAACTCACTTGGTGAAGGATGGGACGTCTTTCGTCATAGGCAAAATTAACCTCTTGAAAAGTGACTTGAGGAGCTTCATTTAAGGTTAACTCGGTGGCACTGTCTTTATCTTTCACCTCTGCATTGACAGATAATAAACGAAACATACGATCCATATCAGCCAATGATTGTTTGATTTCTCGATAGATCACACCCAAAAAATTTAAAGGGATATAAAGTTGCAGCAACAACGAGTTAATTAAGACCAAATCGCCGATGGATAGATGACCTTGATAAACCCCTTGCGCCGCACGATACATTAGAATGGTGGCACCAAGACCAATAATTAAACTTTGTGATGCATTAAGGAGCGTCAAAGAAGTCTGACTTTTAACGGAGGCACTCTCCCATTTTTCTAAATTTTCGTCATAGCGCTTAGTCTCCCAAGCTTCATTACCGAAATATTTGACGGTTTCGTAATTAATTAAACTATCAATTGCCCGCGCATTTGCTCTAGAGTCCAATTCATTCATGCGCCGTCTAAAATGAGTTCGCCACTCTGTGATCACAACCGTAATACCAATATAAACCACTAAGGTAATTAAAGTGATTAAAGCAAACCAAACATCATACTTCCAGGCCAAGATACTTGCCACCAGAAGAATTTCCACCAGAGTAGGCATAATACTAAAGAGGGTGAAACGCATTAATGACTCGATGCCTCTCGTTCCTCGTTCAATATCACGTGACATTCCGCCTGTTTGACGCTCTAAATGGAAACGCAAATTCAGCGAATGTAAATGTTTAAAAACTGTTAAAGCAATACGACGAATAGCACTCTGCGTTACTTTAGCAAATACCCCATCCCTTAACTCATTAAACAAAGTGGTAGAAAAACGCAGTAACCCATAGGCCACAATCCAGGCTATCGGAAACATGATGATTTGATGCTTGGGATCAAGACCATCAATAATCGATTTTAATGCCAAAGGAACAGCCACATTAGTGACCTTAGCTATGATCAAACATAAGAGGGCAATGAATACCCGCCCTTTAAAGGCCAATAAATATGGAGCTAAGGACTTGATCGCTTTAAAGTCGTTGGCGTTAAATAAATTAGGTGATGGTTGGGTCCCGCCTGGCGCGTGATGCCGCATAATAAACTCTCTTTTAAGAAGCCGTTGCCATTAATCGAATGGGTCGTAAAACATGCTCTTGAGTTAATTCACATAACCCTAGAAATTGATTCAGTGTTGTATAAATACGATATAGCCCTGCACTCCCACCAGTAGATTGTGCTAGACGGGCACTACGGCCGTGCGTGATGTCCTGTGCCATTTTATCCTCTACAACTAAGCTTGGTAGACCAGACAACAAAGAGTCCACGGGTAATAAACAGGCTCGTCTTTGTACTTCATCTAACTCCATTAAATCTTCTAATCCGATTGAGTTGTCGAGGCTATAAGGGCCCGTACTCACCCGCTCCAAAGCCATTAAATAACCACCGCAACCCAATTTCATCCCTATATCTGAGGCCAATACGCGAATATAAGTTCCTTTACTAACCAAGCATTCAATAGTCAATACCTCTTCAACCAGTGAGAGGATAGTGCAGGAAAATATCTCAATATTGCGCGCTTCCCGGTGCACCGTCTGCCCTGATCGCGCATAACTATAAAGTGGCTTACCATGCAGTTTTATGGCCGCATGCATCGGTGGCGTTTGTTGCTGAGGCCCCACAAAAGTGAGCAATACTCTATCTATTAACTCACGGTCGGAGGGGGGAGCAGCTTGCTGCACAATATGTCCCTCGCCATCCAAAGTGTCGCTCACATAACCCAGTTTAATGGTTGCAATATATCCTTTTGGCGCATCCAGTATCCATTGGGAAAACTTCGTCGCCTCCCCCAAACAAAGGGGTAACAAACCTGTAGCATGGGGATCAAGAGTACCGGTGTGCCCCGCTTTTTTAGCCCGTAATAAATGTCGCGCTCGTTGTAAGGCCGTATTAGAACTCAAGCCAAAGGGTTTGTTGAACAGTAGCACCCCTGAAACCTCTTCAAGGGGAGCTTTGATGTGGGGAGTAGAATTAGTCTTTGGGGTGTTTACTGTCATCAGCGATAGCTTGATCAATCAATGAACTTAAACTGATAGCTCGATCTAGCGTGGTATCTGCAACAAAATGCAATTGTGGCAGGACACGTATGGACAGTCTTTTGCCCAACAGGGAGCGTAAGTAACCCGCTCCGTCTGTGAGGGCTGACACAGAGTCGGTCAACACCTCATTGCCTTGTAGTGAGCTAATGTAGATGGTGGCATGTGAAAAATCACGGGAGACATCCACATCGGTGATAGTGACCATGCCCAGACGGGGGTCACGGAACTCTCGTCTCAGAATGTCAGACAGGTCACGTTGTATTTGATCACCAATTCGTCTTGAACGCGGAAAATTCGCCATAGTCGTTAAAGTGAACGAGCCACTTCGACTACTTCAAAAACCTCTAATCGGTCACCCACATGAATGTCGTTATAGTTTTTCAAGGACAGGCCGCATTCAAAACCAGACTTCACTTCACGCACGTCATCTTTAAAGCGTTTGAGTGAGTCAAGTTCACCGGAATGAATCACCACGTTATCACGTAACAAACGCACTCCTGAACCACGTTTAACAATCCCCTCCAGCACGTAACAACCGGCCACTGCACCCACTTTAGAAATACGGAATACTTCACGAATTTCCACTAAACCAATAATATTTTCCTTCCTATCAGGCGAGAGCATACCCGATAACGCCAGTTTCACATCATCCACTGCAGCATAGATAATGTCGTAATAACGAACATCCACACCACTGCTAGCAATCAATTTTCTGGCTGTTGCATCAGCGCGCGTATTAAAGCCAATGACCACAGCTCTTGAGGCTAAAGCCAAATTCACATCGGACTCTGTAATTCCACCCACCGCAGCATGAACCACATTGACCCTCACCTCATCGGTGGAGAGTTTCTGTAAGGATTGCGAAAGAGCCTCATAGGAGCCTTGAACATCTGCCTTGATAATGACGGACAGTACCTTTGTACCTGCTTCGCCCATTTGTTCAAACATGTTCTCTAATTTCGCCGCCTGTTGCTTAGCGAGTTTCACGTCGCGGAATTTACCTTGCCTAAAGAGTGCAATTTCACGGGCTTTTCTTTCATCATTTAAGACAATCAACTCTTCACCTGCCACGGGAACCTCAGTTAACCCCTGAATTTCAACGGGAATGGAGGGGCCGGCCTGATCAATGGGGTGACCCGTCTCATCTAACATGGCACGTACACGACCAAAGGATGATCCTGCTAACACCATATCGCCACGAATTAAGGTTCCTGATTGAATTAATACTGTGGCCACCGGGCCGCGACCTTTGTCTAATTGCGCTTCAATCACAATTCCCTTAGCTGGGGTATTGCGCGGAGCGGTTAACTCCAACACCTCAGCTTGTAATAATATAGCATCCAGTAAATCATCAATACCCTGACCTGTCTTCGCAGACACCGGAACAAACTGGGCATCGCCACCATATTCTTCAGGAAGAATTTCATGAGTCACTAACTCTGATTTGATTCTGTCATAATTCGCTTCTGGTTTATCAATTTTGTTTACCGCTACCACAACCGGCACTTTAGCAGCCTTGATATGATGGATAGCCTCAATGGTTTGCGGCATCACGCCGTCATCTGCTGCTACCACTAAGATAACTATGTCAGTGACCTGTGCACCCCGTGCACGCATGGCAGTAAAAGCTTCATGGCCAGGAGTATCTAAGAAGGTAACAATACCTTTAGCCGTATTCACATGATAGGCGCCAATGTGTTGGGTAATCCCCCCCGCTTCACCGCTAGCAACTCGAGTTCGTCTGATGTAGTCCAAGAGCGATGTTTTACCATGATCAACGTGACCCATCACGGTCACAACAGGAGCCCTAGGTTCTAATATTGCGTTGTCGAGCTCTGTCCCTGTTTCGGCTAATAAGGCTTCAGGATCATCTAATTTGGCAGGTTTTGCCACATGGCCCAGATCTTCTACCACAATCATTGCCGTCTCTTGATCTAGCACTTGGTTAATGGTCACCATCATACCCATCTTCATCAGTGCTTTAATCACTTCCGCAGCCTTGACTGCCATTTTTTGAGCTAAGACAGCAACAGTGATCGTTTCAGGAATCAATACCTCATGGATCATAGGTTCCGTGGGAGCTGAAAAGGCATGTTGGTTATTATCATGATGTTTTTTGGCATGACGAGCCTTGGGATCACGCCAACCTGATGTGCCGGACAATACATCCCCGCGGGTTTTAATTGTACGTTTTTTAACCCCCTCGTCCATCCATTGAGCAGGCTTATCTGATACTCCTTTTTTTCCCTTTTTAGGAACTGGCTTTTCAGTCTCCGAGATAACGGGACGATGTAATGTTCCAGTTTTATCTTCTTTTGCTTTTTCAGGTTTAGGAGCGGGTTTATTCTTTTTCTCGGCCGCAGCTAATAATGCTGCCTTGGCGTCAGCCTGAGCCTTTTCTTCCGCTTCACGTTTGGCTCTCAAACGCTCTTGTTTTGCTTGCTGATCCGCCGTTTGTAACGCACGAAGTTCAGCTTGTCGCTTGGCTTCCGCTTCACGAATAGCTAACTGGTCGTCATCAACTGCTGAAAAGACTTTCTTAATCATCTTACCTTTAGCCGGAGCAAGGGGAACAGAAGCAGCAGGAACAGGAGCAGCAACCACTTCTTCCACAACTGTCTCAACGCTCTCTGGCATGAATTCCACAGATGGGGCGGGCTCTTCAACAGGCGTCTCCGCGACTACTTGGACTTCAGCGATAGGCTCAACCACAGGAGGATCCTCTTGCATCATTGGAGCCTCCACCACCTCAGGGATTGCCGCAGCACTCTCAAGAGGAGCAACAACTGTTTCAGCAGGAGTCTCAGCAACTAACGAGCTGTCTTCGTCAGTATTAATGTCTTTGACATCGCGTTTAACTAAAACACGCTTTTTTCTGACCTCAACCTGGATAGTCCTCGCCCTACCAGTGGTAGCGTCAGATTTTTTAATCTCAGTGGTTTGTTTTCGCGTCAGAGTGATTCTCGTTTTAGGTTCACTGCGTCCGTGTTGCTCACGCAAATATTCCAACAATTGAGTTTTATCTTTTTCAGTTAAAGGGTCCTCTGCAGAAGTTTTCTCAACCCCTGCAGCTTTCAACTGTTCGATCAACGTCTCAGGTGTGACTTTAAGTTCATTTGCAAAATCCAGAACATTTGTTTTTGCCATTCAAGGTCTCCATGGCCTTACTCAAATAAAGGAGCACGCGCCGCGATAATTAATTCTCGGGCACGTTCTTCATTTAGTCCAGTTAATTCAGATAATTCATCAGTAGCAAGATCTGCCAACTCTTGAATCGTGGTAATACCATTATTTGCAAGAAGAAGAACAGTTTCACTATCCATTCCCTTCATGTTTTGCAAATCCTCTGCCGCATGCTCTACTTTCTCCTCTGACGCAATAGCCTCTGTGAGTAACGCATTGCGAGCTCGCGCACGTAACTCATTAACAGTGTCTTCATCAAAAGCTTCTATTTCAAGCATTTCATTAAGCGGTACATACGCTACTTCCTCAAGAGAACTAAATCCCTCTTGAATCAAAATATCAGCCACTTCCTCATCCACATCTAGGCGAGAGACAAACAAATCCCTCAAGTGGGAGGATTCTATATCATCTTTTTCTCTGGCTTGATCTTCAGTCATGATGTTCAATTCCCAACCAGTGAGCTCGGAGGCGAGGCGCACATTTTGCCCGCTACGACCGATAGCTAAAGCTAGCTGTTCTTCGTCTACCACTACGTCCATGCTATGCTTTTCTTCATCCACACGAATGGAATTGACTTCTGCAGGAGCTAGGGCATTAATCACAAATTGTGCAGGGTCCTCTGACCACAGCACTATATCAACCCGCTCACCACCAAGCTCACCGGTCACCGCTTGTACCCGTGAACCCCTCATGCCTACACAGGTGCCAATTGGGTCAAGACGGCGATCATTAGATTTCACAGCAATTTTTGCACGAATACCAGGATCGCGAGCTGCTGATTTAATCTCTAAAAGACCCTCTTCAATTTCAGGGACTTCCAACTCAAAAAGTTTCACAATAAATTCGGGAGCAATTCTAGATAAAATCAGTTGCGGTCCTCGCCCACCTCGGTCTACCCGCATCAAATAACCACGGACGCGATCACCGATACGTAAGTTTTCTTTTTGAATCATTTGATCACGAGGTAATATCGCTTCAATTCGTCCCGACTCCACAATGGCGCTACCACGATCCATACGCTTAACGGTACCGGTCACTAAAAAGTCTTTGCGCTCAAGAAAATCATTTAAGATTTGTTCACGTTCAGCATCACGGATTTTTTGGAAAATAACTTGTTTTGCAGCCTGCGCACCAATACGACCAAAATCAATCGACTCCAAGGGTTCTTCGATGACATCTCCCGCTTCAATATCGGGATACTGCAGTTTTGCCTGCGAGATGGGCATTTCTTGGAACTCAGATAACCAGTCAGCATCATTCACCACACGCCATACCCGAAACGAGGAGAAATTACCTGTTTGTCGATCCACACTTACTCGGACGTCAAAGTCTTCTTCGCCGAATCTTTTTCTTGTGGCGGAAGCCAATGCCAATTCAAGCGCAGTAAAAACAATATCGGGCTCAACATTTTTTTCTCGAGCCAGAGCATCAACTAGTAATAGTACATCTTTGCTCATATTTCCCTCACTAAAATTCCGGTACTAAATTGGCACGCTCAATATCAGCATACTCAATGACTATTGGCTCTAAGGAACCCTCAACCAGCAGACCAATGGATGATCCATCGGCGCTCACTAATTGACCCATAAAATTTCGTTGACCATTACGTGGCACACGAACTTTCAACTTCACTTCACATTCTAAAAAACGTTGGAAGTCACTGGGTTTTTTTAACGGCCGATCCATGCCCGGTGAAGACACCTCTAACCGATCGAAATCCACCCCTTCCACCGCAAAGGTGCGCGTTAGTTGATTACTAACAAGAGCGCAGTCCTCCACCGTAATACCTTGGGGAGCATCTATAAACACTCGCAATAACCCCCTGCCTGAGTGTTCAATATCTACACATTCAAAGGCCATTCCGGTCACAATTTTTTCAATCAAACTGTCCACTGCGGAGAGTTGCACTGTATTGTCCTCATGGGTGAATGAACCACCAATAAAAAATGGGCTCTTGGCCCACTTTTATTGCTATTACTTATTTAAGATGCTGATTATAGCTCTTTTTTACCCCAACTGTCTATAAATTGTGCGCCCCACAATACACCAAAGCCCGTGACATCCGACAACACCGCCCCAAGCCCTCCTTCATGGCGAGAGGCAGACAAATCCATATGAATCCATGGAGTATGATTGACAAACTTGGATAAAAAACGCACAGCTAATATATGATCGGCCTCTCCCGTCAGAGTACATTGCTTCACATCAGCCACTTGACTGACCAAGGCCTCGTCATAATCACTGGGCGCTGGAAAACAAACCACCCTCTCCCCAATTAATTGACCAATCTCGGTGGCCAACGCTGCCATATCGGGGCGATTCACAAAAACACCACTCATCCGTGCTCCAAGAGCCACATGCATACTACCAGTTAACGTCGCAAAATCAATGATTAAATTTGGTTTTGCCCGCTCCGCCAAGGTCAATGTATCGGCAAGAACCATGCGCCCCTCCGCATCCGTATGCACCACCTCAATACTGACTCCATTTAAGGCAGTCACCACGTCATTTTGCTTGTAGGCCTGTGGACTAATATGGTTTTCAGCAATGGCGAACCAAGCATCGATGGCTACATCCAAGGATAAATCTACGGCTGCCTGAAGAATACCTAATACCACAGCAGAACCGTTCATATCCTCATGCATGTTATGCATGTAACGGGCAGGTTTTAAATTATGACCACCGGTATCAAAACAAATGCCTTTTCCCACCAAGGCGATTTTATTTTTCGCCAGCTTCGGCTGATAACTGAGCTTAACGATAGCCGCCTCGTGGTGATCACTGCCTTGGGACACCGACAAAAAAGCGCCCGCACCCATCTTTTGTAGACGCTCTTCATTCCACTCCTGATATTGCAACTTGTGCGTTTTTGCAAAGTCTTTCAAATAGTGTCGATATAAGCTTGGGTTTAGCTGATTTGGGGCTTTGATGGTTAAGTAACGTGTGAGCGTATTAGCCCGGGCTAACACTGCGGCTTTTTGACAGTGCTCTTTGGTGGCCGCTGGGGCCTTAAAATAAATATGTTGCCATATCTTTTTAGCTTCCGCTTTACGCTGCACCAAATGTACGTTATTGACCAGACAAACATAAAGCGTGGTGGCAGCAATACGCTTAGCGTTTTCTCCTAATACCTCCACCATGGCTTCTTGAAGTGACAAAGGGTGTAACTGTTTAACGATTTTGGCTAAGGTAACATGCAGACCAAAAGTATCCTGTACTTGATCAACACTCACCCAATAATAAGTGACCCCCTCTGAGTTGGTCGCCAACACCCCTTCTTTTAGCGCCACATTTTGTTCGGTTTTCCTCTGCCGACACACTTTGCTCAGAAGATCTTGCTGTGGCACAGGTAATTGTTTTGGTAAATCAGCGAGTACATAAATAACCAGAGGGCAAGATTTTTGCTGGCCTTGTATCCAGTGCCACTCGGGCATTGTAAAGTGATCATTTTTCATAAAGATGATGTTATCATGATGTAATGAGAGCGTATTTAGATTTTTTACAACATATTTTAGACAACGGTACAAGCAAAACTGATCGTACCGGAACAGGCACCCTTAGCACCTTCGGCTATCAGATGCGCTTTAATTTAAGCCAGGGCTTCCCCCTCGTGACCACAAAAAAACTCCACTTACGCTCTATCATTCATGAATTAGTCTGGTTTTTATCCGGAGATACCAACATCCGATACCTCAAAGAAAATGGTGTCAGCATTTGGGATGAATGGGCTGATGAGAAAGGGAATCTTGGCCCCGTATATGGTAAACAATGGCGTCAATGGCAATGCGCTGACGGGAGAGTCATAGATCAGATCAGCCAAGTGGTTGAACAAATCAATACCAACCCCGACTCTCGGCGCCTCATCGTATCAGCTTGGAACGTAGGTGAGGTAGGAAATATGGCTCTTCCTCCCTGCCATTTACTGTTTCAATTTTATGTGGCCGATGGAAAACTCTCTTGCCAACTCTATCAGCGCTCAGCCGATGCAGGCTTAGGCGTCCCCTTTAATATTGCCTCCTACGCTTTACTTACGCATATGATGGCACAACAATGTCATTTAGAGGTAGGTGAGTTTGTCTGGACGGGGGGGGATTGCCACATCTATACCAATCATGTGAGCGCTATTAAAGAACAATTGAAACGAGAGCCTTACCCTCTCCCAACTTTAGAAATCAAGCGTCGTCCAGAGTCAATTTTTGATTACCGATTTGAGGACTTTGTTATACACAACTACCACTGCCATCCGCATATAGCCATGGCAGTGGCTGTTTAAGATAAATCGCCTATCAATTTACCCCTACTTCCTCAGTTTCATCAAAACGCAGCTGAACTTGTCCTTCTTGATCAATATCAATAGTGACTTTCCCACCACCAGACAAACGACCAAACAGTAGCTCATCGGCCAGAGCGCGACGAATAGTGTCTTGAATTAAGCGTGCCATAGGTCTTGCTCCCATCAGAGGATCAAAGCCCTTCTCTGACAAATGCTCGCACAGCTTATCGGTAAAATTCACTTCTACGCGTTTTTCCTGCAGTTGACTTTCTAATTGCATTAAGAACTTATCCACCACACGCAAAATGACATGCTTATCTAAGGGAGCAAAGGAGATAATGGCATCAATACGATTTCTGAACTCAGGAGTAAAGAGACGTTTAATATCAGCCATCTCATCACCCTGACTTTTATTTTCCACAAAACCAAGAGTGTTTTTCGTTAATATTTGAGCTCCTGCATTAGTGGTCATGATAATCACAGTATTTCTAAAATCAGCACGTCGGCCATTATTATCAGTGAGGGTCCCATGATCCATTACCTGGAGCAAGATGTTATATATATCCGGGTGAGCTTTCTCAATCTCATCTAACAATAACACTGAATAAGGATGTTTGGTAATCGCCTCCGTTAACTGACCTCCTTGATCAAAGCCCACATATCCTGGAGGCGCACCAATTAATCGGGATACCGCATGAGGCTCCATGTACTCAGACATATCAAAGCGTATCAACTCTACGCCAAGGGTATAGGCCAATTGTCTTGCTACTTCAGTTTTACCCACTCCTGTGGGTCCTGAGAACAAGAAGGAGCCAATCGGTTTTTGTGGGTTTCCCAGGCCGCTTCTGGCCATTTTGATGGCAGCTGCTAAGGCTTCAATGGCTCGATCTTGGCCAAAGACCACGGATTTTAAATCACGATCTAAGGTTTTCAAAGCACTGCGATCATCGTTGGAAATATTACGGGGCGGAATACGAGCAATTTTCGCCACAATATCCTCAATTTCTGATTTGCCAATGACTTTTCGTTGTTTTGACTTAGGGAGTATACGTTGAGCAGCACCCGCCTCATCGATCACATCAATGGCTTTGTCGGGCAAATGACGATCATTAATAAACCTTGCTGACAATTCAGCGGCAGAGGACAGGGCTGTTTCTGAGTAACGGATACCATGGTGTTTCTCAAAACGCGTTTTCAGCCCTTTTAGAATTTGTACCGTTTCTTCAATGGAAGGTTCCACCACATCAATTTTCTGGAAACGTCTTGATAGTGCGTGATCCTTCTCAAAAATACCTCGATATTCTGTGTAGGTGGTGGCTCCTATGCATCTTAAGCTACCCTTCGAGAGAGCCGGCTTAAGAAGATTGGATGCATCCAAAGTCCCCCCAGAGGCTGCTCCTGCACCAATTAGCGTATGAATTTCATCGATAAATAAAATACTGTTAGGATCCTCTTGCAGTTGTTTTAATACTGCCTTGAGGCGTTGTTCAAAATCACCACGGTATTTAGTTCCCGCCAACAGGGCTCCCATATCCAAGGAGTAAACCGTTGCCTGGGAGAGAATCTCTGGAATATCCCCCGAAACGATACGTGATGCCAAACCCTCAGCAATGGCCGTTTTACCAACCCCCGCCTCACCCACCAACAGAGGATTGTTTTTACGGCGACGGCAAAGAATTTGAATGACTCGTTCCACTTCTTTGTCACGACCAATCAGAGGATCAATTTTACCTGCCCCCACTTGCGCGTTCAGATTTAAAGCAAAATTACTTAAGGCCCCAGGACTCTGTCCTTCAGCTTCCCCTTCAGTACCTATTTCTTCTTTAGGGGTGGCGCCCTCAACTTTTGCGATACCGTGCGCAACAAAATTCACCGCATCAAGACGGGTCACTCCTTGTTGTTGAAGGTAATACACCGCATGGGAGTCTTTTTCACCAAAGATAGCCACCAATACATTGGCTCCCGTTACTTCCTTCTTACCCGATGACTGAACATGAAGAATAGCCCGTTGAATCACTCGTTGAAAGCCTAGGGTTGGCTGCGTGTCCACTTCGTCGTCGCCCTCCACAATTGGAGTATGTTCTTGTACAAAGCCATCCAGGTCCTTCCTTAGCGCCTCAATGCTTGCTCCGCAAGCACGTAACACCTCTGTGGCAGAGGGGTTATCCATCAAGGCCAGCAATAGATGCTCGACAGTAATAAATTCATGCCGCTTTTGTCTTGCCTCCACAAAAGCCATATGCAGACTAACTTCTAACTCTTGAGCAATCATGATCCTATTTCCTCCATGACACATTGCAATGGGTGTTGATGCTGCTTCGCATAATCAAGCACGCGTTTAACTTTGGTGGCAGCTAAATCTCTCGGATAGGTCCCGCAAATACCTTTCCCCTCAGTATGAACTTTGAGCATAATCCGGGTAGCGCTGTCCATATCCAATGAAAAAAATTTTTGTAACACTTGAATGACGAATTCCATGGGTGTGTAATCATCATTCAATAATACGACATTAAATAACGAAGGTGGTTTCGTTTTATTTTTTTGTTGATCGGCTAATAATTGATCTTGATATTTAGTTACCATAGTATGACATTCGCTACATTACCTGATTTATTTAAGTTTGTTGGTCTAGTCTAAACCATTTTAAGCTTTTATAAAAAGTTGTGGCCAAGAAGCCTCATTTCAAGAGGCGTAACACTTTTTTGATAAAAAATTACGTTCAAGTATTGACATTTTCGCTAAAACGCGTAAAAAGAAACTTGGAAGTTTGGTAACAAGTTGTCTGCATCACCGGTATTGCCGTTTGCTGGCCTTGATAATCAAACTATGTTCAAGGCTCTTGAGAGCGTTTTTTGAAGGAAAGCAAAGATGGCAACAGGTACAGTGAAGTGGTTCAATGATTCTAAAGGTTATGGTTTTATTACTCCTGATGATGGCAGCGAAGATCTTTTCGCTCATTTTTCCGCCATTCAAATGGGTGGATTTAAAACATTAAAAGAAGGTCAGAAAGTGTCTTTTGAAGTTACCCAAGGACCAAAAGGAAAACAAGCTTCTAACATTCAAGCGGCCTAATAATCCTAGATGTATTGAAAAGTCGTTTTCGCCTTTAAAGCGGCATTAATCTCAAGCCGTATCTTTAAAGTGTTGAAGAAATTGAGCCTACAAGGTAAATTTACCTCGTAGGCTTATTTTTTCAGGATATCTTTTTGATGAAGAAATCTTTGCCAGCCTTTTTTGGTGATTTTCGGAAAACTCAACTCCGCGTGAGGCGCGCACGCGATCAACAGTAGTCGATCGACAACCGCAATGGCAGGTTTAAAATCTAGTTTTTGAGTGCCCTCTACCATGTGACCGGTATGAACTGAAGAGATGTATCGCAAAGATCAGGCTTTGACACGGCTGAGTTTGCTGCAACTGGTCGCATATACATGGCAAGCCTTCACGGAAGAAAAATCAACTTTCCCAATGCCGCCTCAGTCTAATTGACGCAATTCATCTTAACGTTTGATGTAGAATTCTCCCCGCGTAACCCTTCGAACAGCGATTCTGCTCCATGATTGACCTTCAGCCAAGAAAGCCGTGTGGTTTAACTCGATTTGAACACAGCTACGCCTATCGCCGTCTTGGTTGAATGGCAGCTTTCTGTATCGAGCGTTGAAAGTGGGGTCATTGTTACCCTTGTGGGCGTAGCAGCCACCTGCAAACATAGAATATCAACGTCCTATGTTTGCATAAAGGCCTTATGTGTACAAAAACTTTTTAGTTATTGGACGCCACCCGCGAAAGCCGCTCCGCCGAAGAGACCCAATCATGTTGATCTGTCGAATCCCTAAAATTTCAATACCTTAAGGATACGGTTCGCGTTACACGCCGGTTTTTTTACTTTTTTCTCATTGACTACATGTGCGATATCATTGCCTGACCAAAGCCGGAGCAGGATAACTGCGTGGCCCCCGCCATCTGACGGGCAAAGTCATAGGTGACGGTTTTCGCAGCAATGGTTTTCTCCATAGAATGAATAATCAAATCAGCCGCCTCAACCCATCCCATATGACGTAGCATCATCTCTGCGGACAAAATGAGAGAACCTGGGTTAACGTAGTCTTTGCCGGCATACTTAGGAGCAGTGCCATGGGTCGCCTCAAACATGGCAACGGTGTCAGACAAATTAGCACCGGGGGCAATCCCAATTCCTCCCACCTGCGCTGCAAGGGCATCGGATATATAATCCCCATTCAGATTCATGGTGGTAATCACATCATATTCATCAGGACGCAATAAAATTTGTTGTAAAAACGCATCAGCAATCACATCTTTAATCACTACACCGTTAGGTAACTTCATCCAAGGACCGCCGTCTAGTAACTCAGCACCAAACTCTCTTTGACAAAGAGCATAGGCCCAGTTTTTAAAGGCGCCTTCAGTATATTTCATGATATTACCCTTATGCACGATCGTGACCGAACGACGATGGTTATCAATGGCATACTGAACCGCTTTACGCATAATGCGTTCTGTTCCCTCTTGCGAGATAGGTTTAATCCCAATCCCTGAAGTCACGGGGAAACGGATCGCTGAGACCTTCATTTCTTTTTGTAGAAACTCAATCAATTTAATGGCTTCAGGTGATTTCGCTTCCCACTCAATCCCCGCGTAAATATCCTCAGAGTTTTCCCTAAAAATTACCATATCCGTTTTATGGGGCTCTTTAACCGGGCTTGGAACCCCTGTAAACCAGCGCACAGGACGTAAGCAAATATATAAATCCAACTGTTGCCTGAGGGCTACATTAATAGAACGAATTCCTCCGCCCACTGGCGTGGTTAAAGGACCTTTAATAGAGACCACATAATCCCTGACCACCTCTAAAGTTTCTTCGGGGAGCCATACATTATCGCCATAGATACGAACAGACTTCTCGCCAGCATAAACTTCCATCCAGGCTATCTTTCTTTTGTCACCGTAACTCTTCTCAACCGCCGCATCAACCACCGCTTTCATCACAGGGGTAATATCGACGCCGGTGCCATCACCTTCTAAGAAAGAAATAATAGGGTGATCGGGTACATTTAAGGAACCATCTGATTTAACAGTGATTTTTTCGCCAACGCTTGGGATTTTAATATGCTGATACATGACAGATAATCCTCCAAAATAAAAAAACTTGTGTCCTATGTCTTATATATGATATATATTACAAACCACTTCGGGAAGGAAAAATTTAACATTTTTTCCTTCCCTATTGTACAAGGATAGTGAAATGATCAGTACCGCTGATTTATGCGACGAATTAGGTGAAAGGGCTTTAGTGGCTGAACCTATGTTTTATAACTACGGTGGCTCAACATCGTTTCACGGTCAAATTGCGACAGTAAAAGTGTTCGAAGACAATACCCTCGTACGCGCCACCTTGGAAACCCCAGGCCATGGCCGTGTACTAGTGGTTGACGGAGGCGGATCCCTTCGTTGTGCCTTGGTGGGTGATCAATTGGCAGAACTTGCCATCACTCAGGGCTGGGCAGGCATTATTGTGTATGGCTGTATACGAGATTCTGAAGCCATTGCCAATATGCCCATTGGTTTGCAAGCAATTGGGACGCACCCACGCAAATCTATAAAAAAAGGGGAAGGCACTGCCGCCATTCCAGTTAACTTTGCCGGCGTCATATTTACTCCAGGCAATTGGGTAGTAGCCGATGAAGATGGCATTGTGGCATGTAGCATCTCTCCACTTGAACAACCGTCAATCTAAATACTTTGGGAGCAATAAACATGAGCGTTGAAGCAGAAATTCAAAAACTGAAAAAAGATTGGGCCGAGAACCCACGTTGGCAAGGCGTTAAACGCCCTTATAGCGCAGAGGATGTAGTTCGTCTACGGGGTAGCCTCGTGATTGAGCACACTCTAGCACGCCGTGGTGCAGAAAAACTTTGGCAAATGTGTACCACCGAACCCTATATCAACTCCTTGGGCGCCCTCACAGGCAATCAAGCTATGCAACAAGTTAAGGCAGGGCTTAAGGCTATTTACTTATCTGGCTGGCAAGTGGCAGGGGATGCCAATGATTCCTTACAAATGTATCCTGATCAGAGCCTTTACGCAGTGAGCTCAGTACCCACCGTAGTGAAAAGAATTAACAATACTCTGCGTCGCGCCGACCAACTGCACTTTGCTGAAGGCAATAACAATATTGATTGGTATGTTCCCATCGTGGCTGACGCCGAAGCAGGGTTTGGTGGCGTCTTAAATGCACATGAATTAATGAAAGCCATGATTGAAGCGGGGGCAGCAGGTGTTCACTTTGAGGACCAACTGGCAGCGGCTAAAAAATGTGGTCACTTAGGAGGTAAAGTACTGGTACCCACTCAAGAGGCAGTGCAAAAACTGGTAGCTGCCAGATTAGCAGCCGATATTATGGGAGTTCCCACAGTACTCTTAGCCAGAACCGATGCTGAGGCAGCTAACTTGTTAACTTCCGATGTGGATCCAAGAGACAAACCCTTTTGTACCGGAGAGAGAACGGCAGAGGGCTTTTACCGAGTTCGTAACGGTCTTGAAGCGTCCATTGCCCGCGGACTAGCTTATGCAGAAGTTGCTGACATGGTATGGTGTGAAACCGGCAAACCTGATTTAGAGTTTGCCCGCCAGTTCGCCGAAGCCATTCGCAAAGTCTACCCCAATAAAATGTTAGCCTATAACTGTTCACCGTCCTTTAATTGGAAAAAACACTTGGATGACGCAACGATCGCTAAATTCCAACGTGAATTAGGCGCTATGGGTTACAAATTCCAATTTATCACCTTGGCGGGTTTCCATTCGTTAAATTATGGCATGTATGATTTAGCACATGGCTATGCCCGTGACGGCATGACCTCTTACGTCAAACTCCAAGAAGCCGAGTTTGCTGCAGAGAAAATTGGTTATACCGCAACCCGTCACCAACGTGAAGTGGGAACCGGTTACTTTGACGAAGTAACGCAAGTAATACAGGGGGGGGGAGTCTTCTACTACAGCGCTAAGCGGTTCTACCGAAGAAGAACAATTCCATTAATTTAATGCGCTGAGTAGATGTGTGTAGGAGGAAATCCTGCCTTGGTGATCCTGAGGTAGGATTTTTTTCGCTTCTTTCCTGTCTTATCACTTTACCTTATACTTATTTGTTATTTGATCTTATCGTTCTTAAATGAGGCTATTATGAACACATCCCTTTGGCCACAAGGCCTGAGTATTACCGCACCGATACATCCTGATTTCGAGTCTATTCTCAGCGCTGAAGCGTTAGCTTTTTTGGCTAACCTAAGCCGCCAATTTGAACCACGTCGTCAAGAACTACTCGCTCAACGAGAAAAACGTCAACAGGAGTTTGACCGTGGTATACGCCCTGATTTTAATCCTGATACCGCTCATATTCGGGCAGGGGATTGGAAAGTAGCCCCCTGTCCTGCTGATATCCAAGATCGTCGAGTAGAAATCACGGGGCCTACCGACAGAAAAATGGTGATCAATGCGTTAAATTGTGGCGCTAAAGTATTTATGGCGGATTTCGAAGATTCCACTACTCCCACTTGGGATAACTCTGTACGCGGACAAATTAATATCCGTGATGCCATTAACCGAACTATTGAATTCACGAGTCCAGAGGGAAAACAATATAAGCTCAATGACCAGCCAGCGGTTCTCTTCGTGCGCCCCCGTGGCTGGCATTTAAATGAAAAACATATTTTAATCGATGGCAAACCCATTTCAGGGGGGATCTTTGATTTTGCTTTGTATTTTTTCCATAACGCAAAAAATCTGTTGTCCCGTGGTAGCGGCCCCTATTTTTACCTACCTAAGATGGAAAGCCATCTTGAGGCTCGTTTGTGGAACGATATTTTTGTGGCAGCACAACATGCCTTGGGTTTACCAATTGGTACCATTAAAGCCACGGTACTCATAGAAACCGTTCTAGCAACCTTTGAAATGGATGAAATTCTTTACGAATTAAAAGATCATAGTGCCGGATTAAACTCAGGTCGTTGGGACTATATCTTCAGTTGTATTAAAAAATTCCGTAAGGATCCCAACTTTATTTTAGCGGATCGTAATTTGGTCACCATGACCTCCCCTTTCATGCGTGCCTATGCCTTGCTATTAGTTAAAACCTGCCATAAACGCGGTGCTTTTGCAATGGGTGGTATGGCAGCACAAATTCCCATTAAAAATAATGAAGCCGCAAATGAAGCTGCTCTCACCAAGGTTCGTGAAGATAAAACTCGGGAAGCAACGGATGGTTATGATGGTACCTGGGTAGCACACCCTGGATTGGTTCCGGTTGCCATGGAAGTCTTTAATCAACACATGACAACTCCTAACCAAATCTCACGTCAACGCGAGGATGTGAACAGTACTGCCGAGGATTTGTTGAACTTTGCACCCCGCGGCCCAATTACGGAAGAGGGTTTACGTATGAATATCAACATTGGCCTACAGTATTTAGGGTCATGGTTGGCTGGTATGGGATGCGTTCCGATTCATAACCTGATGGAGGACGCTGCCACAGCAGAGATTTCTCGGGCACAAATTTGGCAATGGATTCGCTCTCCCCATGGCGTCTTAGCTGATGGTCGTAAAGTCACCAATGAACTATTCCGCGATTTACTTCCTTTAGAACTCACCAAAATCAAGGAAGAGTTGGGTGACGCACAATATGCCAAGGGTAAGTATGATGATGCCGCCAAAATGTTTGACGAGTTAACCACCTCTGATCATTTTGTAGAGTTCTTAACCCTACCAGGTTATGACTATATCGACTAAATGCATTCCTGTTTTGGTTCACTTTGCGTTAACATAGTATGGGGTGTCTTTGTGACACCCCAATCTTTTAATTAAGTTAAAAAAGGAGAATACATGAGAACCTGTTCACTCATCGCCATCATAATTAGCGGATTATCATTTACTGCCCTAGCCGCTGAGCCTACCAGTGTTCAACCGAGCGCTCCCATGCAACAAATGCCCCTGGCCTCTCCTGCGCCACAACCTGCCAACAGTCCTATGGACAACCCTTCTGCCTCAACAAAAAAACATCATAAGGCTAAGAAAGTCCATCATCATGCTAAGAAAGCCACCAAAAAGCATCATAAACATCACACACATCACGCTCAATAAGCGTTGTTGCTAACATCATGACCAAACGGGTTGTAGTAGGCATGTCAGGTGGCGTGGATTCCTCCGTCACTGCTCTGCTATTAAAAGAACAGGGCTATGAAGTGGTCGGGCTTTTCATGAAAAATTGGGAAGACGATGAACAGTGTAATGCCCGTGAAGACCTCGTTGATGCCGCCTCTGTGGCTGACCTATTAGGCATTGACATTGAGGCGGTAAATTTTTCTCAAGAATACCGTGAGCGAGTCTTTCACAACTTCTTAACAGAGTACCGTGCTGGACGAACGCCTAATCCCGACATTTTATGTAACTCGGAAATCAAATTTAAAGCCTTTTTAGATCATGCTTACTCCCTGGGCGCTCAATATATCGCGACAGGTCACTATGCAAGAGTGAGAGAAATGAATGGACATTTCCAGCTTCTCAAGGGTCTTGATGCCAGCAAAGATCAGAGTTATTTTTTATATCGCCTCAATCAAGCTCAATTAAAAAACACGCTCTTTCCTGTGGGAGAGCTACATAAAAGTGAAGTGCGGCTCATCGCTAAAAAAGCAGGATTACCTACTGCGACCAAAAAAGATTCAACGGGTATTTGCTTTATTGGTGAGCGCCCTTTTCGTGAATTTTTGCAACGTTATTTACCGAAAGAACCTGGCCCCATGATGACCCCAGAGGGGAAAATAGTCGGAGAACATCAAGGCTTAATGTACTACACCCTCGGCCAACGACAAGGCTTAGGGATCGGCGGCGCAGGAGAGCCTTGGTTCGTGGCAGATAAGATCATGAATCACAATACCCTTATCGTAGTGCAAGGCCATGAGCACCCCTTATTGCTTAAAGGATCTCTGAATGCAGCAGATGTCTCATGGGTTAGCGGTACCCCACCTAACAATGATACCCTTTTCAGCGCTAAAACCCGCTATCGACAGCAGGATGCTAACTGTCGCTTCACGGCCTCGCAAGAGGGTTTTACCCTTACTTTTAGTGATCCCCAATGGGCCATTACCCCAGGACAATCTGCTGTACTCTACGAGCAGGAAATCTGTTTGGGTGGCGGCATCATTAACTAAGTTTATTGTTATGTCAAAAAATTCAGAGGATACCTGGGTATCCCTCTTTCAGAAATAGCGCAGAAAAGTGGGGGATCCCCCACTTTTTTTTCATTAACCAGGTGGCAGAGTCTCTTGAAATGATTCACGTTGCATTAATTTATGCGCAAGGCGATCTAAGTTAGGATAGCGCTGACGCCAGTCATTGCTGGGAAAACGAAACTCGATCCACAGTAGAGCAGTACCCACCGCAATATCAGCCAAAGTGAAACCATCACCATGACACCAATTGTGATCAGCAAGTTGCTGAGCAAGATACGCCATCGTGCGATCCACTTTACCTTGTTGCTTATCAATCCAAGCTTGTGAGCGCTCCACAGGGTTCTCCCGACGGCTCTCCAATAACACTAATACTGCCGCATCTAACATGCCATCAGCCAGTGACTCCCAGCGTTTGACTAACATACGTTGATGACGGTCATCAGGAATTAAATGACCCACAGGATTTAATCCCTCAAGGTAATCCACAATCACTGCAGAATCAAAAATCAGTGTTCCATCAACCAGTTCTAAAGCGGGCACTTTACCTAAGGGATTCACTCCGTCAATCATAGGAGGAGTTCCAGTGAGATAACTTTGCTCAAGTTGAAAGTCGATTTTCTTTTCAATTAAGGTAATTCGTACCTTTCGAACGTAAGGGCTTGTTATTGAACCATATAATTTCATAGTCATTGCTCTAGTCAATCCTTTTAATCATTAAATTTGTTGTGCTAACTCTACCGCTTTACCTAAATAGTTTAAAGGAGTCATCGCTAACAGATGTGCTTTATCTTCGCTTGAGAGAGGTAAGTCTTGAATAAAGTTCTGAATAATTTGTGCGTCAATGCTTCGCCCACGGGTTAACTCTTTTAACCTGTCATAAGCATTGTCGACGCCAGCCTTACGCATAACCGTTTGAATGGGTTCTGCGAGCACTTCCCAGGCTTTTAACAGATCATCCTGAAGGCGTTGAGGATCGAGCTCCACTTTGTTTAAACCACGCAATAGCGCTTCATAGGCAAGCAGTGAGTGACCCATTCCCACCCCTAGGTTTCTGAGCACCGTGGAATCCGTGAGATCCCTTTGCCAACGAGAAATAGGAAGCTTTTCAGCGAGGTGTCCCATGAGAGCATTGGCTATCCCTAAATTTCCCTCTGAATTCTCAAAGTCAATGGGATTCACTTTATGAGGCATGGTGGAGGACCCCACTTCTCCTTCTTTAGGTTTTTGCTTGAAATATCCCAAGGAAATATAACCCCACATATCGCGATCAAAATCGATCAAGATGGTATTAATACGCATCAGAGTATGCATCCACTCAGCCAAATTATCGTGGGGTTCAATTTGCGTGGTGTAAGGATTAAATGTCAGTTGATGACTGGTGACAAATTGCTCACTAAATTTAGGCCAATCAAAATGCGGGTAAGCAGAATAATGGGCACTATAATTACCCACTGCGCCATTAATTTTTGCCAAAATAGGTAACTGTTTTAATTGCTGCACCTGTCTGTTGAGTCGATAGGCCACATTAGCCAGCTCTTTACCCACTGAAGTGGGAGTAGCGGTCTGCCCATGAGTACGTGAGAGCATCGGCTGATTGGCATAGTCGTGAGCGCGCTGGATCAATACATCTAATATTGCGTTAAGTTTGGGCAGCAACACCTGCTCCCTCACCCCTTGCAACATGAGTGCATGGGAGAGATTATTAATATCCTCTGAGGTACAAGCAAAGTGAATAAACTCCATGGCCAAGAGTACCTCAGGGTTACTGGCTAAGCGCTCACGGAGCCAATATTCCATGGCTTTCACATCATGGTTGGTTCTCGCTTCAATGGCTTTAATCTGCTCCGCATCTGCCACAGAAAAGTTTTTCACTATAGCCTCTAAGGCTAAGAGTGTGTCCTCTGAAAAAGGGCTTAATTCTTTAATGGCAGGCTCCATGGACAGCGCCACAAGCCAATCAATTTCAATTTGAACGCGAAAACGAATTAAGCCAAACTCACTAAAAAAGGGACGTAATGGATCGCATTGTGTTGCATAACGTCCATCAAGAGGAGAGAGTGCTGTCAGAGTTGTTTGTGCCATAACCAAAGCCTAAAAAAATGAATACAAAAAATCTACACCTTATTTTTAATGTGTAATCGTGCCTTTAATCCTGCCCAAATAATTGGCAATAAAGTAATTGCCACAATGGCTAGTATAACCAATGTTAGGTGTCCTTTGATAAAAGGGATATTGCCAAAATAATAACCAGCCAGCAACAATGAGCTCACCCACATTACTGCTCCTATCGCATTAAATAAATAAAAATGTCTATGGGTCATGTCTCCTACTCCTGCCACAAAAGGAGCGAAGGTTCGCAGTAAAGGAATGAAGCGAGAGATCACCACGGTTTTGCCACCATGTTTTTCATAAAAAGCATGGGCTGTAACAATATGGTGGGGATTAAACCAACGGGATTTTTCCCAATGAAACACTCTGGGGCCAATAAAACGACCAATTTGAAAGTTAATAGCGTTGCCTAAAAAAGCCGCCATGGATAGTACAAGCCAAAGGTCTGGCAGGCGCAGTCCATGAGCGTGACTCTCGCCCATGGCGGTCACGGCTCCAGCAACAAACAGAAGAGAGTCGCCCGGTAGAAAAGGGAAAATCACGAGACCTGTTTCACAAAAAATAATCAGAAACAATATGCCATAGACAGCTGCGCCATAGGTTGAGCTAGCGTCGATCAGATGGCTATCAAGATGAGTGATAAAAGAAAATAGCTGAGTAATCACTCAAGAACCATCATCATTGAGCGAGTTCACGTTCAGCTTTTTTAGTGGTTTGGACAAAATCATCACGATTCATACCCAACCACATAGCAATGGGACTTGCTACCAATACTGAAGAATAAATACCAAAAATAATCCCAATGGTTAATGCCAAGGCAAAATAATGTAATGCTTCCCCGCCAAAGAAAAGCATTGAGGTCACCATCAATTGTGTACAGCCATGGGTAATGATCGTTCTGCTCATGGTACGAGTAATGGCATTATCGATAATGGTCGCCACACTCACCCCACGCATCTTACGAAAATTCTCTCGCACTCGATCGAATACCACCACAGACTCATTAACTGAATAGCCTAATATAGCAAGAACCGCCGCTAACACTGGGAGCGAGAACTCCCACTGAAAGAAGGAGAAAAAACCGAGGATAATCACCACATCATGTAAGTTGGCCACAATGGTGGCTACAGCAGGACGCCACTTAAAGCGAATGGACAAATAAATTACGATACCTAATACGACAAATAATAAGGCTGAAGCGCCATCTTTGACTAATTCATCACCTACTTGCGGACCCACAAACTCCACTCGCCTCATACTCACTTGGGGATCCACTTCCTTTAAGGCCTGTAATACCTGATCAGAGAGTTTGGCACTGGTTAAACCTTTTTTCAAAGGCAAGCGAATCAACACTTCGCTTGAGTTACCAAAGTTTTCCACATTAGCATCACGAAAACCTAGCGTCCCCAAAGCTGATCGGTAACGATTCACATCCGCCACATGGGTGGTGGACACTTCCATCACCGTCCCACCGGTAAAATCAACAGAGAAATTAAGTCCTCGCGTCACCAAAAAAAACGCACTGATTAAAAAAGTCACTAAGGATATGGTAGTAGTTATCTTTCCCCAACTCATGAAGGGGATATCTTTCTTAATTCTAAAAAATTCCATGAAGATCAGCCCTTACTTGTGGTGTTGTTATCTTTACTACTATGCCATTTCACATTACCAATGGAGAGCTGTGAAATTTTACGGCGCGAACCATAAATGAGATTCACAAAAGCCCTTGAGACCAGCACACTACTAAACATAGAAGTAATAATGCCTAACACTAATACCACAGCAAAACCCTTAACAGGTCCTGAGCCAAAGGCAAACAAAGCTATCCCAGCAATACCTGTGGTGACATTAGAATCTAATATAGTAGCAAAGGCCCGCTCGTAGCCTGCCGCAATGGCAGCACCCGGCGAGTTACCATTTCTTATCTCTTCTCGAATACGCTCATTAATTAATACGTTAGCATCAATGGCCATACCCACTGTTAAAGCAATACCTGCCATTCCAGGCAGTGTTAGTGTTGCTTGTAGTAAAGACAACATAGCAATCAGAAGGAGTACGTTACAAGCCAAAGCAAACACTGATATAAAACCAAAAAGAAGGTAATAGGCCACCATAAATAAAGAAATAGCGGTAAAACCAATCCATGTGGAATGAAAGCCTCGTGCAATATTTTCCGCACCAAGGCTAGGGCCCACCGTCCTCTCTTCAATAAAGTCCATTGGCGCAGCCAGAGCCCCTGAGCGCAGTAATAAAGCCAGGTCGTTGGCTTCTTTAGGAGAAGTTAAACCAGTGATTTGGAAACGAGCCCCTAATTCGTCCTGAATCGTAGCGACGCTAATGGCCTCGGTTTTATTTTTTTCAATTAACAAAATCGCCATGCGTTTCTTTAAGTTATCCCGGGACACCTGACGAATAATCCTCGCCCCTTTACTGTCCATACTGATGTTCACGGATGGACGATTGGTTTGTGAATCAAAACCAGCTCCAGCATCGGTAATCACATCCCCTGTCAGGACCACTGATTTTTTTACAAAAACAGGATATCCGTTTCGCTCTACCACCAATTCATCACCATAAGGAGGAATATCTTGCAAGCTAGTAGGATTTGCATGATCCTCGTCCACTAAACGAATCTCGAGGGAGGCAGTCCTACCGATAATTTCTTTCGCTTTTGCAGTGTCCTGTACCCCAGGCAATTCCACGATGATACGATCCAAACCCTGTTGCTGAATAATAGGCTCCTTAGCGCCTAATTCATTCACTCGGTTTTTTAGCGCCAAGATATTTTGTTTAATTGCTTGCTCTTGAATTCTGGTAAAAGAGTCTTGTTTAAGCACCGCTACAATTTCGTTGTCCCCAGCTGACCCTTGATCACTGACCGCGAAATCTTGCAACAGATTATCAATGGCTTTGTGTGCCTGCTGACGACTTTGGGCGTCATGGAACACCAACACTAAACGCACTCCCTCTCTTTTAATTGCATCGTAGTAAATGCGTTGATCGCGCAGTTCAGTGCGTATTTCAGAGAGGATACTGTCCAAGCGCTTATCCACAGCCACTTTCATATCAACCTGTAACAGAAAGTGCACCCCCCCTGACAAATCCAATCCCAAATACATAGGCAGAGCACCCAAATCTCTCATCCATTTGGGCGCATTGGCCACTAAGTTTAAGGCCACCACATAATTTGCATTACGGGGATCAGGATTCAAAGCGCGATCAAGAATATCCTTGGCTTTTAACTGAGTATCCGCATCAGGGAAACGCACCTTGAGGCCGTCACTTTCTAAGCTGATCTGTGTGGCTTGTATATGGTTTGATTGAAGTACTCCCTCAACCTGAGCCATGAGTTGGCTATCAACCCTAACGCCTAATCCCTGTCCTGAGATTTGTACGGCAGGAGATTGACCATAAAAATTGGGCAGCGTATAAAAAAAACCTACCAACAACACTGCCACTATGAGAAGATTTTTCCAGAGTGGGAACTTATTCATAATAGAAATTATTAACTTTTAAAAGTCCCCTTGGGGAGAAGAATAGATACTGCTGCACGTTGAACCTGTACCACAACACCCTTGGCAATCTCAAGACGGACATAGTTGTCATCAATCTCGGTAATTTTCCCCACTAGACCGGAGACCATCACTTCGTCGCCTTTAGCTAGGGCACTTAACATGGCTTTAAGTTCTTTTTGACGTTTCATCTGTGGACGAATCATCATGAAATAAAGAACGGCAAACATTACAAAAATAAAAATGACATTCATGCCAAGATCTGGTGCCACAGCGTATCCCCTTAAATTAAACAATTACATAATGTTAAAAGCAATTTTTATATTTTACCATGGAGTTGCCGATTACCATGAAATTCCTCTTTAAAGGACTGGAAACGCTGATCAGCAATAGCATCACGCATTTGAGCCATAATTTGTTGATAGTAAAAGAGGTTATGAATGGTGTTCAGCCTTGCTCCCAATATCTCTTTAGCCTGCTGCAGATGATGAAGATAACTTCTAGAAAAATGCTGGCACGTATAACAACCGCATGTCTCATCAAGAGGACGATGATCATGTTTATAACGGGCATTACGTATTTTAATGTTCCCAAAACGGGTAAATAACCAACCGTTTCTGGCATTACGTGTTGGCATTACACAATCCAACATATCTATCCCTGACTCCACGGCCAGCACCAAGTCCTCGGGCGTTCCCATGCCCATTAAGTAGCGGGGCTTATGCTTGGGTAGTAATGTCGGAGTATGCGCCAGAATACGTTCTCGATCAGCCTGAGGTTCGCCCACGGATAACCCGCCCATGGCATAGCCAGGAAAATCCATGGCTATCATTGCTCTAACGGATACCTCACGCAAATCCTCATACATACCCCCTTGGACTATACCAAACAACGCATTGTGATTTCCCTCATGGGCCCTAAGAGAGCGCTCTGCCCACCTGAGGGATAACTCCATGGATTGTTTAGCTTGTTCATGGGTCGCGGGATAGGGAGTGCACTCATCAAAGGCCATGACGATATCTGAATTTAATATGCGCTGAATGCGCATCGATTCCTCAGGCGTTAACAACAACCGATCACCATTGATGGGCGAGCGAAAGGTCACTCCCTCCTCAGAAATTTTGCGCAGAGCCCCTAGACTAAAAACCTGAAAACCTCCTGAGTCCGTTAAAATAGGTTTATGCCAAGCCATCAACCCATGCAATCCGCCCACCTCTTCAAATACCTCTAAGCCTGGCCGTAACCATAAATGAAAGGTATTCCCCAGAATAATTTGCGCTCCCAAATCCACTAACTCATGAGGAGACAATCCCTTTACCGAACCATAGGTTCCAACGGGCATGAATACAGGTGTCTCGACCACGCCATGAACGAGCTCTAGACGCCCTCGACGAGCTAAACCCTCTTCGCTGAGTAAGGTAAATTTCATTGATCCTGACCTCGCGTTAACAGCATGGCATCACCATAACTAAAAAAACGATACTTTTGATCAATGGCATGCTGATAAGCTCGGCGCATACGTTTTAATCCTGAAAAAGCAGACACCAACATCAACAATGTTGATCTCGGTAAATGAAAATTAGTCACCAACATATCAATCACTTTGAATTCAAAACCTGGCGTAATGAAAATATCTGTTTCTTGGGAACCAGCTTGTAGCTCTTTATTCAACGCCCCTGATTCTAATGCACGCATACTTGTTGTTCCTACAGCAATGACTCGTCCGCCTCTCTCTTGACAATGTTTGATGGCTTGAATGGTGTCTTCAGGGATGAAGTACCACTCTTTATGCATCACATGCTGCTCAACAAAGTCGACCTTAACCGGAGCAAAGGTACCCGCCCCCACATGCAACGTCACGTGAGCCACAGCAACACCCTTTTCTCTGAGGCGCTCAAATAACTCCTCATCAAAATGCAATCCTGCGGTGGGCGCCGCGATGGCTCCTGGAACTTGAGCGTAAACTGTTTGATAGCGCTCAATATCTTGTAGATCCTGTGAGCGATCAATGTAGGGAGGCAAGGGCAGTACCCCATCTTGCTCCATCCAAACAAAAAAATCTTGAGGACTGTTTTGACTGAGGCGAACAAACTCCACTTCAAATAAATCTTCCACCCGTTGCGTCACTGTTAAGGCGACATCATGGTCAAAGTACACTAAAGACCCGGGTTTTGGTGCATGACTAGCGCGAAAGTGGACCAAGGCCCGATGAGGGCTACTCACTCGCTCCACCAGGCATTCCACTTTACCACCGCTGTCTTTTTTGCCAAAAAGCCGCGCCTTTAACACCTGTGTATTGTTAAGGATTAACAAGTCGTGGGGACGCAACCATTGATCCAGATGATAGAAATAACTATCCTCTATGGTGCTCTCCCCCACCACCATTAAGCGACTATGGGTCCTTTGTGGAACAGGGGTTTGGGCGATCAACGACTCGGGTAAAAAATAATCAAAATCATCTGTGCGTAGTTTCATAATCGTAATATAATAGCCGATTACTGCCCGGGTGGCGAAATTGGTAGACGCATCAGACTCAAAATCTGACGCTGGCAACAGTGTGCCGGTTCGAGTCCGGCCCCGGGCACCATTCAAAATCAGCTCTTCATCCTGACCGGGGGACGAGCATTGATCAAATGCAATTAATTATTCCACGCCAACCACTCAGAGCTAAAACACTGATTCAGTAGTTTGAAACTCCCTGAAAGCCAAAAGCTCTTCTAGAAATTTTTTTTAGAGAAATCCTTCGCCCATGTCATTAAATTTGGAAAGTCGTCACACTCTAAATTATGTATTCTAAGTAAGATCGAATTGTCAGATTGCCTTTAGGGTTTTGGTATAAATTGACTTATTAACAAGACAGGGGAAGCATAATGACTTGTTAATGAGACATTGTCATGGTTAAGCCAATCTACCGTCCCTTCTCTTAAGTACAGCCAGGATACGCTGGTCTTGTTGGGGCGACTTGTGCGCGAAGCGCGCTTGGGCAAGGCCATGCCCACGACGGATCTGGCGTCTCGCGCAAGCATTTCTGGCCACGTCAGTTTTTAAATCCCTTTGCCTTTCTCAACGCACCCAATGACATGTACATGCCGCTATCTCTGAGTTCAAACAGGAAGTCATCTTGTGGGCTATCAGGGCATAAATGTGTTGCAGTAGAATTCCCTTACACACATTAATTGACAGAAAAAAGGTATGGCATGATAGAGTCATATTTTTGAATGACTAGATTTAAACTAACCGTTACTTCCACTCATCAGGTAACTGTCAAATCAAATCGGAATGGGTACAGTTAATCACAGTCAATCCCTCTTCGCTTTATTTGTTTTAGGTATTCGACACAACCTGACGCCAAACCATGAAATCCTCTCTCTTAAACAATGCTTATTTTCTTTTGGTATTAACCGCTCTTTTTTGGGCCAGCAATATGGTTCTTGGGCGCGCCTTGGGACATGATATTCCTCCCTTTACTATGGCCATGGGCCGCTGGCTAGTGGCTTCCCTATTTATTGTGCCAAAAACCTTAGGGGCTATACGACAACACCATCCTGAACTTCGTCGTCACTGGAGAATCCTCTGCGCTCTAGGTATTTTGGGTATAGGCGGCTATAACACTTTTGCCTACTTGGGCTTACAAACCACCACGGCCACAAACGGGGCACTACTCAACTCTTTTATTCCCATCGCCACCATGCCCTTATCCTGGGTGTTACTGAAAAAACATTTAAGCCTAGGTGAATACATAGGGATAGTCATTTCTCTGTTAGGAGTCCTCACTATTGTTGCCAAGGGACAACCTGCAGAACTTCTCAGTATGCATGTCACCATTGGTGATTTCTGGGTCCTGGTGGCTGTTCTTGATTGGGCTTTATACACCGTATTACTACATTGGCGACCAGCTTCAATATCACCCAGCTTATTGCTATCGGCCATGGTGCTAATTGGTATAGTGGTATTAATGCCTGCCGTTATTTGGGAACTGGGCCATTTACAGCACCCCTTACACCTCTCTGTAACAGATTTGTTAGGTTTGCTGTATATGGGTATTTTTCCAGGTTATTTAAGTTATGTCTTTTATAACCGTGGAGTCAGTGAAATCGGCCCCAGTAAAGCAAGCTTGTTTATTCATTTAATGCCCGTATTTGGTACTCTTTTGGCCTACCTTTTTCTGAACGAAACCATTCACACATATCACTTGTTGGGTATTGCTTTCATCATGTCAGGGATTCTGATCACCATGTGGATTAAAAAAAATGCGACTTAAGACCCTAGATTTCACTCACCGACGCTAAAATCGTTTAAAATGATTCGTATACGTACTAATTAATGAGGATCACCATGAGTTTACTCTTCTCCCCCTATCAATTGGGGTCTCTCTCCCTAGCCAACCGTTTAGTGATAGCACCCATGTGCCAGTATTCAGCCGTAGATGGTATAGCTCAAGATTGGCATCTCATGCATTTGGGAAGACTCGCGATTTCAGGAGCGGGGCTTGTGATTGTAGAGGCCACTGGCGTCAACCCTGAGGGACGAATCACGCCCTTTTGTTTGGGATTATATAATGACGAGCAAGAGGCGGCCTTAGGGCGCATTGTGGCGTTTGCGAGGGAGTTTGGGCAAGCTAAAATGGCTATTCAATTGGCTCATGCAGGACGCAAAGCCTCTACTCGACGGCCATGGGATCCAGGGAGCCCCTATTCTCCTGAGGAGGGTGGCTGGCAAACGTGGGCTCCCTCAGCCATTAAATTCTATGAGGAGAGTTTAACTCCTCACCCCATGAGTATTGAGGATCTTGAAACAGTTAAACAAGATTTCGTTAACTCCGCCATACGTGCTGAACGTGCTGGTTTTAAAGCTATTGAACTTCATGGCGCTCATGGTTACTTAATTCATCAATTCCTCTCACCGCTATCAAATCAGAGACAAGACCAATATGGCGGCTCTCTGGAGAACAGGATGCGCTATCCCCTAGAAATCTTAAGTGCTGTAAAACATGCTCTCTCTGCGGAGATGGTGGTGGGGATGCGTATTTCTGCCGTAGATTGGGCGCCGGGTGGGTTAACTATCGAAGAGAGTATTACCTTTTCACAGGAATGCGAAAAAAGAGGAGCTGGCTTTATCCATGTTTCAACAGGAGGACTCGTGGCCCATCAACAAATTCCTGTGGGCCCTGGCTATCAAGTAGAACATGCCCAAGCCATTAAACAGAATGTCAACATTCCTACCATGGCAGTGGGCCTTATTACCCATAGCGCACAGGCCGAAACCATTTTGAAATCAGAGCAAGCTGACATGATCGCTATCGCCCGGGCTGCCCTTAAAAATCCACACTGGCCATGGACAGCAGCTCTTGAATTGGGTGACAAACCCTTCGCTCCTCCGCAATACCAAAGAGCAAGATAAGACCGTTTTGCTTGCTAGTCTCTTTACTCTCTTTTGCCTCCAACCTGAGGGATAAGCGCTCCCTCAGGTTGGTTGAGGTTCAGCTATTGATGGATTTCACGGGAGACATGATTGGTATTGTGTGAAAGGGAACAATGAAAGCCGCCCACCGTTACCGTTTAGTCAACCGATTAAACCATTTGAAGGTAAGATAACATCTCATCATCATTCCCGATACATCTTAAGCATCGAATCCATAAGGCTATGTGGAACTGCGCGCAAGTGATGTGGAATAAAGCATCTATTTAATCCTACTGAGCCACATAGTTAGCCCTCTACCCATAACTTATGATCTTTACAATCCTTACAAATCTTTTAATTACATTTACAAACAAACTGGCTATCATGATGTACATATAAAAACAATGATAACTGTACCAATCACTTTTCTTAACTCGGGGGAGAGAACAGTATGGCTGAATCATCACAGATTCGGGTATTTGCATCGAGTCATCATCAAATTGCTATTCTTGGCGTTAAAGCACTGATAGAAAATACTCAGCGCTCTATTCAGTGGGTGGGCAATGAACCACCCAGCTATTCAATTTTATCCACACTAGAAAGAAAAAAACCTAATGTCCTCATCGCGGACGCGAGTTTATTGCAGTTTAATTTCAACTTACCACAGAAATTACAAGACATGAATATTGGCTTGTTAATTATGATTCCTTACCGTGATTTGATCCAACAAGAATCCTTATTAAAAGCCGGGGCTAAGGCCGTGGTAACGTGGAATGAAACACCCGGAACTTTTATGATGGCCTTAGAGCAAGTGGCCCAGCTTAAAATATGGTTTTCCCCGGAATTGGGATTGAAACTTATTCATCGCGTCATCAACGGCGAAACGGATACCAATAGTCCTGCGGGTAAAGTTCATATGAGTCAATTGAGTACCCGTGAGAAGCAAGTCATCGCCCATGTCATTCGTTATCCCAACGCCACTACCCACGATTTAGGCAGATACCTTCATCTTAGCCCATCGACCGTGAGAAACTATTTATCAGATATTTATAAAAAGTTAGAGCTCAAAGGGAAGCCAGCCTTAATCGCTTTCTCCCATGAGCATCAATTGTTTATTCCATCACACAATTGATTGAGTGATGCGAACCGATATGACAGATGTCACTGCAATAACAGGATCACTCTCCTCTTTAAAAGAGGATATTTCTCACTGTTATCTGATGAGCAAAACTCCTATGCTGAATCCACATCGAATGACGATGGATTAATCAGGAGAACTATCATGGAATATTTTCAGTGTTTAATGGATGAGTTAAAGTCCTTTATCAAGCAAGAACAAGGTGTCACCGCAATCGAATATGGATTAATTGCCTCATTAATCGGTCTTGCCATTATTGCTGGAACCACTTTACTAGGGAGCAACCTGAACGCCAAGTTCACCACCATCGCCACTACGATTGCTGCGGCAATTTAACTATCCTACCGCTGGGGGAAATGAATCATGCATTTTCCCCTCGGGAGCGCGCTAATGATAAAACGTCTTGGAATTGTTCTCAGTCACTATAAAACCTGGTGGTGGCTATGGGCTTTATCTCTGGTGAGTGCCATCGTACTGTGGCGCATACTCTTCTTAACTCAGCCACCGGGCAAGCCAATCATTGTCGCCAACCGCGATCTTGTAATAGGTCATGAAATTAGTGGGGGGGATCTCTCATTACAAATATGGCCCAGCACGACGCTACCTAAGGGCTATTTCTCTGATACAAAGCCACTAATACATAGCATTGTTCATGTTCCGGTTTATCAAGGATTACCCGTTTTAGAGAATCACGTATCTGCCCGCGAATCCCTTACGCAATCCTTTAACTCACCAAGATTAATCACTCTTAATATGAATGACAGTGATATCGACATGGATTTACTGAGCACTAAGCTACCCATTGATTTATGGTATCGAGAAACCAATCATCCGCAACATGCAATTCTTATTCAAAATACTGAAATAGAACATATTCATACTGATCTAAATGGCCACCAAAAACTCTTGACCGTCAAACTTACTCATCACCAACTTGAGCAACTGCCCATTTTACGTGACCATTGGCAATTAACCATTCTTTTACATCCAGAGGCTCTTAATCACACCTTAACGAAAAACATAAAACCCATTGAAATTATCCGGGGAACAATTCAATGAGGTATCCATCACTCTTAACACAACAAGGCAGCATAAGCATCATGGCACTGATTATATTGCCCATAACCATATCACTCATCCTCATGATGATTTTTTTAGGTCAACTGGTGGAAGAGCGCATTAACCTAGATCGCGCCTTGGATGATGCAGCACTCGCTGCAGCCTTTGAACTCGATCAAACTCCACAAAGTTTCTCACGTGCTACGACACTCATTAACAACCTATTGCAACGCAGTCAACAGAATTCAGCTATTGATTTATCTGTCATCACCATTAGCTTTGGTCCTTGCCCCCATCTCACCAGCTCATTGAATGGGACCGTAACCCAGCAACAAATAACCTGTCCTTTTGTTTCCGCACAACAGGCTGCCAATCAGCCCCAAGGATTAGTTTATGTGGCCATCGATAGTGGCCGTCAACGGGTCGGAAAACTCCTCACCATGCTCGCCCCATTTCTGCCCGCACCAGCCATCACTACCCGTCATTCTCTTGCCGTTGCCGGCAGATTAAGTCCCTTTAAGCCGAGGCTATGTCAATGAATGACAAACAAAGAGGAACCAGCAGTATAGAACTGCTTTTGATTATTCCGCTACTCTTTATTCCCTTATGGTTTGGCGTCAAGAGCTTTACAACCACTTTCTACAGAATTCAATTAATGGGTGAAGCCGAAACCTTAGCACGTAACCTCTCTTTGAGTTCCAGTCATCAATGGCCAACCAATCTCTCTGCCATCAGTACTCTTCCTGGTTTATCCAATGGCTCTTCTGGGTGGCTAGCTGTCCAGTACACCGTTAATTGCTATAACGCTCTAGGTCAGCGTTTTGCAACCGCTGATTGCACCGTAGCAAACCCTAATCCTCCCACCTTTATTGAAGTGGGTATCACCGCCACACTGAGCAACATGAGTACGCTGAGTGCGCTATCGAATTGGTGTCGGTATGAATAATCGCATTCAACAACAAGGATCCTTGATCGTCGAGTTCGCTCTCCTATTACCCATTTTCTTACTAATGATTATGTTCTATCTTTACAGCGCTCTATTAATGTGGGATGGCTTTAGTAGCCAATGGTTTTTATGGCACGCCACACGCCTTGAGAGCACCACAATTCTGTCCCCCAGTCAGTTAATCAATACATTGACCACTAATCAATTAGGACAAAATATTGGGTTTTTAAATTCCTTAGTCAGCACCAGTGAGCTCACGATTAGCTTAATAAATGCTTTGGGAGAGAACGTCGCTGTGCCCAGTCATTTTTCTGCGAGTAGCAATCAATACTATTGCCAAAATAATATGCTCTCATCGTGTATTACCTCACTACAACTACAATTATGCCAAACGGGGTCCACTCCCTGCCAATCTCCCTCTTGGCTTTTCAGTGACTTTTCTCTCCACTTTTCCATGCCGTTAAATGGTTTATCGTTCACTCGCCCCATTGAGGCTGCTGGGGGTTTTTATTAGGAATATGAATAATGGATTTAATTCAACTACGCCAGCAATTGCATCAACAAATTATTGATCATCCCCGAATGTTGCAACTGATTAAGTTGCCCGAGGAAAACAAAAAACAACTATTAAAGAATTGGATTCAAGACTCACTGACCCCTTATCAATTCACTTTATCCACCACTCAAACCCATGATCTTAGCCATGATCTTGAAAATGAGATATTAGGACTAGGACCCCTTGAGACACTTTTTAGTGATCCTGCCATTAGCGATATTTTAGTGAATGGACCCAAACAAATTTATATAGAAAAAAACTGGCGTATTAGATCTCTACCCTGCCACCTTTGACAATGAGCAACACGTTAAACATACCATTGATAAAATCATTGCACCATTGGGTCGTCGTTTAGATGAAACTCATCCCATGGTGGATGCCCGCCTTAAGGATGGCTCACGTTTAAATGCTATTTTACCGCCCCTTGCCATCAATGGCCCAATTCTCTCTATTCGTCGCTTTAACCCCTCGCAAGGCTTAGGGTTCACACAACTTATTCATCAACAGTCTTTGAGTCATGCCATGGCTGAGCTATGCTTAATGTATGTAAATCAACGAGCCAATATTTTAATTAGTGGTGGAACCGGCTCTGGTAAAACCACTTTTCTGAATGTGTTGGCCTCACACATTCATCATCAGGAGAGGCTCATTACCATAGAGGATGCTGCAGAATTACGTATTCACCATCCTCATATTGTTAGCCTTGAAACACGCCCTGCTAACACTGAGGGAGGAGGAGAAATCACTGGCGAACAACTATTAAAAAATGCGCTACGCATGCGCCCTAACCGAATTATATTTGGCGAATTACGCGCCAAAGAAGCCTGGGACCTGATGCAGGCCATGAATACTGGCCACCCGGGATCAATGACCACTATTCATGCCAATAGCGCAGAACATGCCCTCATTCGTTTAGAGCAACTCATCACCAATCACCAGGAGCATTCACTGGCCAACTTAAGTGCACAACTCAAACAAACTATAGATGTCATCATTCATTTAGAACGAGACTCCCTAGGGCAAAGACGGATTGTCTCTATTCATGAACTTCATCCAAAGAAATACAGCCCACTGGTCTGTTTGTATTCTTATGATGGGCAAGCCTTTACGGCCACTTCACTGTTATCCAAATATCGACAAGCGGCACAACATATTTTTCTATGACACTGCTCACGGTTGTTTTCTTTATTAATCTCATGCTGTCTCTCGTGATGGGTATCATTCTTATCAAAAGTTATTTATCCCATCATTCCTCTTTGTCTCCTTTACTACCAACCCTACCTCTTCATCAGTACTCTCCCACAGAACCTGTGACACGCCCTCAGCGTGGTCTCCTGAGTTTTTTTACGGCTTCCCAGAACCAAGTCAACCTTGAGGAGTGGTGTCGTTTTTTTGATCTGTTATGCTTTTCTCTAAAAAGTGGCTTGACTCTGCGCCAAGCCTTTCAGGCTCTGTTAGAGCATGTTACCGGCCCTCTTCACTCTGGTTTACAGCAGGTACTTCATGAAATTAATTTGGGCTCTTCCACCAGCGACAGCCTCAACCATTGGCTAAACTCCCTTGAGGATCCACTGTTGAAGCGCTTTATCTTTATCGTTGAATTGCATGAACAAACAGGAGGAGATATGGTACGTTTACTCAAACAATGGACGCCACAATTACGTCAACGACAACTGTTACTCACTGAGGTAAAGCATGCCACGAAAGAGGCCCGTGCCTCAGGCGTTATCCTCTCTCTTCTCACTCCCATGATGGCCTGCGTCACCTGGTATTTACATCCCCAACTGTGGCATGAGGCTCTCAATACTCAATTAGGCTTATCCCTGCTCATAGGAACCGTTCTTCTCTGGCTGATCGGGAGTTTGTGGACCCATAAACTGACACAAGGCACGCGCCATTATTAATGACTAATATTCGATTAATTCTCTCTCTTGTGTCACAGTCGCAGCTCACTGGCCATCTATCCTTAATGCTCTATCAACGAGGGTGGGATACGGATATCCGGCAACAACGTCTTCATCACCGGCTCAAACAATTGACCTTCGTTGTGCTCCTGTTCCTTGTTATCGCACTCATTCTTGAGTGCTTTAAGAGGAGTCCATGGGTCCATGCGTTGCTGTGTCTGGATCTGTTTATACCAATACTGGTGATTCATTTTTTTAACCAACGTTTTAAGACCCGACTAAAGCGTATTTCACACTCTCTGCCTTTGGTATTAGAGGGATTGCTGCTGTGTAACGGAGCAGGGTTATCTATCCCACAAAGCCTTGAACGATTGAGTATTTTTTTTGACGCACAACATCCCTTAAAAAGAGAATGGTTAATTGCTTGCCATCAACTGCAATCTGGATTGAATGTCTATCAAGTATTGGATGCACTTCATCAACGCAATCCTCACCCAGCTTTAGAGAGAATTGTGATGCTCTTAAAAAGCCAATACCGTTTTGGTCATGAGCTAGAACAAGGATTAATGAGTGAAATGGGGCTCTATCTTACTGATCAACAACACACTATTCGAGAGAGTCACGCGACGCTTAATTTACAATTACTGATGCCCATGCTCGGCTGTTTTCTTCCTTCGTTGATATTGATGATCCTTATCCCCTCACTCACTCAACTCTCCCATCTCGTCTCTTAGTTTGACCTACAAAACACATCAAAGCGTCAACAACTTATCAATGCCTCCTGGGAGGCGCCGTTGACCAATTCACCCTTAATCAATTGGTAACACTATTGATCAACCGGCAGATCAAGTGATGAACGAGGATCCGTTCCATTGTTATGTAGTGAATGACCACTAGACCTCAGCGCTACGAGTCATTTGCTAGAAGCCCCATCACGAATGGTGCACGCCATGTAAATCCATGTGATGAGGCACTCCCATCCGCCTCTTTTTATGATTTCTGGAAGTTATTCCGGAGGCGCCCAGAAATGTCGACCCCTCACCTTAAAAAGAAGCTACGACGCCATTTGATCTCGGATCACTCGCTCCTTCAAAAACACCATTAGGGTGACGCACTACAGCACCCGCATGCCCCACGGTCTCGTCAAACTCATTGAGTAACTCCACATCATGACCGCGCGCCTTAAGATCCTCAATCAATTCCTTAGGAAAGCGGGATTCCAATTTCAAGGTATCCGAGGTTTGCCCCCATGTGCGCCCCAGCAACCATCTCGGTGCAGTGACCGCTTGCTGTAAGGGCTGCCCATAAATCACATGACGGGTAAAGACTGCGGCTTGGGTTTGTGGTTGACCATCCCCGCCCATGGTGCCATACACCATCACGCGTCCATCCTTAAGTTTCACGGCAGCAGGGTTCAGGGTATGAAAAGGTTTCTTATAGGGTGCTAGGGCCAGCAAGTGCTGAGGATTTAAACTAAAAGAGGCGCCCCTATTTTGCCAATTAATCCCTGTGGTAGGCAATACGCAGCCACTACCATACTCATGATAAATACTTTGGATAAAGGATACTGCCAGGCCATTTTTATCAATGGCTCCAAGCCAAACCGTATCAGCAGGACCCTTACCTTGACCCCAAGCAAGGGCCTTATTCAGCGCTATCTCCTCAGCGCCTTGAGACAAATGCTCATCACTTAAAATATCTTGCGCGGCGATGGGAGCGGTATCAGGATCTGTAACAAAACGGTCTCTTAATTTAAAGGCTTGCTTCGTGGACTCCACCAACAAATGCACATAATCAGCACTTTCTTCTTGAATACTTTGCCAACCAAAACGCTCCGCAATCCCTAAAATAGCCAGCGACACGGCCCCTTGAGTGGGCAGGGTCATGTTGTAGAGCGTACCCCATTGCGAATTTAAATAGAGGGGCGTCACGCGTGGCGCCTCATAACGCTGTAAATCAGAAAGGATTATTGGCGAGCCAATGAGCGCCAAATCCCGTGCAATATCCTCCGCCAAGGGACCACGATAAAAGCTATCTAACCCCTCAGCAACCAGCCGTTGCAGTGTTGTAGCAAGTTTCGGCTGGCAAAATTTTGCGCCCACCGCATAGCTTTGGCGTTCGGTCAAAAAGGTCTCAGCAAAGCCTGGTTGATCAATTAATTCCGTCAGTTTTTTAGCCGTTAAGACTGACTGACTAGGGGTAACCGGAATGCCCTCAAGAGCATAATGAATGGCGTCAGCTAACAGAGTAGAGAGTGGCAACTGCCCACCGCGTTCATGACTAATCTCAAGAGCGGTTTTCCAGCCGCCAATGGTACCGGCAACAGTATTGGCCGCCCAGGGACCACGAAAGGGGATGGTGCTCATGCCCTGGCTGGTATAAGCATCGATGGTGGCTTGTTGTGCAGCCCCGCCGCAGGCACGAATGGCAATCGGCTCACCATCTGGGGGGACAATCACCCAAAAACCATCCCCACCAATACTATTCATATGAGGATAAACCACAGCGATAGTGGCGGCGGCCGCCACCATGGCCTCAATGGCATTTCCCCCCTGCCTTAAAATAGATAATCCTGCCTGTGAAGCGAGGGAATGGGGAGAAGTCACCATCCCCTGTGTACCAACAACCGTATTGAGCATATTTTTTCCTTAACAATAACGTACTTTGCGACGGAGGGGTTTTAAAACAAATAAAGCAAGCAGTGCCGCCACAATATCTAAAGTGATCACCACAGCAAACACCGGCAACCAACTGTGTGTGACCTCATGTAACTGTGCGGCCACCGGTCCGCCCAAGACAGAACCTACCCCTTGCGCCATGTACAACAATCCATAATTACTACTGGCGTATTTTTCGCCAAAAGTATCCGTTAGTGTAGAGGGAAAAAGGGAAAAAATCTCGCCCCAACCAAAAAAAACTACGCCGGTTAATAACACAAAGAGTAAGGGGTCACCTCTGAACTGCAACCATGCTAACATGGCCAAACCTTCCATTAAAAAGGCGATAAACATAGTGTTCTCTCGACCAATCCGATCTGACATCCAGCCAAAGAAAGGACGGGTTAAACCATTGGTAATACGGTCCACAGAGAGAGCTAAGGGTAGCGCTGCCATACCAAACACCAACACACTTGCCACACCGAAATCTCGAGCAATGGCGGCGGTTTGAGAAATCACCATTAAGCCTGAGGTGGAGAGCATGGTCATCATGATAAACATCAACCAAAATAAGGGCGTTTTGAGCATAACCTTGCCACTCACCCCGCGAACCTCAGGTTCTGTCACAGAGGTCGCTGGAGTAGTCGGTGTAAAGGGTTGTTTTAATCCTTGAGCGGCAATGACCCCAATAATGGCAAAGAGGATGCCGTAAACAAATAACGTCATTTGATAACCATAATGAGAAATTCCATAGGCCACTGGGAAAGTGGTCAAGAAAGCACCAAAACCATACCCTGCAGCCACCATCCCCACAGCAAAACCCCGGCGATCTGGAAACCATTTGACCATTTGCGAGATAATACCAATGTAAACAATGCCAGTGCCAACGCCACCGATTAATCCATAGGTCAAATAAAGACCAGTGAGGGTATGAATATAGGAAGCCATCACCCAACTCAACCCACTTAAAAAAGTCCCCACACTAATTAAAAAACGTGGGCCAAAACGGTCAATAAAGTAGCCCTGTATCGGCGAAAAAAATGTTTGGATAACAATCAAAATAGAAAAAGTAATTTGAATTTCCGGCAACTTGGCGCCAATACTGCCCATCAATGGCTTAGTAAAAAGTGTCCAGGTGTACTGAGGACTGGCAATAGCCATCATACACACTAAGCCCAGCACTAATTGAACCCAACGTGTTGGGCCCGTAAAGGGCTCAGTGAGGGAGACTGAAGGTTGAACCACTGATCTACTCATGTGTTATATCTCCTTGTAATTATTAAAACAAAAGCTGATGATGAGATAAAGCAACTACTGTGCCACAACTCGACAACGCCATAAAACGCCCTATTAACGGGCGAACTTGAGATATTTCTAGAGCCCAGAACTTAACTTAGTGCGAAAGATTCAGCTTTGTCTATTTTCTGCGCAATAATAGTGCGTTGGTAACCACCGTCACTGAGGAGACGGCCATGGCAAAACCTGCCAGAATGGGACTCAGATAACCCATGGCGGCTAACGGAATACCAATCACGTTATAGAAAAAAGCCCAAAAGAGATTCTGTTGAATAGTTTTCCAGGTCGCGCGCGATAAATAAATAGCTTCGGCCACCAAACGTAAATCCGCGCGCAGTAGTGTAATAGAGGCTGCAGAATTGGCCACATCGGTTCCAGAGCCCATGGCAATACCCACATTAGCTTGCGCTAAGGCCGGGGCATCATTAATGCCATCGCCCACCATAGCCACCGTCTCTCCCTCTTTTTGCCAGCTGTGTAATCGCTCAAGTTTGGCTGCCGGCGTGAGACTGGCGCTCATTTCATCAATCCCAAGTATCTGTGCCACCCGACGCACCGAGCCCTGGTGGTCCCCTGAAAGTATAGCCACCTTCAAGGATTGCGCTTGTAATTGTTGAATGGCTTCAAGGGCTTCAGGGCGCAGGAGGTCGGCAAAACTCAGCTCGGCTAATAACTCAAGCTCAGTGCCATTCACCTTCACCAATACAGAGTGAGTATCACTGCCCTCCAATTGTTCGGGTGTTGTCTGAGTCAGCTGATCCGCCGCAATCACTCCTCCTTGGGCAATACAACTGGAGCGACTCATTAAGCGGTAACGCTCTCTCACTCCCGCCATGTTGATGACCCCCTCCACGCCTTGACCAGCTAATACTTTAGATTCTTCACACACCAAGGCCGTGACCCCTTCCTCTTGCGCTCTCTTTAACACGGCCAAGGCCAAGGGGTGACTCACTCCCGTCTGCAGTCCCGCTACAATAGCAAGGATCTCTCCTACCTCGTCATGACCCGCCACTCGGATGTGAACGAGTGCGGGCATGCCTTGCGTCAGGGTGCCCGTTTTATCAAATACCACGCGTTGAACGCGATGGGTTTCCTCTAACGCGCTGGCATCACGGATCAAAATACCCCGTTGGGCCGCTAGGCCTGTGCCCACCATAATAGAAACAGGCGTGGCTAAACCTAGGGCACAGGGACAAGCGATTACCAGCACAGATACGGCACGAATCAGCGAGATATCCAGCCCAACACCTAACCAATAGTTAACGGCTAATGTGATCACGGCCACCACCAGTACCACAGGCACAAAAATCTGACTCACTCGATCAACGAGGCGCTGAATAGGGGGTTTGTTCGCTTGTGCCGCCACCACCCGTTCAATGATGTTAGCGAGCGTGCTGCGCTCACTGCTCGCACTGACCTTTATCACGAGGCGACCCATACCATTTAAAGTCCCCGCTAGCACCTTATCGCCAGTTTTTTTAGGCACCGGAACACTCTCGCCGGTGATTAAGGATTCATCCACCTCACTCTCACCCTCCTCCACCACGCCATCGCTGCCAATACGCTCGCCGGCAGGTATCAGAATTCGATCCCCGGGCATTAAATATTGCGTGGCAATTAAGCGGTTAAAGCGGACAGGACGGCCCTTATCAATGATGCGCGACATATCAGGGCGCAAGGATTGTAACTGGCGAATAGCAGAGCTTGCCTCGCGGCGTGCCCGATGCTCTAAATATTTCCCTAAGGAGACGAGTGTAATGACTACAGCGCTGGCTTCAAAATACGTATCATGACTACCTTGCACCAACCATTGATAGAGACTTAAAGAATAAGCCGCAAGAGTCCCTAAGCTCACCAATACATCCATGTTAGCAGAACCATGGCTAACCTGGCGCCAAGCACCTATTAAAAAGCGTCGACCAAAATAAAACTGCACTGGAGTAGCCAGAGCAAAGGCCACGGCATTAGGTAGCATCCATTTAGCATTGATGAGGGTGACTAGCATAGATAATACCAAGGGCGTTGCCAAGAGGAGACTACCTATCAATTGGCGACGTTCAGCATGGATTTCCGCCATGATGCGCAGATCCTCCTGATGAAACACGTCCTTTTGTTGAATCTTAGCACCATAGCCCGCCGCTACCACAGCGCGTACTAGTTGTGCATCAATCCCCTCCGAGAGAGACTTATCATCGAGCTCCACTTCAGCGCTCTCCGTGGCTAAATTCACCAGCGCCGCGCTCACCCCTTCCACCTTGGATAGCGCCCCCTCAACATGGGCGACACAGGAAGCACAGGTCATTCCGGAAACCGCAAGGTTTTTTTTCATGGGAGTTTAAGTGTTTCTTAGGAATACAATTTTTTATTGTAGAATAGGACGATGAATTTGTCAGTGATTAATCTTAGTTGCCAGCGCGGTGAGCGGTTACTCTTTGAAGGAGTTTCTTTTTCATTGAGAACTCATCAATGGTGTCACGTTACCGGTGAAAACGGTGCCGGTAAAACCAGTCTCTTAAGATTGTGTGCCGGTCTTGCCTCGCCCTTGACGGGAGAGGTGCGTTGGCAGGGCACCCGACTCCAAGAGGACCTTGATCGCTTTCATCAAGATTTACTGTACTTAGGCCATGCCAGCGCCCTCAAAGAGGAGCTCACCGCCCTCGAGAATCTCACTCTCATGAGCCGCCTTGACGGTATTCAGGTCAATGAAGAAGCCATTTTACAAGTATTGGATCGCTGGGGCTTATTAGGTCGCGAAGAATTACCCGTTAGGGTATTGTCCGCTGGACAACGTCGGCGCGTATTGCTCTCACGCTTAAGTCTCAAACCGTGCCCTCTATGGGTTCTTGATGAACCCTTTAATGCCCTTGATCGGCGAGCCATCAATACTTTATACGATTTATTAAACCGTCATGTTGAACAAGGTGGATTGTTACTCATGACAAGTCACCAAGAGATAGAAATGAGTCCGGGGATCGTTCTTAGCCTATGAACCTCTTTGCGACACTCTTCACTCTCGTTCGCCGTGACCTGACCCTGGCTTTGCGTCATAAATCAGAACTGTTAACCGCTTTATTTTTCTTTGTAATCGTAGTGAATCTGCTGCCCTTGGGGGTGGGTCCCGACCCTAAGCTATTGAGTAAAATAGCGCCTGGGGTGGTGTGGATTGGCGCGCTACTAGCTACACTTTTAGGTTTACCACGATTATTTGCCCATGACTATCAAGATGGCACCTTAGAGCAACTCTCCCTTTCACCACACTCCTTTACGGTGATTATCTTAGGTAAAATCATGGCGCACTGGCTCGTGGCAGGTCTGCCTGTGGTATTAATTACGCCACTTCTGGGAATTCAATTTAATTTATCCGGTCCTATAATTGGAGTACTTATGTTAACTCTGTTACTGGGTACTCCTATACTGTCGCTGATTGGCTCCATAGGTGCGGCACTGACTTTAGGCGTTCGCGGCGGCGGAGTCCTGTTATCATTATTAATTTTACCGCTTTATATTCCAGTATTGATTTTTGGAGCGGGGGCAACGGAAGCTTATCGCGCTGGCCTTGATATGTCAGGATATTTTTGGTTATTGGCAGCTCTGGATTTGTTGGCGTTATTTTTTGCTCCTTGGGTAAGCGCCATCGCCCTTAAGGTAGCTTTAGAATAGGAACTATTAACGATGAATTGGTTTAAATATGCGGCGCCGGCCAGTTTTTATCCTTTGGCAGGCAAGCTAATTCCTGTTTTCACGGCCATCACTATCCTATTGTTAGCGGTAGGCTTGTGGATTAGTTTTTTTGTGGCCCCCACCGACTTTCAGCAGGGTGAAGGTTATCGCATTATTTTTGTACATGTACCCGCTAGTTGGATGTCCATGTTCATTTATTGCGTGATGGCCTTGTGGTCAATGTTAGGCTTTGTTTTTAATACACGACTCTCTGGCATGATGACCCAAGCCTTGGCTCCCACCGGAGCATTGTTTGCATTATTATCGCTGGTGACCGGCTCTTTGTGGGGCAAACCCATGTGGGGCACTTGGTGGGTATGGGATGCCCGTCTGACCTCACAATTGATTCTATTTTTTCTTTATTTAGGGTTTTTGGCCTTAACCTCAGCCATTGATGACCCTCGGCGCCGTGACAAGGCTGGCGCGATATTATCATTAGTGGGCGTGGTGAACGTTCCCATCATCTATTTTTCAGTGATTTGGTGGAACACTCTACACCAAGGTGCCAGCATTTCTATGACAAAAGCGCCCACTATGGCGCATACCATGCTAATGGGAATGCTTATTATGGCATTGGCCTTTTGGAGTTACACTATTGCTATAGTACTAAAACGTGTGCGCTGTATTATTCTAGAACGAGAAATGACTAGCGAATGGGTTAAAAAAAATGCAGTGGAATAGTTTAGAAGATTTTTTTCATATGGGGGGGTATGGGCTCTATGTGTGGGGCAGCTTTGGTATATGTACCCTAGCCATGATCATCGAGCCATGGATATTAAACTCCCGTAGCCAAAAAATAAAACGTCAAGTGAAACGTCTAGGAGGACAGCCATGAAACCCCGTCAAAAACGCTTATTCTTTATTTTAGGGGCCATGTTGGTGCTGGGTGTTGCCGCCACTTTTGTGGTGAAAGCCTTTCGTAGTAATCTCGTTTTCTTCTATACCCCAACGCAAATTGCTAATGGCGAAGCTCCCCATGATCGCGCCTTTAGAATTGGTGGATTAGTGAAACAAGGCACGCTAAAACACGAGGGTGTGGTGTCTTATTTTGTCGTCACGGATACCCGTAGAGATTTTCCGGTGAGTTACACGGGCATACTGCCTGATCTCTTTAAGGAAGGGCGAGGGGTGGTTGCGGAGGGAAAGCTTGGCAACAATGGCATGTTTGTGGCTTCCGAAGTGCTAGCTAAACACGATTCCAATTACATGCCACCAGAGGCAAAAGCGGCTCTTGATCAAGCCAAGCAAGTGGAACAAACCTCTAAAACCTTAAAAATGAATTGATTAATGATTACTCTATATTCACCCACCAAGTGGCATTTTTAAGGCGTCACTTGGTTAATTAACACTTGGACATCATGGCTACCGGGTTTCACGGCCACACTCTTTCCAATCAAATCTCCCGCAGAGGGGGTAGCCGTTCCTGAACGACTAATTTTTGCTTCAACGGTCACTTCACTCACGGTACTTAAATTAAAGTTAGGACTCATGGCCATATTTTTGGTTAACTCAAAATGATAGGGTAATTGAGTTACGGGAATTCGTAAAACCGCTAGTGGCATACGCGGGCCATTCGTGGCCCGGGCAAAAATAAACACAATTTCTTGACCGCTAACTTTGGACTTTAATTTCTCATCAAGAGTGACGGTTCCACTCACGGCAGTGGCTTTCGTATCTGCACTTGAATTGGCCAAGGACTCGGGGGTACTTACTGGACCTTCCTGCCCCTGAAAGTCATTCATACTCATGGCGGACAAATGCTGTTTAATACGAGCTTGGTTGATACTATCTAACACAAATTTAGCGTCAGAGGAAGAAGGGTCAATCAGAGGAATCAGTTTTTTCCAGCTCTCCTCCGCCCCTTTATAATCGTTTTGAGCAAACAAAAAACCACCATGTAAATAGAGTGCCTTTGGGTTACCAGGCTCAAGCTTTAAGACCTTAGCCACCAACACTTGTGCGTGAACAAACCCCTTATCTACTCCACTGGCTACTAAAGCTTCGGCATAGTCGGCCATCAAAGTGGGATCATCGTTCATCGTATTTTCTATATGAGCGAAGGCATTCACCGCGTCAAGAGGTCGGTTAAGTGTCATATAAGAGTGGGCCAGCATCGACCACCCCTTAGGATCATTGGGATTTTTAGCAAGCTTGGCGGCCAACCCTTCCACCATGGCAGAGATTTGTTGATCAGTGGGTGCCATACTCTCAGGTTGAAACACTTGCCAGTGGCCACGCCAGAGATACATGGAAACAGTTAAGAGTGGGATTAATACCACGGCACCCCAAATCCAGCGCCGATCAGAACTTTTTTCCGTAACGCTATGTTGCTCTACCGTGTCCTCTAACAGACGACGCTGAATTTCACTACTCGCCTGTGTAAAATCCTCTTCTGCCATGGAGCCAGCTTTCAGCTCTTCTTGTAACTCAGTGAGTTGGTCACGGTAAACGGCCACATTAAGGGCCTTTTGGTTATCATTAACCTTATGATGATGGCGTGCCACCCATAGCAATATTGCTGCGATGATAATTAAAAGAAGGCTGGCTGCAATGATAAATGAAATCATAGATTACTCACGGAGAAGTTCGGTAGCTTGTTGTTGTTGTTGCAAAGTTAAGGGAGCTTCCTCTGCCGCAGCGTTACGTTGACGCACCACAGCAATTAATACGCCAAGAGCCCCCAATAAAAGTAAAAAAGGACCAAACCACAGGGCGTAAGTTGTTATATCAACGGGCGGTTTATAACGAATAAAATTACCATAGCGATGTACCATATAATCGATGATTTCTTTATCTGTTTTACCCTGAGCGATGAGCTGGCGAATTTCTTCTCGCAGGTCCTTAGCAAGATCTGCATCAGAGGCAGCCAAGGACTCATTTTGACAAACCAGACAACGCATATCGGTAGCCAAACGAATCAAGCGGGCCTCAGTCACAGGATCACGGGCCACAGGAGTGGCCTCTTTAGCCAGCAAGGGGAGAGACAACAACACGGCACAGATTAGGGTAATTGCTATTTTCATTGCTGTAATTCTTTAATTAAGGGCAATAGGGTACTTTTTAGGACTTCATCGGTAATAGGACCAATTTGTTTATAACGTATCACTCCCTTTTTATCAATAACGTAGGTTTCCGGTACGCCATAAACACCATAATTAATCCCTACTCGACCATCTATATCTTCTGCAATCTTAGTATAGGGGTTGCCATAATTATTAACCCACCCTTCGCCGTCCACAGGACGGTCTTTATAATCCAGACCAATCAAGGGAACATTGTAGTCGCGAGCAAACTTCAGGAGAATGGGATGCTCATCCCGACAGGAGACACACCAAGATGCCCAGACATTAAACAGCCATACCTGACCTAACATATCCCGGTTAGAAAGTGTTTGATTGTTACCTAATTGCGGCAAGGTAAAATCAGGGGCGGGATGGTTAATGAGTGGCGAGGGGACTTCATGGGGATCATGACGTAACCCAAGTCCCATAAAAGTTACTAAACCCACAAACACCAATAAAGGAATCACATACCAAAAGTTAACGGGTTTTTTCATGCTGTCTTCTGCTCTTTTTTAGCCTGAATACGATAACGTTTGTCACTGGCCGCCACAATACCACCAAGAGCCATAAATAGACATCCGCCCCAAATCCAGTTAACAAAGGGTTTCACATAAACACGCATACTCCATGAACCGTCCCCTAAGGGCTGCCCGAGCGAGACATAAATATCGCGCGTCAAACTAGAATGAATTGCCGCCTCGGTAGTGGGCATCGCTGAAGAAAAATAAGAGCGCTTCTCTGGAAAAAGTTGACCGTCTAATAAACCGTGATTAGCATAGGTGACCGTTCCCCTAACCGCTTCGTAGTTAGGTCCTGGAACTTGTTCAACACCCACTAAACTAAAAGTAGTCCCATCCACGGTCAAGGTATCTCCTGGGCCCATTTTTACATCTCGCTCAAGCTCATAGCTTTTGACCATGGTGACCCCAATCACAAAGAGAGCTAAACCAAAATGGGCGAGCTGCATACCCCAAAACCAGGCTGGGATATTAACCATTTTGCGCCACGCCCAAATTTGTTTTACTACCGCCAACATAATCCATGCCGCAACAGCCACCCCTACCGCTGACATCAAATGAAATTGACCCATCAGTAGCGGAGCGCAGCCACCAACAACTAGAGCAATCACAGCATCCCAACGTAATTCCTTAATAGTTTGCCAAACTTTGTCTCTTTTCCAATTGGTGGCTGTACCAATGGGTAATACCAAAAGTAACGGGAGCATCAAGGGCACAAATACCAAATTAAAATAAGGTGGCCCTACGGAAAGCTTACCCATGTTCATGGCATCAATGACCATAGGGTAGATAGTGCCCAGTAACACAGAGGCCGCCGCCACCACTAGAAGGACGTTATTGACCAGTAAAAAGGTTTCTCGCGAAATCAATTTAAAGCTACCACCATCGCCAACCTTTGGTGCACGCCAAGCGAAAAGAGTGAGGGAGCCCCCGATCACAAAAGCCAAGAAGATCAATACAAATATCCCACGTTTAGGGTCTGTGGCAAAGGCATGAACGGAAGTGAGTACCCCTGAACGAACAATAAAAGTCCCCAGCAAAGATAAGGAAAAAGCACTAATGGCCAGCAACACTGTCCAGCGTTTAAAGGCCCCTCTTTTTTCTGTAACTACCAAGGAGTGGATCAAGGCGGTGCCCATTAACCAGGGCATAAAGGAGGCATTTTCCACAGGATCCCAGAACCACCAGCCACCCCAACCCAGCTCGTAATAAGCCCAATGGGAACCAAAACAGATACCCAGCGTTAAAAACACCCAGGCGGCCAAAGTCCAAGGGCGGGACCACCTTGCCCAGGCCGCATCAAGCTTCCCAGAAATTAGGGCCGCTATAGCAAAGGCAAAAGCCACTGAGAAGCCCACATAACCCATGTAGAGCATGGGCGGGTGATAAACCAAGCCAGGATCTTGCAAAAGAGGGTTTAAATCACTCCCTTCAGTGGCCGCCGGAATCAATCGATCAAAAGGATTGGAGGTGAAGAGAATAAATAATAAAAATCCAAAAATCACTAACCCCAAGACACCTAAAACACGCGAAACTACCGGATCAGGTAATCTTTTTGAAAACACGGCCACAGCGGCTGTCCACAGTGTTAAGAGTAATACCCAAAGGAGTAAAGAACCCTCATGCCCCCCCCACACAGCGGAGAACTTGTATTCAATAGGTAGTTGTGAATTAGAGTGTTGCGAGACATACAATACTGAAAAATCACTGGTTAAGAAGGCGTAGGCAAGACACAGAAAAGACAGTCCCACAGACAGGAAAAGCAAAATAGCCATAGGTCGCGACATGGCGATCCATAGAGCGGATCCTCTCTGCGCGCCGGCAAGAGAAAAAAACGATAAAAACAAAGACAAACACAAAGCGATAATCAGTGCAAAGTGACCAAGTTCAGGAATCATTCTTTTATAACCTTTCTAAAATCGTATTACAGTTTACCTTGAGATGAACGCTCACGCTATAATTGATTCATATCGACTCTTTCAGTTCCAGGAGATTACCATGTTTCAACACATTCTTGTTCCAATTGATGGCTCACCTCTGTCTCACAAAGCCCTGTCAGGCGGCATTGCCATGGCCAAAGAGCTGCACGCTAAAATAACTATTTACTCGGCAGTGGTAGAGTTTTTACCCATGACTGAGTTTGCCGTTGAAACACCCCAAAGCATCATGGATGAGTTACAAAAGGAAACTGATAAACACTTACAGACCGCACAAACAGAAGCTGAGGCCGCTGGGGTGAGTTGCAATATTGTAAAAAGTATTGAGTTTTCCCCCTATCAAGGAATCATTAACACAGCTAAAGCTGAGCAATGCGATTTAATACTCATGTCCTCCCATGGCCGTCGTGGATTAACAGGTTTTCTTCTAGGTAGCGAAACGCAAAAAGTTCTTACCCATTCAGAAATACCTGTATTGGTTTATCGTTAATTCAGACTACTGAATCGCACCTGGGGGAACCAAGGGTAAATGCTGCCAAACCCCAGGGCAAGTCTTAATTTGTGGATAAACACCCTTATTATCAGGACAATAAAAATAGCCCGTGTTCCCATTGTTAGGATCCATTGGTAACGCGCCGTTCCCTGAAACCAAAGGAGGAATATAGGTGGTGCCCTGTGGTGACACAGGTGGCGAAGGAGGCTGATTGATGACCACAGTGGGAGCGGGTGGATAATAAAGGGGTGGATAATAAGGATAGGGCGAAAAAAAGGGATCTCCCCAAAAAGGAGAGCCAAAACCCAAGCCAAGGCCATACCCAAAACCAAAGCCCACATAGTTTCGTTCAAACCCATCTCGACCATAGTAGCCACCTCGACCATAGTAGCCACCTCGATTGTAATAACCACCCCGACCTTGGAAAGCTTGACTGGCATGCCCTCCTCCAGCATGACCTCCTCCATGACCTCCACCAGAGAAAGCCAGAGCAATACCTGAAATCGTTAAGAAGAAAAAAGATAAAGCAATTTTAGAAAGGGGGTTGATCATTGTATTTTTCATATCATTACCCAAGGACTATACACTTAATTATGACTTCGATTATAAGCCTAAGTTCTTCTTATTAATGAAGAAAGTGTTAATAAAAGTAAATCATTCTTCTTTATAGCGGATAGAGTAGGAAGCCACGAATACCTCAAATAAAAGACATAATAAAGATAGGACGAAGGATCCAATCCCCACTACAAAAGTATCCAATACAATCTTCGAAAGCTGCACTCTCCCTGATACAGTTTCAGAAAAAAATAATCCAAGTACCGTCAAACCAATAGATAGCCCACAAAACACCACCAATGCCATAGATATATTAATTAGTTTACCGCGCATTGCAAGGTACCCCAATTCTTTTCGATAGTCTTCCTTGTTGTAATGCGGATGTATTTCATCTTTTAACACCCCCTGTAAAAAGCGCGAGCGGTCAACTACTCTTGCTAATCGTGAAGTGAGTGCCGACACGAGAGTTGCCACAGCGGTTAAAAGAAAAACGGGGGCCAAAGCTAGCTGAATTCCTTGACTCAATAAGGGAGGGGCTAAATCATACATAATTAATAGGGAATATATGAAGCAATTAAAGGAATCACTACGGCACCAAGAATACCATGCAAGCCCATGGCAAGACTCGCGTAAGTACCTGCCTCAGGATGCACACTAAAGGCTCTGGAAGTACCGATACCGTGGGCGGCGAGACCGATAGCAAAACCGCGTTGCCACCATACACGCATACCCATAAAATCGAATACATAACGCGCAAAGACCGCTCCCAGAATGCCGGTAATCACAGCAAACACGGCGGTTAAGGTTGGTGAAGTATGAATACGTTCTGCTACCCCCATGGCAATGGGTGCTGTGACAGATTTTGCAATTAAGGCGCCCACAATATCATCACTGGCACCCATGTAACGTGCCACCCACACTGCAGAAGCAATAGAGGTAGTAGCCCCACATAGGAGAGCAATAAGGAGCGGAATGACTCTCCCACGCAAACCACGAAAACCCCGATAAATAGGAATAGCGAGAGCCACCGTTGCGGTTCCTAACAAAAAGTGTACAAACTGCGCTCCTTGGAAATATTTCGCATAGGGCATCCCAATCAATTCTAAGGCACTCGCCACCAAAATCACCGCTATTGCTACGGGATTAGCCAGGGGAGAGCGATTAGTTTTTTGATAAACGGTAAAACCTATTTGATAGGCTGATAAAGTGAGAATCAAGGCCAATAATGGACTCCCCGACAAATACACCCAAATCTCGTGAATTTGTAGAGGTTTATTCATGGCTAGAGTTACCACTTAAAATACGCAACACTATCACTGTGATGGCCACAGTTGCAATGACACTTACAACAAGTGCAGTGACCACGGCTAGAGCATGCTCTTTTAATTGGGGTAAGAATAAAATAACACCAGTGGCCGCGGGAACAAACAATAACCCCAAATGCTGACTTAAGCCATCAGCAACCATGCCCATGGCATCCGGAACGCGATCTCGCCATATCAAAAATAACAGTAATAGAACTAAACCTATTACAGGTCCAGGAATGGTGGTTAACCATTCATGTGAAATTAACTCTCCCAAGCCCTGCCAGAGCAATATTTGAACGAGCCCTGAAATCATGACTCAAGTAGAGATCTCAACATCCACGCTGTCTTTTCATGGATATCCATCCTTTGAGTTAACAAATCAGCCGTCGGTTGGTCATTGGCCTTATCCGCCAGTTCAAAAATACGTCTTGCAGTGGCTGCTACCTTCTCATGACCCTTCACCAGTGTTTCTACCATTGATGTAGCCTTAGGCGGTTTAGCTGGCACATCTGGCAAACTGGTTAATTTTGCAAACTGAGCGTAAGAACCGGGAGCAAAAAAACCCAATGATCTAATTCGCTCAGCAATAGGGTCTACGGCGTTCCAAAGCTCTGTATATTGAGCCATAAACATGGTGTGCAAAGTATTAAACTGTGGCCCAGTGACATTCCAATGAAAGTTATGGGTGGTTAAATACAGCGTATAAGTATCTGCCAACAGCTGACTTAAACCATTAGTAATTTCTAGACGTTGCTTTTCTGTGATACCAATTTGAATTGCATTATTTTTTGCCACTTAAAATGCCCCCTCACTCTCTTAAAAGACATTCAAATCCTCCTATCAGGACCAGTCAGAACCGCCACCTGAGTCAAAACCACCCCCTGCATCGCCACTGTCCCAGGAAGAGCCAGAGGAATCATCCCAAGAGCTGGATCCTGAGACGCCAAAGTCTTGCCCACCCATGTCGCCATTAACGTTTTGCGAACCCGCCATACCATCATTGACCATGCCAGAGCTACCACTGGGCCCATCCACCAAGCGGTGCGCTAACGCTTCACCTGCTACAAGGCCAGCTCCCAGGGCAGCACCCGTTGCCAGAGAACCCATTAAACCAGAACCCATCCCGCCGCCACCGCCGCCTGAAGGATACATTGGCGGTTGACCTCCACCCATGGGCGAGCCATTTGGATAATAGCCACCGCCAGGTGGGGCTTGTGTTATCACCACCGGGTTTTGCTGAGTTAATCGGCGCACCATCCAAATAATAAATAACAAGGCCACTATCCCAATAATTAATATGGTCCCCCAAGAAGTTCCTGACTCACGATGGTTAGACATCCTATTGGGCGACATAGATAGTTGTTGTCTTAATTCAGACACGGAACGCGGATTAGCAAAGGGCAGTCCAGGCTCTAATTTTTCAGCTACAGCAAGCTCTGATCGGGCGCTATCCATATCTCCAGAGCGAGCCAACACTTCCGCATTGACAAAATGAGCCTTACCACTATTTGGGTGAGCCTGTACCACCTCTGCCATCATACTGCGTGCTTCAGACAGATGGCCGGTTTTAGCGGCGTTATAAACTTGATCCATGGTTGGCTCAGCAAATGCGGAGCTGATCAAACCAAAAAACAGTACTATAAAAAAATAATTAATTAAACGCTTCATAACCATCACCTCAAAAAGAGAGCAAAAAACTACATTAATCATGCCATATTTTATTAAATTGGGATAATTTTCGTAAATTCAAGAGCAGACTGAGTTTATTTCAATCTATATCATTTAAAACACTACTTAGAAATTTGAACTGATAGAAGTAAATTTACGCTAGGACCAGTATAGAATATTTCATTTCCATCAAGGATGTTTAACGCGAGAATTAGCCCGACACGGCATACTAGCATGGCGCTACGAACTACTGTCTCACTCCCACTTATTTACCACCCTATACTAGTGAGCTGACTTATCCTGGTATAGCTGAGGATTAGTAACTTTTTGCTGGGATAAAACGATAAGGCCTTGTTGCCCAGTACCGTTGTCATAATATAGACACTAAGGTGACAGTAATATGTCCCATGGATGGTTGTCTGGGTCCCTAACAAAGTAAGCCCCATAAGTCCGCCGTGCTTTCTTGAAAGAGACAAACCTATTAAATAAAGCGGGTCATTAATGTGCCACAAAACCAAACCATTCTATTTGTTACTAACAGTAGCAAAATTAACCGTGTATTTGGTGTGCGTCAAAAGAAATAGTGCACTTTTGTCTGCTTCGCCTTATGTCATAGTGGGCCAGTCATGACTCGAACTCATGCCCAAGGAGTTAAAATTTGCTTTTTGTATTAACAACTCAAATTCAGTACTAGTAACAGCCTTAGAATAGAGGAATCCTTGGGCATAGTCACAATCAAAGGATTTG